>JAIYDY010000043.1 GCA_027487245.1 Hyphomicrobiales bacterium
CATGGGTGCCTTGGAGGGTGCCGCCGGATGCGGCACCCACAGAGGCATCAGTTGCAGGCCGGCACCTTGCCGGGGGCGACGCCCTGGCAGATTGCCGCCTTCGGCGCCCATCCTGCATCGATCACGACGTTGAGATTGGCTTGTGTGACCGGAACAGGCTTGAGGAAGATGGCCGTCATGTTGGCCTTGTTCGGTCCCTGGTTCCAGGCTGTTGCGCCGGTCACTTCGTTGAGCTTCTTGCCGCCGGCGAGCTGGATCGCGATTTCCGCTGCATTGCGGCCAAGATCACGCGCGTCCTTCCAGATGGTGACGGTCTGCTGGCCGAGAGCCACGCGGTTGAGGGCGGCCCTGTCCGCGTCCTGACCCGAAACAGGCACCGAGCCGGCGAGCCCCTGGGCCGCCAGCGCAGCGACAACACCGCCCGCCGTGCCGTCATTGGCCGCAACCACGGCATCGACCTTGTTGTTGTTGCGCGTCAGGAACTGCTCCATGTTGCGCTGCGCGTTGGCAGGCAGCCAGCCATCGGTGAAGGCCTCGCCGACATTCTTGATCTTGCCGGCATCAATGGCTGGCTTGAGCACTTCCATCGAGCCCTGGAACAGGAAGTTGGCATTGGGGTCGGCACCCGAGCCCTTGATGAAGACATAGTTGCCTTCGGGCTTGGCCTTGAGAATCTCGCGCGCCATCATCCGGCCGACCTCGACATTGTCGAAGGTCAGGTAGAACACCTGCGGGATCTCGATCAGCCTGTCATAGCCGACGACTGCGACGCCTTCGTTGATGGCCTTCTCGACAGCCGGCCGGACGGCTGCGGCATCCTGCGCCAGCACGATCAGCGCCTTCGCGCCACGCGCGATCAGGCTCTCGATGTCGGTCAGTTGCTTGCCCGGCGATGACTGGGCATCTGCGGACAGATAGGTGCCGCCGGCCTTTTCGATGGCGGCCTTGATGGCGGCTTCATCGGTCTTCCAGCGCTCTTCCTGGAAGTTTGACCAGCTGACCCCGACAACAGGGCCCCTGGACTGCGCGAAGGCAGTTGTTGAGCTCAAAAGGCCAGCGGCAACAGCCCCGGCAAGCAGGAGATGACGACGATCCATGGTGCGTTCTTCCCGTGTCTGACGTTTTTCTTCGAGGCAGCATCATGTCTGCCACTGCGATCCGAAGCGTCCCGGATTTGACCAGATGATGAAATTGCAGCGCCGGCGTCAACCCGGAAAACAACCAGCCAATCATTCAACGCCAGTGGCGACTTCACAATCAGGACACGCATGGATTCCGCATGCGGATGCCCTGAACGATGCATTGCAAAAAGCGTACTGACATGACAACAATCATTGCATATCGCAATGTCAAAGATACGGTTTGGTGCGATCAGCCTGCCGCGCTCGCACAGGAGAGCTGACAGACATGACCTCCCGCCTTGATCTCGATCTGCTGCGCACCTTCGTGATGGTGGCCGAACTGGGAAGTCTCACGCGGGCTGGCGAGCGTCTGCTGATCAGCCAGCCGACGGTCAGCCTGCAGTTGAAGCGCCTTGAGGACGGGCTGGGTCGCAGCCTGATGTGGCGTTCCCCGAAAGGCGTGCAACTCACCGGCGATGGCGAGATATTGCTCTCCTATGCGCGCCGCATCCTTGCCCTTGCCGAGGAAGCGCTCGGCAAGATCAGCGAACCGGTCATCCAGGGGCTGGTGCGCCTCGGCACGCCCGAGGACTTCGCAACCACGCATCTGTCCGGCGTGCTGGCGCGCTTTGCCCAAAGCCATCCCGGAGTGGCCCTTGAGGTCACCACGGACCTGACCCTCAACCTGATCGAGCGGTTCAAGGATGGCGAATTCGATCTGGTGCTGATCAAGCGCGAGCCGATGGGTCCAACAGACGGTGTTCGCGTCTGGCGCGAGCCGCTGGTCTGGGCCGGAACCAGGCCGGAGATCTTCACCAGCGAGGGGCCGTTGCCGCTGGTCGTCTCGCCCCATCCATGTGTCTACCGCAAGCGCGCCACGGCGGCGCTCGACCGGGCCGGCCGGTCCTGGCGCGTGGCCTATACCTCGACCTCGCTGGCCGGAGCGCAGGCCGCTGTGCGTGCCGGTCTTGGCCTGACCGTGCTGCCCAAGGAAATGGTCCCGCCGGATTTCTACATCATCGACGTGGCAGAGGGCGCGCCAGACCTGTCCGACACCGAGATTGCCCTGATGCAGGCGCAGCAAATCTCGCTTCCCGCCATGCGCCTCGGCCAACACATCATGCGGTCCCTTGAGAAGAAGGACACGGCGCATTAGGACAAAGGGCCCTGACATCTGGATTCCGCCCGTGCCGCACGATCTGATCATCTACGATTGCGACGGCACGCTGATCGACACCGAGACGATCTATGCCGAGATCAACCTCAAGGCGTACCACCGCCTCGGCCTGACGCACTGGACGATGGATTCCTACGTCGACGCGATGGTCGGGATTCCGGTGGCGGCGGGGCGCAAGGTTCTTGAGGCCGACTATGGCGGGCCGCTCCCTGCCGACTTCGAGGAAGGCATCGAGCGCGAGGTCCACCGC
The DNA here is from genome assembly GCA_027487245.1 of Hyphomicrobiales bacterium. Classification (GTDB taxonomy): domain Bacteria; phylum Pseudomonadota; class Alphaproteobacteria; order Rhizobiales; family Beijerinckiaceae; genus Allobosea. The sequence goes on from JAIYDY010000043.1 coordinate 2,549, forward strand.
CGCTTCACCGAGGAATTGCAGAGCCTGCCCGGTGTCCGGAGCGCTGTAAGCCTGATCGAGGGACCGCGTTGCGTCGCCTCGTCCACCAGCCTGGTGCCGCTCAAGCGCAATCTCGCCACGGCCGGGCTGATCGACCTGTTCGATCCACATGTCTTCTCGGCGAGCCAGGTCTCGCGCGGCAAGCCGCACCCTGACGTCTTCCTGTTTGCAGCGGAGACAATGGGCATGCGCCCAGAGAATTGCCTTGTCATCGAGGACTCGGTGCCCGGGGTCTTGGCGGCTCGCGCAGCGGGGATGCCGGTCATCGGTTTCACCGGTGTCGCGCATGACCGCGCCCGCATCAGCGCAAGGCTGAAGGAGGCGGGCGCCATGGCCGTGATCGATCACATGGCCGAATGGCCGGCCATGGTGAAGGCCGTCCGGGCAGCCTGACCCTCTGGCGGCGCATCGACGTCCGATTTGCCAACGCAGAAAACCTGTCTTACCCATCTGTCATGACCCGCACCGCACTTTACACCGGCTCGTTCGATCCCCTCACCAACGGCCACGTCGATGTGGTGCGGCAGGCCTGCGGCATGGTCGACACGCTGGTCGTGGCGATCGGCGTTCACCCCGGCAAGGCGCCACTGTTCAGCGCCGAAGAGCGCGCCGCCATGATCCGCGAGATTTGCGTGCCGCTGGCAAGGGTTGAGCAGACCCGGTTGGAGGTCGTCACCTTCTCTGATCTTGCGGTCAATGCTGCCCGCCGGGCAGGGGCCTCGATGATGATCAGGGGCCTGCGCGACGGCACCGATCTCGACTACGAGATGCAGATGGCCGGCATGAACGGCGTTCTCGCGCCCGACATCCTGACGGTGTTTCTGCCAGCCTCTCCCAGGGTTCGCCCGGTGACGGCGACACTGGTGCGCCAGATCGCATCCATGGGCGGCGACATTACGGCGTTCGTGCCTGAGGCTGTGGCCGCCGCGCTCAAGGCGCGTTTCAGGAAAGACTGAAGGCGCGATCTGGCGCCCAAATTGCCGTGTCGGCATCACCTGCCCTTGCAATTTTGCCCCATGGATGGTGTCAGTCGGGGCGCATCATGACGCGGCGACTCGCATTCGCGGGTTTGCGGCGGTCCGTCTTCGTTTTCGAACAGGTTCACCATGCGTCTGTCCCGCTACTTCCTGCCAATCCTGCGCGATACGCCCAAGGATGCCGAGATCGTGTCGCACAAACTGATGCTGCGGGCCGGGCTCATCCGCCAGCAGGCAGCGGGAAGCTACACGCTGTTGCCCTTGGGCCTGCGCGTGCTCAACAAGATCAATGCCGTGATCCGCGAGGAGCAGAACCGCTCCGGCGCGATCGAACTGCTCATGCCGACCATCCAGTCCGCTGACCTGTGGCGTGAGAGCGGTCGCTATGACGCCTATGGCAAGGAGATGTTGCGGATCAAGGATCGCCATGATCGCGAGATGCTGTTCGGCCCGACCAATGAGGAAATGATCACCGATATCTTCAGGTCCTACGTGAAGTCCTACAAGGAACTCCCTCTGAACCTTTATCATATCCAGTGGAAGTTCCGCGACGAGGTGCGCCCCCGCTTCGGCGTGATGCGCGGTCGCGAGTTCATGATGAAGGATGCCTATTCCTTCGATCTTGATCAGGCCGGGGCCGTGCACGCCTACAACAAGATGTTCGTGGCCTACCTGCGCACCTTCGAGCGGCTGGGTCTGAAGTCGATCCCCATGCGCGCCGATACCGGCCCCATCGGCGGCAATCTCAGCCACGAATTCATCGTTCTTGCCTCCACCGGCGAGAGCGAGGTGTTCTGCCACAAGGATTTCCTCAGCTATCCCGTCCCCGGCCCCGACACCGATTTCGATGATGTCGCCGGCGTGCAGGGCATCGTGGATCGCTGGACCTCGCTCTATGCCGCCACCTCGGAAATGCACGACGAAGCGGCCTATCGCGCCATTCCGGAAGCCTCGCGGGTTTCGGCCCGCGGCATCGAGGTCGGCCATATTTTCTACTTCGGCACCAAGTATTCCGAGCCCATGGGCGCGACAGTTGCAGGCCCCGATGGCAAGGATACGCACGTGCACATGGGCTCTTATGGCATTGGTCCCACCCGCCTGATTGCCGCCCTGATCGAGGCGGGCCACGACGATGCCGGTATCATCTGGCCGGACGAGATCGCGCCGTTCTCCGTGTCCCTGCTCAACCTCAAGATGGGGGACGCCGGCACCGATGCCGCTTGCGAAACCCTCTATGCTGGCCTGCTCGCTGCCGGGGTTGATGTGCTTTACGACGACCGGGACGAGCGGCCCGGCGCGAAGTTCGTGGTGAACGACCTGATCGGCTCGCCCTGGCAGCTGATCGTCGGCCCCAAGAGCCTCGCCGAAGGCAAGGTCGAACTGAAACGGCGGGCCACCGGTGAACGCGAAAGCCTGTCTCCGGCTGCCGCCCTCGACAAGCTGACCGCAGGCCGCCCAGCACAATGATCGATGCTCCCGCCGACACCAGGCC
>JAIYDY010000088.1 GCA_027487245.1 Hyphomicrobiales bacterium
CTTGACCGTCTCTGTTCGGTGTGAAACCTTCCCTTGGCGTGGCCGATGCGGCAGGGGTGGACCTTGGGGGGCTGCTCGCCGCCTGCAACAGCCAGCCTCAGCGGACCACGTTCGACCTCACCGCGCCCGCTGATGTCGGCAGGGCCGGAGGCTCGCGCAGCCAGATGGTGGTCAACGAGCCGACCACGGTGCAGGCTATCGATTCGGACCGCATCCTGGTCAGCGATGGCGGTGCCTTGTCCTATCTGCCCGACGCGCAATGGGCCGACCGCCTGCCCCGCCTGTTCCAGACCCGGCTGATCCAGACCTTCGAGAACGCCTCGCGTCTGGGCCGTGTCGGTCGCCCCGGCGACCGTGTCGTGGCCGATGTCGCGCTCAATGCCGACATCCGCCGCTTCGGCATCGAGGCGGCCACGTCGCAGGCTGTGGTCGAGGTCACGGTGCGCCTCGTCAGTGACCGCACGGGCCGCGTCGGCGCAGCCCGCGCCTTCTCCGCGCGCGTGCCGGTGGCCGGCATCAGCGGCCCCGCCGCCGCGCAGGCGCTCGATCAGGCCATGTCGCAAGTGCTGCGCGAGATCGTGCGCTGGGGCGGACGGGCCTGAGTCTTTCCCGCTCCTGAGATTGCCGCAGTGATGTCCAAGGAAAAGCCGCCCCGAGGGGCGGCTTGCATCGCGTCAACCGTGCCGGTTGGCCCTATTCGAAGCGTCCGCTCGCATGGGCCAGCATCGTGTAGACCTTGCCGGTTTCCGACGTGAGATAGTCGTTGGCGATGGCCTGATCGCGTCCGCCCTTGCTGGCATCGTCGAGCAGGCGCTCGAACTCCTCCACATAGCGGTCGACCGTGTCCTTGAACTCCTCGTCGCGGCGATACTTGCGACGGATCTCATCGAAGGTCTGCTGGCCCTGAAGCGTGTAGAGCCGCCGGGTGAAGACGTTGCGTTCGCCGCGCTTGTAGCGATCCCACAGCTCGACGGCCGCGTCATGGTCAATCATGCGGGCGATGTCGACCGAGAGTGAATCGAGCTTTTCCAGCGCCGGGACGCTCGGCTTGGGCTGGGGCCGCTCGTCGCGGCTCGCCCTTGTCAGCAGGTCGGAGAGCCAGCCACCGCGCGGGGCAGGCCCGGCATCGGCGACCGGGCGCACAGGTTCGGGCCGGCTGGCGGGCACCAGACGTTCCGGGGCGCGGGCAATGGCCGTCTCGCGCGGCACTTCGGCCATGCGTGGCGCCGGAACCGGCACCGGGGCTGGTTCGGGCGCTCGTGCCACGCTGCGCGCCCTGATGGGCTCCGGTGCTGCGACATCAAGCGAGCGACCCGAACGGGTGACGATGTCGGACAACTCGTTGAGGGCCTTGATCTGGTCGCCCACCACGCGGCGCATGGCGGCCGTGGTTTCCTGCGTCTCGCGCGGCATGTCGAGCACACCCCGGCGCAGTTCGGCCCGCGTCGCTTCCAGCTCGCGCTGGATCTCGGCATTCATGGCGCGCAGGTCCACTGCGGTCTGCTGGAACTGCTCGGTCGCCTTGGCAAGCCCGCTGCCAAGATCGCCCGCCACGCCCTCATAGGCGGCGCGAAGGGCGGCGGCGGTGCGCTCGCGCTCCTTGCCGGTGTTGGTGCGCACGGTTTCAAAATGCTCGGTGATGGCATGGGTCGTCGCTTCGGCACTGTCGGCCAGCACGCCGCCGATCTGGCGGGCGCGCTGCTCGGCTGCCTTCAGCGAGTCCTCGACCAGCGCCGTGAACGAGCGGGTGATCGACTCGACGTCGCCGGTGCGATCCGAGATCGCTTCGAGCAGTTCTTCCAGACCCTGCTTGCGCTCTGTCAGGGCGGAGCCGACGCGGGCTTCGACCGTTTCAAGCCTGAGGGCGGCCTCGCCTAGCGCCTGGATGTTGGTCCGCGTGGATTCGGCCAGCGAACGGCCCTGTTCGTCGAGGCGGCCCACAAGGCCGGTCGCTTCGCGGATCGCGCCGCTCGACACGCCCTTCAGCGCGTCGACCTGCTGTGCCACCTGCATGCTGGCGCGCCCGGTCTCGTCGGACACGGCACTGAGGATCACCTCCAGTTCCTTGACGCGGTCGGACAGGCTGCTCTCGACGCCGACCAGGTTGGTATTGGCCGTGGCGACGATCTGCTGCATCAGCCGGTTGGCCTCGCCCAGACGTTCCAGCGTGCCGCCCAGTTCGCTGCGGATGCGCTCGTTGGTGGCCACCAGCGTGCTGACGGAGCTGCTGGTGCCGCTCTCCAGCGTGGTGCGCAACTGATCCTGCGATTGGGCCAGCGCGGTGGTGATCTCGCTGCCCCGGTCACGCAGACCCTCGATGATGGACGCGCCCCGGCTTTCGATGGTCGAGACAACGGCCTGGCCGATGGCGGCCACATCGGCTGCGATGGCCTCGCCCCGTGCGCCCAGCGCGCTCACGACGCCCTGCCCTTCGACATCGAAGAGCTGGCGCAATTCTTCCGCGCGGGCACCAAGCGTGGCCGAAATGCCATCGGATTTGGCCTGCAGCGTCTCGGCGATGAAGCGGCTGCGCTCGTCCAGCGTGCCGGACACGGTGTCAAGCCGGTTAACCACCCGCTCCTCGAAGCGACCGATGCGCTGGTCCAGCGTGTCGGCGATTTCCAGCGCACGGCCGCCCAGCGTCTGGTTGATCTCGTCAGCCTTGGCCGAGAGGGTCAGCGTCAGCGCCTCGCTCTTGGAGGTCACGACATCGCCAATCTCGTCGGCCTTGGCGGCGAGCGCCTGCGTCACGTCTCGGCCCCCTTCTGCCAGGACGCGAGCAATCTCGACCGTGCGCTCCACGAGCGCCTCGTTGAGAACCTGGGCGCGGTTGCCGAGATTGGTGTCGATGCGGGCGATCAGGCTGTCGAGCGAGTTGGCGATTTCGGCGCTCTTGGCGCCGGAACGGTCCTCGAAAGCCTTGATCTGGGCTTCCATCGCAGCAGCAGCCTCGTTGGTCCGGGCGGCGAGGGTGACAGCCGCCCCGTCGGTGCGCTGGGTCAGGCGCTCGATCAGTTGCTCACCCTCGATGGTCAGCAAGGTCTCGATCTGCACGAGGCGCTGGCCCATTTCATCGGTGAAGCGGGCCGAGTCGGTCGCCAGCTTCTGCGCCAGCGTGCCGCCGCGGTTGACGATGATGTCTTCCAGCGCGACCAGCCGTCCGCCCATCGCGGTTTCGAGATCGCGGCCTCGGGCCTCGACCGTCTGCAGGATCGACGCGCCATTGGCGGCAAGCGCCTCGTTGACGCGCGCGCCCTGGCTGGCCAGCGCCATAACGATGTCCTTGCCGGTGCCGGCCAGAAGGTTGCGGGAGCTTTCGCTCTCGGTGGCCAGGCGCTGCTGCATCTCGCTGGTCGCGGCGGCAAACAGGCTGCGGGCCTCGGCGGTCTGGCTGGTGAGAACATCGCGCAGGGCCTCGGTGCGGGCCTCCAGTTCATCGGTGACGGCCTTGCCGTTGACGCTAAGCGTCTCGTGGATGCGGTTGCTGGTTTCCGCGATCTGCTCGTTGAAGGAGCCGCCCCGCTCGCTGATCAGGGTGGCAAGCTGCACGCCGCTTTCGTTGAAGCGCGCCACGACATCCTCGCCGCGCATGGCGATCTCGCCGGTCAGCTTCTCGCCGGTGCTGGCCAGAGCCTCGTTGACCTCGGCGGCCCTGAGCGCAATGGCCTCGGCCACGGTGCGGCCAGTCTCGGCAATGGTGCGGGTGACTTCGCGCGCGCCGCCGGACAGGCCCTCGGTGAGAACCGAACCGGTGCGTTCGAGCGACGCTGTAATGTCCTGGGTGCGGGCATCAAGCTGCTCGGTGACATTCTGCGTGGTCGCCTCGAGCCGCGCGGCCATTTCGGCGGACTGCTCGTTGAGCGTGGTCGCCATCCGGCCGCTGGCCTGCTCCAGACGCTCGGTGATTTCCGATGAACGCTGGTCGAGCGCCGACGCCACGGTGTCGCTGGCCTTCGACAGCCGCTCGCTCACCTCGTTGGAGGTGATCTGGAGGCGATCCACCAGATCGGATCCGCGCGAGCCGATCTCGTCGACCATGCGGTCGCCGGCCCGGCCAAGCGCGTTGGTGATCTCGTCGCCCTTGTTGCCGAGCGCGCCCGTGACACGGTCGCCGGCGCTGTTGACCGCTTCCGCGATCGAACGGCTGGCATTCTCGAGATCACGCGAAAGATTCTCGTGAGCGCCGCTGATCGACACCTTGACCCGCTCGGAATTGCTGGTGATCGCCTCGCGCTGGGTGACGAGTTCATCGATCAGCACACGAAGGCGCACCTCGTTGTCGGAATAGGCGCGCTCCAGCGTCGAGATCTCGGAGCGCACGATGGTTTCCAGTTCGCCGGCGCGGGCCACGGCCCGTTCGATGCCGTCGCCCATCGCCGCAACCTCGCGGCGGATCGCCTGCGACAGCGAAACCATGGCATCGGCCGTCGCCGCCTCGGGCTGCGCAAGGCGGATGGCCGCATTGGTCATGGCCCGCGAGGCCAGCCGCATCTCGCCGACACGCACGTAGATGCCGGCCAGCGCAAACATCAGCAGGATCGGGAGCACCAGCAGGCCTGCCAGCATCGCCCACTGGCCGACATTGAATGACGACACGGCCGCCATGGCCGCTGCAACGTCGCCATGTTGCGCCATCAGCATGAAGCCGATGCCGCCGGCCCAGAGCAGGGAGCCGAGCACAGCCGACAGATAGGGCTTGCGCGAGGGGCGTGTCGAGAAGGCCTGAACCAGGTCATTCATGGTCCGGCCATCATCGTTGGCGACGCGGCTCGCATCGGGGGCGACCAGCGAGGGTGGCACCATCGCGGCGCGGCTGCCGGTTTCCTGCGTGTTGGCCGGGGCGGGCGGGGCGAGCGGCGGCAGCGGCTTGATCTCGTCAGGCGCAATGGCGGCGGCCCGTGCGGCGCTCACAGGCTCGCTCCGTGGCAGCGGCTGCGGTTCGAACTGGCTCAGATCGGCGCTCATCACCGACGGCATGCGCGGATCAGCCGGCTCAGCCTGCCGCGAGGCGGCTTTTGACGATCCCTTGGCACCATCGCCGTCGGGCGCGGCAGCGGAGGCATCCTGGCCAGAATCGGTGCCAGAGGTCAGATTGTCGAGCTTGAGCGCCTCTTCGATGGCCGAAAGGGCTGCCTCGGTGGGATCGACCACCTTCTTCGTCTTGGACATGAGTTCCGCCTTTTTCACGCCACACCACCGCGCGCGGACATGGGAGTCCACGCGTTTACCATGGTTAAAGGTAAATGACTGCCGGGGATATTGGAACCGCCGAGGCCGATTCTTTCCCAAACGTCGTTAACGGCTTGGTTACCATCCCGGTGGACCATGGCGACCGAGGCTGTCATCCGCACACGCGCCGGTGCGCGCTCAAGCAACAGCCTTCGCAACCACATCGGGACCAGAGAGCCTGCCATGACCGCGTCCGCCCCTCCGGTGTTTGGCCAGTCGCCCATCGACATGGTCTATCTGGCACGCCAGAGCGGCGGCGATCATGAACTCGAACAGGAGTTGCTCGCCCTCTTCGCCGATCAGTGCATCCGGCACCTCGCCACCATCCGGCAGGCTGGGACGGAAGCGGGTTGCGACGCAGCCCACACGCTCAAGGGGGCAGCCCGCGCCATCGGGGCCTGGCAGGTGGCCGACGCCGCCGAACAGGTCGAGAAGGCGCTGTCGGTTCAGCCTTCGCCGCAAGTGCCTGCCGCGCAGCAAGACCTGAGCGCGCTCTGCACAGCCGCCGAGCAGGCCCGCGCCGCCATCAGCGCCTTGCTGAAGGCAGCCTGAGGCCACACCACAGGCGCCTGCCCACAAACGGCCAGGACAAGCCGCTTCACAAGCCGGCCATCCCGTATTAGTGCAACGCTCATGCAGGGCGCGATGGCACAGGCAGTCGCGCCCGTTTTCATGGTTGGGAAGCAGGCCCGCGCGGCCTGCCGGCAGATGGATCAGGGCTGATGGCGAAGATCACTTACATTGATGCTGGCGGCACCGCCCGCACCATCGAGGCCGAAACCGGCTCGACCGTGATGGAAGCGGCGATCAAGAATGCCATTCCGGGCATCGAGGCCGAATGCGGCGGAGCCTGCGCCTGCGCCACCTGTCATGTCTATGTCGCCGAGGACTGGACAGCCGCCGTCGGCAAGGCCGAGCCGATGGAAGAGGACATGCTCGACTTCGCCTTCGACGTGAAGCCGACCTCGCGCCTCTCCTGCCAGATCAGGGTGAAGGACAACCTCGATGGCCTGGTGGTCCACACCCCGGCCAAACAGGGCTGATTGCAGGTTCCGCAATTGCGCATTGACTGATTTGCAGGGATGCAAGGTCAATTTAATGTGTGAGATCATGCAGTCCCGTGCGATTTACTCTCCGGGTAACATTGATACTGTGCCTGTTTAGCGGGCAATGAACGGCGACTTTGTTGTCACTCCCGCCACGGAGACACATGCAACGTCTCCGGCACCAATCGCGACAGGGCGTCCACGCCCGACACAGGGAGTCCCCGACATGCTTCGTCTCGTTGCCATTTCCGCCGCACTGCTGCTGGCGGCAACCACCTCGTATGCGCAGAATGCTGACGCCATCAAGCAGCGCCGCGAAGCGATGCGTGCCATCGGGCAGGCAGGCGGCGATCCATTCCGGATGACGCGTGGCGAACTGCCTTTCGCGATGGCCCCGGTTCAGGCGGTTCTGGCCTCGATCATCGAGAATGCTCCCAAGTTCAAGGCAGCCTTCCCCGACGATTCGAAAACCGGCACCACCGACGCGACCGAAAAGGTCTGGACGTCCCGCGCCGAATTCAACGCGATCATCGACAAGTGGGTGGTCGATGCCAGGGCCGCGACGGTGTCCATCAAGGACGAGGCCACGTTCAAGGTCGAGTATCCGAAGCTGGTCGCCACATGCGGCAGCTGCCACGGCAACAACGGCGGCTACGCCCCCGGCCTCGGCGATTCCTTCCGCCGCATGCGGACCCCGCTGTAATCCTTGCGCGTGCGCATGCGCGCCATCCTCAAGCTTGCAGCAGCCGGCCTTGCCCTTGGCGGGGCCGGTTTCCTTGCCATCACCTGGCCGCAAACCATCCCTGCCGCGAGCCTGGCCGCGCGGCAGGCTGACCTCGCCAACGGCGCGACGCTGTTCCACATCGGCGGATGTGCCTCCTGTCATGCCACCGACTACAAGGCCGATCCGCTCTCGCTCGGCGGCGGCCACGCGCTCAAGACCGGGTTTGGCAACTTCATCGCGCCGAACATCTCGCCCGACCCGAAAACCGGGATCGGAGCGTGGAGCGAGGCCGAGTTCGCCACGGCCATGATCAAGGGTGTGGGCCGCCATGGCGAGCATCTCTATCCCGCCTTTCCCTACACATCCTATCAGCGCATGAAGATCGAGGATGTGCGCGACATGTTCGCCTACATCAGGACGCTGCCTGCCGTGGATCGTCCCAACGCGCCGCATCAGCTGGGCTTTCCGTTCAACATCCGCCGCACACTGGGCGTCTGGAAGCTGCTGTTCCTTGATGGACAGCCATTCGCTCCGAACCCGGCGCAGAGCGCTCTCGTCAATCGCGGAGCCTATCTGGTCGAAGGGCCGGGGCATTGCGCCGAATGCCATTCGAGCCGCAATCTCCTCGGTGCCATCACAGCACAGGGCCGCATGGCGGGCGGGCCGAACGCCGAAGGCAAGGGCTTCGTGCCAAACATCTCGCAACATCCCGCCGATGGCCTGAGCGACTGGAGCGTCCGCGATTTCGAGATGCTGCTGCTCAATGGCGGCACCCCAGCCGGAGCCTATGTCGCCGATGAAATGGCGGATGTCGTGAAGAACACCGCCAAGGCCAGCGCGGAAGACCGCCGCGCCATGGCCGAATACCTCAAGACGCTGCCGCCCCGCGCGGGCCGAAGAGCAGCTCCCGGCGGCTGACCTTCACCAGGGTCTTCGGGGCGGTTCGGCCGCGAAACCATCCCGAAGCGGGATCACCCCGTCCGTCAGCGGTTGGCGATCAAATTGCGCAGCTTGGCCGGTGTTGCCGGCATGTCGATGCGGGTCGGCTTGCCGGCCCGCTTCAGGGCATCGACCAGCGCGTTCATCACCGCCGGGCACGCCCCGATGGCGCCGGCTTCGCCAGCACCCTTGACGCCGAGCGCGTTGGTCACGCAGCGCACGTTGCGCGTCTCGAACGAGAAGCTTGGAACGTCAGCGGCGCGCGGCATGGCGTAATCCATGAAGCTCGCTGTCAGCATCTGCCCTTCGGCATCAAAGCGCACCTCTTCCATCAGCGCCTGGCCGATGCCCTGCACCGCGCCGCCATGGACCTGCCCGGCCAGCATCAGCGGATTGAGCACGTCGCCGAAGTCATCGACCACGCAGTAATTGACGATGCGGGTTGCGCCCGTGTCGGCGTCGACCTCCACCTCCGCCACATGGGTTCCGTTCGGATAGGTCGCTTCCGGCGGCTTCCAGGTATCCTTGACGGTCAGCATGGCCGCCGTCGCGCCCGGCAATGCCGCGATCTCGGCAAAGCTCAGCGCCTTGTCGGTGCCTGAGATCATCACCTTTCCGGCAGCGATCTCAAGGTCGGAGGTTGCCGTCTCCAGCTTGTCTGCCGCGAGCTTCTTGAGGTTGTCGGCCAGCGTGCGCGAGGCATGCGCCAGAGCGGCCCCGCCCACGGGAATCGAGCGCGAGCCGCCGGTGCCGGAGCCATGCTCGATCTGGTCTGTGTCGCCTTGCAGCACCTTGATCTTGTCGAGCGGCAGGTCGAGTTCCTGCGAGACGAGCTGGGCATAGGCAGTCTCGTGGCCCTGCCCGTTCGATTGCGTGCCGATCTTCACGGTGGCCGAGCCATCCGCCTCGATCGTGACCCAGGCGCTCTCGGGGCCACCGCCGCCGCACGCCTCGATATAGCAGGCCAGGCCAATGCCGCGCAGCTTGCCGGCTTTCGCGGCCTTGCGCGCCCGCGCCGGGAAACCGGCCCAATCGGCCCGGATCATGGCCTGCCGCATGTGCCCGTCGAATTCGCCGGAATCATAGGTCGGTCCGGTCTGCGTCTTGTAGGGCATCTGCTTTGGCTTGACGAAGTTCTGCGTGCGCACCGCCTCGGGCTTGCGCCCCGTCTTCATGGCGATTTCGTCAACCAGGCGCTCGATCAGGTAGGCCGCCTCAGGGCGTCCGGCACCGCGATAGGCATCAACCGGGGTCGTGTGCGTCAGCACCCCGCGGAACACCACATGCACCGCCGGAATGTCATAACAGCCCGACGTCATGGTGGTACCCACCCAGGGGATGAACGGCCCGTACTGCGACAGCATCGCGCCCATGTCGGCATCGAGCTGGACCCTGAGGCCAAGGAACTTGCCCTTTGCATCGAGCGCCATGGTGGCGGTCGCAAGGTTGGCGCGGCCATGGGTATGGGCGAGGAAATGCTCGGTGCGCTCGGCCACCCAGGCAATCGGGCGCTTGAGCTTCTCGGCCGCTGTCAGCACCAGCGGATACTCGCTGTAGAGAAAGATCTTGGTGCCGAAGCCGCCGCCCACATCGGGCGTGATCACCCGCATGCGCGACGGGTCGATCTTGAACACGCTGTTGCACAACAGGTCGCGCACGCCGTGGCTGCCCTGGCTGCCCAGCGTCAGCGTGAAACGCTTGCTCTTGGCATCGTATTCACCGATCGCGGCGCGGGTCTCCATGTAGCTGGAGACCAGCCGGTTGTTGACGATCGTCATCGACACGGTGCTGGCAGCCTTCGCGAAGGCAGCATCGGTGCGGGCCTTGTTGCCCTGCTCGGCCGTGAACGCGATGTTGCCGGGCCGGTCCGGCCAGACTTGCGGCGCGCCCTTCGCCGTGGCCTCGGCAATCCCGGTGATGGCTGGCAGCACGATATAGTCAATGCCGATCGCTTCGGCCGCGTCGCGCGCCTTGTTCACGGTATCGGCCACGATGAACGCCACTGCCTCGCCGACATGGCGCACGGTGCCCCGCGCCAGAATCGGGTGCGGCGTCGGCTTGACGGGCGTGCCGTCCGTGGTCTGGATCAGGCCCTTGCAGGGCAGGTCGCCAAGATGGGCGATATCCTCGTGGGTGAGGATCAGCCTGACACCCTTGATGGCGCGGGCTGCGGCCAGATCCGTGAACCGGAAACTGGCATGGGCGTGGGGGCTGCGTAGCACGAAGCCATGCAGGGCGTTGGCGGGAATGAGATCGGAAGTGTAGCGGCCCGAGCCGGTGATGAAGCGCTGGTCTTCGAGGCGGCGAATCGGCTGGCCGACTCCGAATTTCATGGGTCGCATGGGCAGGATGATCCCGATCTGAAGAAATGACGCTGCGCTATATGGGCAGAAAAACCGCCCTGGCCACAAGCCCGGATTGCGCACTGCGTCCATGTGGCAAGATCAATGCGACAGGAACCAACATGGCGCTCAATGGTCCGGCCCGGGACGACCTTGCCGCCCACACGGCTCAGCCATGATCGACAGGCCCGCCGGCACCAAACCATTCCTTGAACCCGCCGCCATAATGGCTGTCATGGTCAAGACCAGCCGCCCTGGCCAGCGCAATCGCGTGCTGCGAGCGCACACCGGCCGCGCAGGAGAACACCAGCCGGCGGCCCGGCTCGTCCGGCAGCGCCGACGGGTCGAACTGCGACAGCGGCATGGAGACCGAGCCGGGGATATGGCCAAGCGCGAACTCATGCGGCTCGCGCACATCGACAAGGATGATGCTGCCATCGGCGAGGCCCGCCATGACCTCGTCCATGCTCCAGTCCTCGATCATTCCGTCCTCCGGTGCCCGCGTGGGCTGCGCTGCCCAAGAGCTAGAGCATGGCGCAGAACCGTGGCAACCGGTTTCTGGAGCGGTCGGCAATTGGCAGAGCGTGCCGCCGAAAACCGCTGGTGAGGCGCCCCTGGGCCGGCAACGAAAGCAACCCGGTGCTTTGCCAAATTTTTCAGCTTTCTCGATATATGGCGATGATCTGCCCCCTCAGCTGGACACTGTATCTTGTCTTATCGCGATGATCACCGATCCCCGCCATCACCCGGCGCGCCGGAGCCTGCCAGCCCGGGCCTGCCACAGGGTATGGACGCGCCGGCTGCCGGCTCGTTGCCAAGCGGCCCGGCGGCCTCCGTGGCCCTGCCGGTGGCAGGATCGGCGCACCGGCTGCGCCAGATCAGCACCCCGGGACGTCTGGCGAAGCAGCCGGAACGGCTGGAGATTGCGGCCCGGTCCACGGGTGCGGAGCGCCGCATGGGCCCGCGCATGCCTCATGCCTGCCGCGCCGTCATCAAGCTGGATGGCGTCGAGCATGCCACCACCAGCATCGATCTTGGTCATCTGGGGATGATGTTGGAGCGGCCTCCTGCCCTGCTGGCACTTGGCAGCGTCGAGGCCTTTGTCCGCCTCGAAGGCATCGGCTCCTTTCCTGCACGTCTGGTCGCGGTCGACGTCCAGACCATGTCGCTGAAGCTGCTGCACCCGCGCGACCCTGCTTCTGCCGAAAGACTGACGGAGCTGGTGCGGCAACTGGACCTTGCCAATGCGGCCGTGATCGCCACTGCGAAGAAGTTTGCCGATGATCTGGCGGATGTCTTCGCCGAAGCACTGGCCAGCCACAACATATCGCAGGCCGTGCTGTTCTCGAGCGAACTCAGCCCGGTTGCCGGCACCAGCCCGCGGCAATTCATCCATCCCGCACTCGATTTTTTCGAGGATGCCCTGCCGCCGATCGCTGCGCGCTACTATGCGCCCGACAAAGGCATCGCCTATGCCGTCGCGACAGACCGGAACTGCTACGTGCCGGTGCATCAACCGGCCTACCAGCAGCCGCAGCGGCTCGATGATCCGCGCTTCACCCACAGCTTTTCCCGCCATCGGCGCATCTACGATGACAGCTGGACCCTGCGTGCGGCGCGCTTCTCGCCCTGGCCCGTGGTGCAGGCCTACCGCCGAGACATGCCCCGCGGATTCGGTGAACTGGTCCGGGAAGTCTCCGCGCCCGTCACCGTCCTCGGCAGGCGGTGGGGCGCGGCACAGATCGCGTATTCGATGGATCTCGACGACTGAACGGGTCGCCGGGCACGGTGCAACGAGGCCCGTCAGTTCTGCGGCGGAATGCGCAGCACCCAGCCCGGCATGATCAGATCCGGGTTCTTCACGGGCGGCGAATTGGCGGCGACGATCTCGGTATACATCGCGCCCTTGCCCTTGCCGTAATGCGTCTCGGCAATCTTCCAGAGCGTATCGCCCTTCTTCACCGTGTACATCACGGATGGGGGAACCTCGTTGTGGATCAGAAGGTTGCTCTCGACCTCGCCGACGCCCACCGTGTTGCCGAGCGCCAGAATGATCTTCTCTGCTTCCTCGGTGGTCATGGCCGCGCCGCTGACGGTCACCTTGTCGCCGTTGACATCAACCTGCACGTTGGCCGGAAGGCCGTGGCTGGCGAGTTCCTTCTGCAAGGTCGCAGCATCGGCCGCCTTGGCCGCACTGCCGCCGAATATCTTGGCGCCGGCGTCCTTGATGAATTTGAAAAGTCCCATGTCTTCCTCCGGTTCTCGTTGGGGCGCAATCAAGCACAGGCAGCCTCGATCAATCAAGCACCGCGATGCAAAGGGACATGGTCGCGAACAGGCACGGACCGGGACGGGTGCCCGTTTCCTCATTGCCGCTCCCCCGGCAGTTGGCAGCCGGCAAGGACGGATGAGCGATGACGGTTCTGTGATCCGTGCGCGCCTCCGCATCGCTGGGCGCGCCTTGAGGATGCCCTATTTCGCAATGCAACATGGATCTGTGTCGCTCAAGGAAACATTCGGGAACTCACCAGCCTGAATTCTGGCGTGACCAGACACCGATTGCTCGATGCCGGCGTGTGCTCTGCGTGGGGCTTTTGCAAAAATGCTTTCAAGCATCACTGGAGATATCCTGAATTGAACCGGAATGCCTGCCGAAGCGACAGAAGTGACAGGGATCGCGCAAGACAAACGGGTGGAGGTTGCCCGGACTCTGCGATGCAATCCGTTGACATAAGGAGCCGTCATGCACGCCATTCTTGAAGCTCTCCGCGAATCCTTCACGCTCTATCTGGCGGCAGGCATCATGTTCTCGGCCGCCAGCGTCTGGGCGGTGATCCGCGCCGGTCAAGTCAGCGAAGCCGGCAAGAAGTCACACAAGCCGGACTGAGCGCCCTGCCGGCGGCTTTTGACGGCAAGCTGCCGTGGTCGCTTGCTGATTTTCATGTGCGCAACCCGGCTTTTCCGGTGCTGCGCCCCTGCCCAACCTCGCGGATGGCAGACTATCTGGGGCACCGGCCGCGTTCTGAACGCCGGCGCTGTTCACATCCGAGGACCTGCCCATGCCCCTGACACTTGCCGCCGCCCAGACCATTCTTTCTGCTGCTCTCGCCGAGGGCCGTGCCAAGGGCATGAATGCGCTTGCGATCTGCATCCTCGACGAACGCGGCGCGGTCAAGCTCTCGGCTGCCGAGGATGGCACCAGCCTCAAGCGCGGCGATATCGCGCGCGGCAAGGCCATGGGGGCGATCAGCCTCGGGGTCGGCTCCCGCGCCATTGCCCGCATGGCTTCGGAGCGCCCGCACTTCATTTCGGCCGCAACCCACGCCATTGGCGGTGCATTGATCCCGGTGGCCGGCGGTGTGCTGATCCGCGATAGCGCCAAGGCCATCATCGGTTCGATCGGTGTCTCGGGCGACACCTCCGACAATGACGAGATTGCAGCCATGGCCGGCATTGCTGCGGCAGGGTTGGTTGGCGATCCCGGTGCCTGAGCGGTCCTGCCGTCCGGTGCCGGATGGGGCCGTCTGAGAGCGGCATGCTCTAGGGCACCATGGCGATATTGGAGGAGAGCTCGTCCTCTTCCGGGCCAAGCACCTTGTCCCGCAGGTCCGCCATCAGCCCGTCGAGCGGCCTGAAGCTGAAGCGCACGACGCTGCGGCCCTCGACCACCTGCACCGCGCGGAACAGCACGTTGGCCTTGAGCACCTCGGTTTCGGCGTTGTTGACGGTCGCTCCCCACCAGGGGTGCCAGATGTCATTGAGCACCACGAAGCCGGCGCGCGGCGCATCGACCTCGATCACCACCTCGGTGTTGGCATACGAAACAAGCCGGACCTTCGCTGGCCTATCGGGGCCGCTCTCGGAGGTACCGGTCGGCCCCTGATGGACCGCGCTGAGCGGAGGCTTGAGGTCGAACCCGTCCGGCACCTGCTCCAGCAGCACGCTGGTTCGCGGGTTGAAATCCGCCGGCAGACCCTTGTCGAGCTTCTCGTCGAAATCGGCCAGCCGCACCGCCGGCACGAACAGCGCGCGCGGCAGGGCGCGGGTGTTCTCGTAGATGAAGCCGTCGCGGGTGCGTGCCAGCAAGGTCAGATCACCGGGCTTCAGCGAGCGGTCGACCCGCTCGATCGGCACCGCCGAGACGATGAAGCGCAGGCCCAGCATGTCGGCAAAGGCCGAGCGGAACGAGGGAAACATCGGCGTGAAGGTGCGGTCTTGGGCGCCGCCCATGTGGTCTCGCGCCCCGGTGGCCTCGGTGAACTCGGCCATGTGCAGCGGGTTGTAGCCGAAGGCATGGTCGAAGCCATGGATCATGCCGAGGTTCGGCCAATGGAACGCCATGCCCAGCAGTTCCACCCGGTCGCGCCGGTCGGGTTCGCGATGGCTGCGGGCCAGAACGGATTTCAGATACGCAATCGTGTCATTGTCGGTGTTGGGTTCCAGCTCGGCATAGAGCGCCGGTGGGAGTGCGGTGGATTCGTTCGGTCCGTTGTTGACCCTCAGGTCGGCGGCGAGGAACACGCCGAGGACAACGGCCAGCACAGCCCCTGGCAATGTTGTCCGGAGTGGAATGGCCAGCAAGGCCAGCAGGCCAAGGGACGCGGCAAGCCAGATGGCAGCACTGCCCAGCGCTGGCAGGGCCACACCAAGTTGCCCATGTGAGGCGGCGACAATCGCTGCGGCGCCCCACGCCGACAGCGCCACCAGCAGCGTGAGGCCGAGCGCCCGCGCCTTGTCGCGCAAGGGCCTTTCCGGATCATCAGCCACGCCCGCGCGCAGGGCCGCATTCAGGGCATGGCCGCCGAGCAGCGCCAGCAGTGCGCCGATCATGAAGGTCGCATCCGCCGGCCTGCGGAACAGGTCCGCTCCGGGCATCGCGCTGAAGATCAGCGGATAAAGCGGGGTGTAGGCCCCGACCGCATAGATGGCGCTGGCCAACAGGGCCAGGAGCAGGAAGCGCGCCTCGCCTTTTTCAGCCCAGCCGCCCCGCGCCAGCCAGAACACGACGGCAAGGACCGGCAGCGCGCCGACATAGATCTGGCCCATGTTCTGCGACAAGGTCAGGCTGCCCGGTGCCCAAGCCGAACTGGACGGCCCCCAGAATTCGACTGACGGATCCTTGGCTCCGAACAGATCCCCGATGAAAGCTGTCAGCAGCGAGGCAGGGTGAAGCGATCCGCGCGCCGCCTCGGCATAGTCGATCTCGGCGCGGTTCGACGCTTCCGAGAACAGCAGCGTCATCGCCAGAGGCACGACCACGAGGACAAGGCCGACAAAGCCCCCGGCCAGCAGGGCCGGTGCTGAGCGGCGAAGCGCCGCGAGCGGAGTGCCATCATGCACGATGAACCACAGCACATAGGCTGCGAGCACGTAAGAACCGAGAAACGCGACCTGATCGGGCTTGACCACCATCATGGCGGCGGCAACACCAGCGCCAAGGCCGCTTTTCCACGACCCATGCCGGAGTGCACGCGCCAGTAGCCAGAAGGCCACCGCAAAGCAGGCGAGGCTCTGCACCTGCCCGACATGCTGGAGCCGCCAGGAGGCTGATGCGCCAAAGGCAAATACCAGGGCCGCCAGAACCTGTGCTGCCGGATGCCAGCCACGCTCGCGTCCGAACTGGGCGAAGGCCAGCCCGCCGATCAGCAACAGACCAAGCACATAGCCATCCATGCTGCGGAAACTCGGCGTGGCATCAAGCAGTGCCAGCAGGATGGCAGGCGAGAAGATCAGCGATTGCGGATCGGCAATCTGGGGCGAGCCGCCGAAGATATTCGGCGTCCAGAACGGCGAATCACCCCGGTGCAGGGCATTGGCCAGAAACTGGATCTGCGCCTGGAAATGCGCCTTGGCGTCATAGGGGATGGTGACGTCGCCACTCAGCCAGGGGAAGCCGATCCAGCCCCAGAGCAGCCCGACGAGCGCAAACACCACAAGCCCGCGCACCCATGGGCGGCGGCGCAGCACAGATGACAACACGAAAGGCCAATCCCCAGCCTGCGTGGCGAACGGCGCCACAGGCATACTCGGTAGCCGAGTGCGGCTGAATGCAGGCTGAACTGTGCGAAAAACCACACCGGATCTGGCTGTGCCCGGACCGGCGAGATCGAACAGGGCTGGATTTTTGCGCCGCTTGAAGGCGAGAAGCCTTCAGTCCAAGCCGCAACCAGCCGTTCGCAACAGCCCCTATCGCCTGACGATTTCGACGCGCCGGTTCCGCCCCTGACCCGCGGGCGTATCGTTCGGCGCGACCGGCGATGACATGCCGGCTCCGAAAGCCGTCACGCGCGCCGGAGCGATGCCGGCGGAACCAAGGGCCCGCGCAACCGCCTGCGCCCGGCGCTGCGACAGCCCGACGTTGTAATCGAACGCACCCTGATTGTCGGTGTGGCCGGCGACCACGACATTCAACCCCGGATTGGCACCGAGGAAAGCGACGATGGCATCGAGCTGAGGCTTTGACTCCGGCTTGACCTCGGCCTTGTCGACATCGAAATAGATTCCGTACAGCGCCACCTTGCCAGTCGCATCGATGGCAGACTTGAGTTCAGACGCGCCCAGGATGCGGATGCGGTCCGCCTCCATGCCGCGAACCTCGATCACCTCGACGCGCGTCTGGATCATCTGCGCGGCCTGCTGGACATAGATGGCGACGAACACATCGCCTTCTGCCCGCTTCAGGCGAAGCGCCGTGTAGCGGCCGGTGTCCCAGCTGGCATGCATTGACGATGCAAGCGCACGACGGTCGATCAGCGTGAACCACAGGTTGCTGCCGGAGCGGTCACCGCATGTTTCGCGATGACATTCGAACAGCATCTCGAAACCGCGGCCCGCCAGTGTCTGCTGGTAGTTGCGCAGAACCTCCAGCGGCGAGCGATCCCCCGTCGCTCTATAGGTGATCGTCGTTTGCCGGCCGGATGCCTGGATGATGTTCTGTTCGCCGAGCACATCGCGCCGGATCACCGGCCCGATGATGACGCGCGCCTCTTCAAAGGCCACCTGCTGATAGGCGTGAATGCGGCTGCCCTCATAGCGGCCCACGAGCGGATGATCGCGAGAGCCCTGCGGCTCCGGGCGCGGGGCCTGAGCCTGCGCAGCCAGCGACATCGGGATGAGCACGCTCAAGGCAAACAGCAAACGGACCAGCATTGACGTCAACCCCATCATCAAACAGATGATCACGCTTACTGGATGCCTGCGGGCTTGTCAGCACCCTGCCTGGCCTGGGCAAAGACCGTCCACGCCGGTCTGATCTAGCGGCGCAGCCATTCCGCCACCGCACGGCGCTCGGCCAGCGTCATCTCGCTGAGATTGTTGGGCGGCATGGCGTGGGTCAGCACAGCCTGCATGCGGATCGCGTCGCGCTGCAGGGCGATCCGCTCCGGCGTGTGCAGCATCACGCCCTTGGGCGCGATCTGGATGCCGGTCCAGCCCGGCTCGGGTGCATGGCACATGGCGCAGCGCCCCGTGATGATGTCGGTGACATGAGCGGGTGGCAAGGCAAGGCCCGCAAGCTGGATGCGTTGCTCGTCAAGCTGGGCCAGGCCAAGCCGGTCGCGCCCGCCGGGGCTGGACGCCATCGCCACATAGAAGGCGAGCAGCATCGCCACGGCGGCGACTGCCCAGGCCCACCACGGCGATTTCGCGTGGTCGAGGTGCCTGACATTGTAGAAATGCCGGATGATGGCACCCGCCACGATCACCAGCGCGGTGATGACCGGGATCACGGCATTGTTGGCGTAGGTGACCGGGTAGTGGTTGGCCAGCATCATGAACACCACCGGCAAGGTGATGTAGTTGTTGTGGGTCGAGCGCTGCTTGCCGATCTTGCCGTATTTCGCGTCCGGCACGCGGCCGGCGATCAGGTCCGCCACGACCTTGCGCTGGTTGGGGATGATCACCATCAGCACGTTGCCGGCCATCATCGTGGCCATCAGCGCACCGATATGGATCATCGCGCCGCGCCCGGAGAACATCTGCGCATAGAGCCAGGCCATCGCCACCACGAAGCCGAAGCCGCCCAGCGCCAGCAGGGTCTCGTTCTTCGCCAGCGGCGAGCGGCACAGCGCGTCATACACCGCCCAGCCGAGCACCAGCGAGCCGATGCCGATCCCGGCAGCCTGCCAGGCCGGAAGGACCATTACGGCCGGGTCGATCAGATAAAGGGACGATTGCGCGTAGTAGATCCAGACGAGCAGGAAAAAGCCCGAGAACCAGGTCCAGTAAGCCTGCCATTTATGCCAGGTGAGTTCAGCCGGCATGAAGGACGGGGCCACAAGATACTTCTTCATCTCGTAAAAGCCGCCGCCGTGGACCTGCCAGGCATGGCCGCCCTTGCCTGCCGGAATGTCCGGCGCAGGCCTGATCGATGCGTCGAGATGCATGAAGAAAAAGGACGAGCCGATCCAGGCGATCCCGGCAATCACATGCAGCCAGCGCAGCAGCAGCGAGCCCCATTCCAGAAGATAGGCGTCCAGCATCACGTCCCTCAGACTGTCCCGGCAGCGCCAAGCCGATCAGGCCAGATTGGCGGTGCGTGGCGCACCATCCGCTGATGGCCGAACTTCTGCTCTTGCACAAGTTGCGCCAAACGTCACATTTGCACGGCGCAGCCCGTTCCAGGGTTGTGTGTTTTGCACGCTTCCAGAATTTGCACGATTTCAGGTCAGGGCCAGCCGCATGGGCAGATTGTCCACCCATATCCTCGACACCGTCAACGGCGGGCCTGCCAAAGGCGTCCGAATCACGCTGCACCGGCTCGATGGCGAGGTGCGCGTGCCGATCAGCGATGTCCTGACCAATGCCGACGGGCGCACCGATGCGCCGCTACTCATCGGCGAGAGCTATGCCACCGGCACGTACGAACTGGCCTTTCACATCGGTGCCTATTTCCGGGCGCGCGGCACGGCGCAGGCCAGCCAGCCCTTCCTCGATGTCGTGCCGATCCGCTTCACCATGTCCGAGCCGGACGGGCACTACCACGTGCCGCTGCTGTGCTCGCCATGGTCCTATTCCACCTACAGAGGCTCGTGAATGTTCAACCCCGCCACAGCGCCCTACCCGCGTGACCTGATCGGCTACGGACGCAACCCGCCCCATGCCAACTGGCCGAACGGAGCGCGAATCGCCGTCCAGTTCGTGATCAACTACGAGGAAGGCGGCGAGAACTGCATCCTGCATGGCGATGCGGCATCCGAGGCCTTCCTGTCCGAGATCGTCGGCGCGGCGGCCTGGCCCGGCCAGCGCCACATGAACATGGAATCGATCTACGAATACGGCTCGCGCGCTGGCTACTGGCGGCTCTGGCGGCTGTTCACAGAGCGCGCTATGCCGGTCACGGTCTACGGCGTGGCCAGCGCCATGGCGCGAGCCCCCGACATTGTCGCCTCGATGAACGAGGCAGGTTGGGAGGTCGCCACCCACGGCCTGAAATGGATCGACTACCGCGACCATGCTCCCGAAGCCGAGCGCGCCGACATCCTTGAGGCGATCCGCCTGCACAAGGAGGTTGCCGGCAGCAGGCCGCTTGGATTCTATCAGGGGCGCTGCTCGGCCAACACGCTCGCCCTGGCCATGGAGGAGGGCGGGTTCGTCTATAGCGCCGACAGCTATTCGGACGAGTTGCCCTACTGGATCGAAGGCCCGCGCGGACCGCATCTGGTTACGCCCTACACGCTCGATGCCAACGACATGCGCTTTGCCACGCCGCAGGGCTTCAACAGCGGCGACCAGTTCTTCAGCTACCTGAAGGACACGTTCGACATGCTGCACGCCGAAGGCGCGACCGCGCCGAAGATGATGTCGATCGGCCTGCATTGCCGGCTGGTCGGCCGGCCGGGGCGCGCCGCCGCCCTCGCCCGCTTCCTCGATTATGTGAAATCCCATGAAACAGCCTGGGTGGCGACACGGCTGGACATTGCCCGGCACTGGATCCGGAATCACCCGCCAGCCGGCGGTTATGTGCCGTCCCGCCTGTCGCCAGCGCTGTTCAGCGAGCGTTTCGGCGGCATCTGGGAGCATTCGCCCTGGGTGGCCGAGGCGAGCTTCGCCGCCGGCCTGACCAGCCGCGAGGACACAGCAGAAGGCCTGCATGCCGCCATGTGCAAGGCCATGCGTGCCGGCTCGCCGGAGCAACAGCGCCAGCTCATCCTCTCCCACCCCGATCTTGCCGGAAAGCTCGCTGCGGCGCGGCAGCTCACGCCCGAATCGACCGATGAACAGGCATCCGCAGGGCTCGATCACCTCAGCGATGCCGAGAGGGCGCGGTTCACCAGCCTCAACGAGGCTTACAAGGCGCGCTTCGGCATTCCCTTCATCATCGCTGCGAAGGACAACACCAAGGCCTCCATCCTGGCGGCCTTCGAAGCGCGGCTCAAAAACAACACCGCGCAAGAATATGCTGCGGCACTGGCCCAGATCGAGCGCATTGCCCGGATCAGGCTCGATCTGTTGCTTTCGTGAACGCCGGGGGCGGTTGCAGTCGGCTGCAAAGTGTGTTGCGACGCAGCAAGACGCGATCAGCCATCGCAGCCGACACACATAGCGAAGACGAACAGATCCATGCCTCGCCTGCCCATGATGCCCCGCCGCCGCTCAGCGACCGAAGCGCCCTCGCCGACCAGCCTGCCACGCCGGCAGTTTCTCGCCCTTGGTGCTGCGGCCGCACTGGCGGCCTGCACCCCGCCCGAGCCGCCCGAAGGTCAGGTTGGCATCGCGCCGGCTCCCCGCTTTGGCGGGCTCGATTTCGACCCTGACCGGATCTATGCCTCGATCCCCGATGAGCGCTTCCCGCTCGAAGGTGCGGACCTGCGCGAGGTTGATGAGCAGTTCCTGCGCACCATGGCGGAAGCGCCCGCAGGCTATGCGCCCGGAACCATCGTCATCGATACCTCGGATCGCTTCCTGTATCTGATCCAGTCAGGCGGCAGGGCCATACGCTATGGCGTCGGCGTCGGCCGGCAGGGCGCCACCTGGCGTGGCCGCGCCCGCATCGCGCGCAAGGCTGACTGGCCCGGCTGGACCCCGACGCCGACCATGATCCGTGTCGATCCCGCCAAGAACGGCCCATGGGCCGGCGGCATGCCGGGCGGCCCTGACAACCCTCTGGGTGCCCGCGCGCTCTATCTGTATGATGGCAGCCGCGACACGATGTATCGCATCCACGGCACCAACGAGCCTTGGAGCATCGGCCAGAATGTCTCCAGCGGCTGCATCCGGCTGATCAACCACGACATCATCGACCTGCACGCCCGCGTGCCGATCGGCACCGCCGTCGTCGTGCGCGACTAGCGCATCATCCCGCCAAGTGGACTCCGGTTGGCGGATAAAGATGATGCCAGAACGATGGGCTAGAGCGGTTCAGGCCAGCCCGGCCTTGGTCATCAGCAGGCGCGAGGCGGCATTGTGTGCCTCGACCTGCCGGCCAAGATCGATTGTCTGCAGCTGCCCGTCGCGCACCACGATGCGCCCGTTGATGACGCTGAGGCTGACCTTGCCCGGTGTGCAGAACACCAGGGCCGCCAGCGGATCGGCCTGTGCACCGGCAAAATCCAGCCCTCGCACATCGAAGGCCACCAGATCGGCGGCATAGCCCGGCGCGATCTGGCCGATATCGTCACGGTTGAGCACCTTCGCGCCGCCGCGTGTGGCGATCTCCAGCGCCTCGCGCGCGGTCATGGCCTGAGGCCCGAAGCCGACCCGCGCCAGCAGCATGGCCTGCCGTGCCTCGCCCAGCATGTGGCCGGAATCGGCCGAGGCCGAACCGTCAACCCCAAGCCCGACTGGCACGCCCTCCGCCCGCATCTGCCGGATCGGCGCGATGCCGGAGGCCAGCCGCATGTTGGAGCAGGGGCAATGCGCCACCCCCGTTCCGGTGCGCCCGAACAGGCTGATGGCCGCGTCATCGAGCTTGACGCAGTGGGCATGCCAGACATCGGGGCCGACCCAGCCCAGATCCTCGACATACTGGCCCGGCGTCTTTCCATAGACATCGAGCGAATAGCGGATGTCGTTGTCGTTCTCGGCCAAGTGCGTGTGCAGCGACACGCCATGCTGCCGGGCCAGCACGGCACTCTCGCGCATCAGGTTGTCGCTGACCGTGAACGGTGAGCACGGGGCCAGCACGACCCGGAGCATGGCAAAGCGGGCCGGGTCGTGGAACGTCTCGATCAGCCGCTGCATTTCGGTGAGCACCGCCGCCTCGTCCTCGACGATCCGGTCGGGCGGCAGGCCGCCCTTGCTTTCACCCACGGTCATCGCCCCGCGCGCCGCATGAAAGCGGATGCCGACGCGCTCCGCCGCCGAAATGGCATCGTCGAGCCGCGAGCCGTTCACATAGAGGTAGAGGTGGTCGCTCGATGTGGTGCAGCCCGACAGCACAAGTTCCGACATGGCGGTCACCGCCGAGACATGGATCATGTCCGGCGTGATGTGGGCCCAGATCGGATAATGCGCTTGGAGCCAGCCGAAGAGTTCGGCATCCTGCCCCGCCGGCGTCGCCCGCGTCAGCGACTGGAACATGTGATGGTGCGTGTTGACCAGTCCCGGCAGCAGGACATGACCACTGAGATCGATGATCTCGTAGTATGGCCCATGATGGGCGGCCTCGATCTCGTCGATGGTGCCGACAGCGATGATCTCATGCCCGCGCACCAGCACGGCACCGTCGGCGATCTCGCGCCGCTCATCATCCATTGTCGCCAGAACAAGGGCATTTTTCAGCAAAAGCGTGCGTGGCCCAGGCGTGGTCAGCTTCATGACAAGATCCGGAAGAAAAGAGCCAGCCGTCAGCCTGCGGGGCCACCGGCACAGCGCCCGCCCGGCCCCGATCCGGACCCTGGGCGGCGCGCAATCGCAGGACCATGCCACAACCAGCTTGGCAACCACAATCGATGCATGACATGGCAGGGAGCGGGATCACCAGCCCGGCGCCGCAGAACGGAGACAGCCATGGCCGATTGTTGCCTGATCAGCATTCCCCTTCAGGATGGTGCCGGCCGCCTTGGTTGCGACATGGGCCCGAGCGCCTTCCGCGCAGCCGGTCTGGAACAGGCCCTGCGCGATCTGGGCCACACGGTGCGGGACGGCGGAACGGTGCAGCCGCCATCGGCCGGTGCGGGAGACAGCCCCGCCAACCTGCGCCTGAAGGCCCTGCCTAGAATCGTCGCCTGGACCCGCGCCATCGCCGATACCGTTGCGGCCATCCCCGCTGGCGACATGCCAATCCTGCTCGGCGGCGATCATGCCATGGCCGCCGGCTCGCTACCGGGCCTTGGCCGGCGCGCCCAGGCGCAGGGCCGGCCCCTGTTCGTGCTCTGGCTTGATGCCCATTCCGATTGCCATACGCTGGCCAGCACCGAGAGCGGCAACCTACATGGCGTGCCGATGGCCTACGCGCTGGGTGAACCCGGTTTTGCAGGCGTCTTCCCGCCGCTGACGGCGGTGCTTGATGGTGCCAATGTCTGCATGCTTGGCATCCGCAGCGTCGATCAGGCGGAGCGTGCTTTCCTCGCCCGCAGCCATGTCACGGTGCATGACATGCGCGCCATCGATGAACACGGC
Source organism: Hyphomicrobiales bacterium (assembly GCA_027487245.1). Taxonomy (GTDB): domain Bacteria; phylum Pseudomonadota; class Alphaproteobacteria; order Rhizobiales; family Beijerinckiaceae; genus Allobosea. Next base: position 23,841 of record JAIYDY010000088.1, read on the forward strand.
ATCGCGCCCCTGCTCGGCGGATTTCTGGAGCGCGTCGCGGCGGCCAATGGCTTGCTGCACGTCAGCCTCGATGTCGACTTTCTCGATCCCGGCATCGCGCCGGGTGTTGGCACCACGGTGCCGGGCGGCGCGACCTTCCGCGAGGCGCATCTGGTGATGGAGATGCTGCATGACTGCGGGCTCGTCACCAGCCTCGAACTGGCGGAACTCAACCCCTTCCTCGATGAACGCGGCCGGACCGCGCTGCTGCTGGTCGATCTCGTCGCCAGCCTGATGGGCCGCCGCGTGCTCGACAGGCCGACCCGCAGCTACGGGTGAAGCACGCGGCGAGGCCCGATCAGCCCCGCGTATGGCCCCAGAAACGCTCCGGCGTCGCCAGCAATGGACGGAACCCGCCGCGGTCGAGCATCAGCTCGGCTTCGGCCTGCGCGGTCGCCAGCACCTTGTCCTCATTGACGAACTGCGCCTTGCCATCCCGCATGGCGATGCGGCCATCGACAATCACGGTGGTGACATCGTTGCCGTTGGCAAAGCACACCAACCGGAACAGCGGCATGTGCAGTGGATACATGTGGGCCTTGTGCAGGTCGACGAGGATCACGTCAGCCTTCTTGCCGATTTCCAGCGACCCGATCTCGCGCTCCATGCCCACGGCCTTGGCAGCGTCGATGGTGGTCATTTCCAGCACCTTGCCCGGCGGCATCATCCTCGGATCGCGGAAGAAGGTGCGGTGGTAGTGCATGCACTGCTGCATGTGGCGGAACATGTCGCTGTTGCGGTCCGGCGCAGTGGCATCGGATCCGATGGCCACCGTCACGCCGGCATCGATCAGTTCGGGCGCGGGGCAGCGTCCCAGCACCGAGGCGATGGCACTGGGATTGTGGGCGATGCAGGTGCCGGTATCGGCACAGATCGCGATTTCCTCCGCCGTCAGGTTGGTCGAGTGTGACAGCAGCGCTTCCGGCCCGAGGATGCCCATTTCGTGCGCATAGGCGACCGATCCCTTGGTGTGCCCGTCCTGCGTGAACACCAGCCCGTGCTCGCGGGCCAGCGCGCTGGTCTTGATGGCCTGCGCCCGCGCCCGTGCCATGTCATCGGCGGACAGGTCCTTCGCGTGTTCCTCGCGCAGGGTGGGCGTGATCAGCGCGATGTTGAGGCGCTGTCCGTGGCTGCCATGCCAGCGGTCGATCAGCGTCTGGCAGGTGGCGAACTGCTGGTCGAAATCCACTGGCCAGGTTGTCGCCGTCGCGCCATCCCAGGTGCCGTAGGTCAGCGGATGCGGCGGGCGCGTGGGGCCGATGGCCACGATCGAGCGCGTCCCAACTTCGGCCACGCCGTCGCAATGGGCGTCCCCATAGACAGGGTCGTCGGTACGCAGGATGGTGTCGCCGCCGCCCAGCAGCGACACGCCGGTGGTGACGCCGAAGCGCAGGCGCTCCAGTGACGCCAGCTGCGCTTCCGCCCGCCAGAACCCGGGCGTCGAGCCTTGCGTGTAGGTGTAGCCGCAGGCCTCATACCAGGCCTTGGAGTCGCCGCCGCCGAGCGTCTTGATGAAGCCATGCCCGGCATGGGCGTGGGCATCGATGAAACCGGGCATCACGATCTGCCGCGAGGCGTCGATCATGGTCGGCGCGTTGTGCCGGGCCATGATTTCGGCTGTGGTGCCGATGTCGGTGATCCGGTCCCCTGTGATGGCGACAGCGCCGTCCTCGATGACGCGGCGTGACGGGTCCATGGTCACGACAATGCCGTTGGTGATCAGGATATCGGCCATCTGGCTCTCCTTGGGTATGGAAGCCCGCTCACAGCCGCGCCCCGATCCGGTCGATGCGGGGAACGAGGGCGAGAAGTTCGCGGGTATAGGGGTGCTGGGGCGCGTCGAACAGCGCCTCGCTGTCGTTGAACTCGACCACGCGCCCGGCCTGCATCACCGCAACCCGGTCGCAAATCTGGCGGATCACCGCCAGATCATGGCTGATCAGCAGCAGGGTCAGGCCGGCGGTTTCGCGCAGGTCCTTCAGCAGGTTGAGCACCTGCGCCTGCACCGAGACATCGAGCGACGAGGTCGGCTCGTCGCAGACCAGCAGGGTCGGCCGCGCGCCCAGCGCCCGCGCGATCGAGATGCGCTGGCGCTGACCACCCGAGAAGGCAAAGGGAAAGCGAGACGCGTGTGCCGGCTCCAGCCCGACGGCCTCCAGCAGCAGCTCCGCATCGGCTGAAGCCTCTGCAGCCGTCGTGGCAAGGCGATAGAACAGGATCGGTTCGGACAGGATCGAGCCCACGCGCATGCGCTGGTTGAGCGAGGCATACGGGTCCTGGAAGATCATCTGCAAGGCCTGGCTGCCGGTGCGGCGCACGCCATCACCGGCCACCACCTGACCCTTGAACACCACCGAGCCGGCGGTCGGCCTGACCAGCCCTGCGACGACATTGGCCACGGTTGTCTTGCCCGAGCCGCTTTCGCCCACCAGCCCCATGACCTCGCCGCGCCGGATGCTGAACGAGACACCGTCCACCGCGCGGAAGGATTTTCCCTTTGCGCCGGGCAGCCAGCCGCGCGTCACATAGTCGACGCTGACCCCGCGAACCTCCAGCAGCGGCCCGTCATCCGCTCCGGTCCCTGCATCCGGCAGGCGGCTGGCAATGCGGCTGCGCGCCGCCCTGCCCCGCTCACCGGCGCTGTCATCGACAACCGCGAAACGCTCCAGCCTCGCCCCGAAGCGCGGCACGGCCGCCAGCAGGTTGCGCGTGTATTCATGTTGCGGGGAGGCCAGCACATCGGCGACACGGCCCTGCTCGACAGCCTTGCCGCGCCACATCACCGTGACCTGATCGGCTGTCTCCGCCACCACGCCCATGTTGTGCGTCACCAGCATCACGCCAAGCCCGCGCGCCGTGGCCAGATTCCGGATCAATGTCAGGATCTGGGCCTGGATCGAGACATCGAGCGCCGTGGTCGGCTCGTCGGCGCTCAGCAGGCGCGGCCCGCATGACAGCGCCGCCGCGATCACGACGCGCTGCCGCTGCCCGCCTGACAGCTCATGCGGATAGGCCCCCAGCCGCCGCTCCGGTTCGGGGATGCCGACATCGTGCAGCAGCGCCAGCGAGCGCACGCGCGCCTCGGCCTGACTGATGCCGAGATGGTGCCGCATCGTCTCGCCAAGCTGGCTCTCGATGGTGAAGAGCGGATTGAGGCTCGTCATCGGGTCCTGGAAGATCACGCCGATGTCGCGGCCAAGCGCCAGACCCTCGCCCTTGCCCGTCACCGGGTCGAGCAACACCCCGCCAACCCTGATGCGGCCGCCCGTGATCCGGCCCGGAGCCTCGATCAGCCCCAGCAGCGCGTTCGCCACCGTGGTCTTGCCTGCGCCTGACTCGCCAACGACCGCATGGATCTCGCCCGGCCTGATCACCAGTGACAGGTTGTCGACCGCGACAAGGCCCGGCCCCTCCGCCGCAGGGTAGGCGACGGTCAGGTTCTCGATGTCGAGAGAGGGCTGGCTGGCGGGCGTGGTCATCCACGACCCCTCAGCTTGGGGTTGAAGCGGTCGCGCAGCCAGTCGCCAAGGACGTTGACCGCCAGCACGAGGATGACAAGCGTCAGCGCCGGAAACAGCGCGATCCACCAGATGCCGGAGAATACGAACTCATTGCCGATGCGGATCAGCGTGCCCAGCGAGGGATAGGTGGGCGGCATGCCGACGCCGAGGAACGACAGGGTTGCTTCGGTCAGCACCGCACCGGCCAGATTGATCGTGGCCAGCACCAGCACCGGGCCCATGACATTGGGCAGGATGTGGCGGAACATGATGCGCGCCGGGCTGAAGCCGATGACCCGCGCCGCCTTGATGTAGTCCTTGGCGCTTTCCACCATGGTGGCGGCCCGCACGGTGCGGGCATACTGCACCCATTCGTGGATGGTGATGGCCGCAATCAGGATCAGCGGTGCCAGCCTCGGGTTGGCGGCCTCCGGGATCAGGGCCCGCGCCAGCCCCGCCACCAGCAGCGCCAGCAGGATCGTCGGAAACGACAGGATGACATCGCCCATGCGCATGATGGCCGCATCGACCCGCCCCCCGACATAGCCCGCGACAAGACCGAGCGAGATGCCGATCAGCGCCGCGAGCAAAACTGCGCCGCCCCCGATCATCAGCGAGACCCGCGCGCCATAAAGGATCGCCGACAGCATGTCGCGGCCCTGGTTGTCAGTGCCGAGCAGAAAGCGCGGATCGCCGCCCTCGGCCCAGCGCGGCGGAATTTCGCTGTCCGCCAGGTTGTAGCTGGCCAGGTCGAGCGGGTTGGCCGGCGCGATCAGCGGCGCGAACGAGGCCGCGAGGATCATCGCAATGGCCACGAGGCTTGCGATCCAGACCGACAGCGGCGCTCCGGCCCGGCGCACCCGCAGCGCAAGGCCGGCACCGCGCCGGATGCGCAGCAGCCCCAGCACTGATTTGGCGATGCCTGCCAACCCCATGCTGCTCATGCCCGCGACCTCAGACGTGGATCGACCATGGCGTAGACCACATCCACCAGCATGTTGATCACCACGAACAGGAAGCCGACGAAGAGCAGGTAGGCCGCCATCACCGGCAGGTCGACGAAGGAGACGGCCTGGATGAAGAGCAGGCCCATCCCCGGCCACTGGAACACCGTCTCGGTGACGATGGCGAAAGCGATCAGCGAGCCGATCTGCAAGCCGGTCACGGTGATCACCGGCATCAGCGCGTTCTTCAGGGCCAGCCGGTAGTGGATATAGCCCGATGGCAGGCCCCTCGCCCGCGCATAGCGGATGAAGTCGCTCGATAGCACGTCGATCATCTCCGAGCGCACCAGCCGCATGATCAGCGTGAGTTGGTAAAGCGACAGCGTGATCGCCGGCAGCACCAGCGAACGCCAGCCGCTGCCGGTGAGCAGGCCGGTCGACCACCAGCCGAGTTGCACCACCTCGCCGCGCCCGAACGACGGCAGCATTTTCAGGGTCACGGCAAAGATCAGGATCAGCACGATGCCGGTCACGAAGGTCGGCGTCGAGATGCCGACCAGCGATACGGTCTGGATCAGCCGCGAGAGCAGGCCGTTGGGCCTGAGCGCCGAGACCACGCCCAGCGGAATACCCACGCCCAGCGAGATCAGCGTCGCGATCAGCACCAGTTCGAGCGTGGCCGGCAGGCGTTCGGCAATCAGTGCCGCCACCGGGCGCTGGTTGCGGAAACTGACGCCGAGATCGCCCTGCGCCACCCGCCCGACGAAGCGCGCGAACTGGATCACGACCGGCTGGTCGAGCCCCAGCGCCACGCGCATTTCCGCCTTCTCGGCCTGGGTCGCATCCTCGCGCGCCATGATCGAGACCGGATCGCCGACATAGCGGAACATCACGAAGGCCACTGCCGTGACCACGAGCATGACCAGCGCAGCCTGCATGAGGCGCGAACCGAGAACCCTCAGCATGCGGGCGCTTTCGCCATGATGTGTGGACCGCGCCCGCTGCCTCGCGCCGCGCTCACTTCACCTGCGCATACCAGAGTCGCACATACTCGTCGGCAAAGACGGGCACTTCGACGCTGCGGCGCATGGCCCATGCCACCGGCTGCTGGTGCAGCGGGATAAAATAGGCCTCGTCACGGGTGATCTTGAACGCCTCGGTCATCATCGCCCGGCGCTTGGTCTCGTCGAGTTCGACAGCAGCCGATTTGGTCAGCGCATCGAGCTTCGGGTCGTTGAGGCCGTTGGGGTTGTTACCCCCGAACGCGCCTTCACGGCTGTGCAGGATGGCCGACAGAACCGAGAACCCGTCCATAGGAGGCAGCGTCGCCCAGCCCAGGATGTAGGCATCGCTCTCGCCCTTGTCGACGAGCGGGAAGTAGGTGGCACGGCTCTGGGTCTTGAGGTCGACCTGGACCCCGGCCCGCGTCCACATGGCCGCGATCGCCACGCAGGTCTGCTCGTCGGCGATGTAGCGGTCGTTCGAGCAGTCAAGCTTGGTCTTGAAGCCATTGGGATAGCCTGCCTCGGTCAGAAGCTGCCGGGCTTTTGCCGCATCGAAGGGCAGCGGCTTGTCGATCTCGGCCGAATAGCCGGGGATCGGCGGGGCCACCATCGTGCCGACGGTGCGCGACTTGCCGCGCATGATCCGTGTCTGGATGGTGTTGAGGTCGATGGCGTGCCACAGCGCCTGCCTGACGCGCCTGTCCTTCATCGGGTTGGGCTTGCCCGGATCGCCGATCAGTTCGGCGCGGTGGTTGAGCCCGAGGAAGATCAGCCGGAGCGATGGCTCCTCGATCACCTTGAAGCCATCTGCAGCGCCGATGCGCGCCAGATCCTGGAGCGGGGCCGGCGCCATCATGTCGATCTCGCCGGAGAGCAGCGCCGCCACGCGGGTGGCATCGGAGCGGATCGGGCGGAATTCGATGCGGGTCAGGTTGTGTGCCGGCTTGTCCCACCAGGTGGGGTTGACCGTGAGGATGGTGCGGCTGTCAGGCTGGTAGGTCTCCAGCCGGAAAGGCCCCGTGCCGTTGGCATTGGTCGAGGCGAAGGTGGTGAGGTTCCGCGTCATGTTGCCGGGCGTGACGGCGTTATTCGCCTCCAGCCACTCCTTGTCCATGATGAAGATGCCGGACAGGTCGTTGAGCAGGAGCGGATAGGCCCCCTTCAGCACGAAATCGACGGTGAAGGCGTCGACCTTCTCGGCGCGCTCGACGTTGGCGAGGTTGCCGCGCGCCCGTGCATCCGGATGCAGCAGGCGGGTGATCGAGGCCACCACGTCGTCGGCGTTGAAGGCGTTGCCATTGTGGAAGGTCACGCCCTGCCGGAGCGTGAAGCGCCAGCGGTTCGGCTCGACGATGCGCCAGGCCGTGGCCAGCGCCGGCTCGATCTGCAGATCACGCCCACGCCGCACCAGCGGATCGTAGATGTGATGGTGCATGTTCGAGGTGAAGCTCTCGGTATGCGCGTAAGGGTCCATCGTCGCGATGTCGCCTTGCGAGGACCAGCGCAGCGTGGTCGCCGTCGCAGGCAGGGCCGCAAGGCCAGCACCGGCGAGGCCGGCTGCGAGAAGTGATGCCTTGAGTGTGGTCCGGATTGTCGCGCGCATGGTTCTCCCCCAAAAAGCTTCTCGTGCGGAACGCCTGATCACGCATCATGTGCCGCCTTGCCAAGACTAGGCAAGAAGCATTCCATTTGGCCAGTGCCCAGCGGCGCCGCGCATCGCCGCTGCGCGCATGGCAGGGCAATGCCGGACGCGGGGCCAGAGGCCCGGCATTGCTCAGATGATCAGGAAATCCGAGGCTTTCAGCCCGCCCAGAGCCTGGATGTCAGCGGTATTCTGCAGCGTTGCGAGCAAGATGCCTGCGGCAGCACCGCTGCCGTCACTGTCATAGCGCAATTCGCCATTGCTGGCGTCATAGATGATGCGGTCAAGCGGGGTGAGCGCCTCGCCGACCAGTGCGAACTGGCTCGGCAGCAGCGGCCCGATCCCAAGCCCAAGGCCGGGCATGACCGCGTTTTCCAGCACGATCTTGTCGACCCCGACGGCAAAATCGGAGATGCTGTCGGCATTCGCCGCGCTCGGAGCCACATTGAACACGAAGTGGTCGGCCCCGACGCCGCCCGTCAGTGCGTCGATGCCGCCGCCACCGGTGAGCGTGTCGTTGCCCTCGCCGCCGATCAGGCGGTTGAACAGCGCGTCACCCGTCAGACGATCATCGAACTGCGAGCCGGACAGTGTTTCGAAACCGGAGATCACATCGATGCCGGCGTTCACCGTGTTCTGGGCCGTGGTGATCGCCAGGCTGACGGTGACCCCACCGGCAGCGCCGAGGTAATCGAGCGTGTCACCAACGACCGTGCCCGGCGTGTTCGCGCCGCCGATCAGCGTATCATTGCCAAGACCGCCACGGATGACGTCATCGCCAGCGCCGCCGTCGATGCGGTTGTGGCCGTCATTGCCGACAAAAACATCCCCGAACGCGCTGCCGAGCAGGTTCTCGATGCCAAGCAACTCGTCCCCGGTCGCATGGCTGCCAGCCAAACTCTGGAGAACATTCCTGAGGTCGACCAGGACAGCCGCGTTCGAAGAGGCATAGCTGGCCGTGTCGCTGCTGCCGAGTGTGCCGTCCAGCGTGTCGGCTCCCGCCCCGCCTTCGAGCAGGTTGATGCCGAGACCACCAAACAGGTAGTTGTCACCGGCATCGCCCCTGAGTGTGTCGTTGAAGGCCGAGCCGAGAACATTCTCGAAGCCGCTCAGCCGGTTGCCGGCCGCATCGCCGCCGCTGACCTGCGCGATGCCGACCAGCGTCAGGTCCACGGTCACGCCCGCCGCCGAGTTGGTGTAGCTCACCGTGTCGACGCCGCCGCCACCTGTGAGGCTGTCAGCCCCGCCGCGCCCTTCGATCAGGTTGATGCTGTCGTCGCCGGCCAGTGTGTCGCCGAGCGCGGAGCCGATCAGGTTTTCGATCCCGGTCAGCGTGTCGCCAGCCGCATCGCCAAACTGGCCCACACCTGTCACCAGGGACACATTCACGCCGATTGCCGAGGCCAGATAGCTGGCGGTGTCGCCGAACATATTTGCGCCACCGGCACCGCCATCGAGCGAATCCGCGCCGGCCCCGCCAATCAGCGTGTCGTTGCCTCCATCGCCCTCCAGCGTGTCATTGCCGAGGCCGCCGGAGAGCAGATCATCGCCATTGCGGCCACGCAGACCGTTGGCAAGCCCGTCGCCCGTCAACGTGTCATTGTGATTTGAGCCACCAATGCGCTCGAAGCCGGAGATCACGTCGATGCCGGCCGCGACGGTGTTCTGCGCCGTGGCGATGGCCAGATTGACGGCGACGCCGGACGTCGCGCTATTGTAGTCAACCGTGTCGCCACCGCCTGCCGTGACAGCCGTATTCGTTCCGCCAATCAGCGTGTCATTGCCCGCTTCGCCGGAGATGGTGTCATTGCCCCCGCGGCCATCGAGGAAATTGGCCTGACTGTCGCCAGCCACGCCATCGTCGCCTTCACCGCCGATGACGTTCTCGATGCCGATCAGCTCGTCGCCCAGAGCTTCACCAAACGATCCGCTTGCAGCAAATAAAACGACAGAGACACCGCCGCTGGCGCCCGCATAGCTTGCCGTGTCCGATGTGCCTGCGCCGCCATCAAGATAGTCAGCGCCAGCCCCGCCCATCAGCACGTCATTGCCGAGACCACCGGTCAGCGTGTTGCTGCCGCCATCGCCCGTCAGCGTGTCGTTGAAGGCCGAGCCGAGGATTTGCGCAAAACCGCTCAGCCGGTCCCCCGCCGCGTCGCCGCCGATCCCCACGACATTCGCCACCAGCGAGACATTCACGCCAGCAGCCGAGTTGGCATAGCTCACGGTGTCGATGCCGCCGCCACCTGTGAGGCTGTCAGCCCCGCCGCGCCCTTCGATGATGTTGCTGCCGCCGTCACCCGTCAGCGTGTCGCCGAAGGCAGAGCCGATCAGATGCTCGATATCAATCAACTGATCGCCCAGCGCATCACCGCCAACACCGGTTCCCGAACCGATCGCGATGCTGACCCCCGCTGCCGAGGCGAGATAGCTCACCGTATCTCCGGTTGTCTCAGCACCTTCGCCGCCGTCCAGAATGTCGGCCCCTGCACCGCCGATGAGTGTATCGTTGCCGCCAAAGCCCCGCAGCAGGTTGATGCCGGCATTCCCCGTCAGCAGATCATTGAACTGCGAGCCTTCGATGTTCTCGATGTTGAGGATGGTATCGATGCCGGCCCCGCCCGTGTTCTGGGCCGTGGTCAAGGCAAGGTTGACCGTGACGGCACCCATCACCCCTTGAGTGTTTGTGAACACCAGCGTGTCGATGCCGCTGCCACCATCGATGATGTTGGCGCCGGTTGTGCCACCAAGGGTATCATCACCATTGCCCCCAATGACGTTCTCGATGCCAGATAGCAGGTCGCCTTGCGCATCGCCTCCGGACATCGAAACGGAGTTCTGTGCGGCCAGATCGACGTTGACCCCGCCCGCCGTCGAGCCGGCATAGCTCGC
>JAIYDY010000086.1 GCA_027487245.1 Hyphomicrobiales bacterium
AGGCCAAGGGCCGTCAGCGCGATGGCAGCGGCCAGATGCACGAAGGGATCGTCGCTGAGCTGCGCCGCGTCGCGCAGCAGCAGCGCATCGTCGCGCACCGCCTTGAGGAACAGCATGTAGAAATCGTGGTCAGCACCGTCGAGCACCAGCGGTGACTGGGACAGAAACGCCATCAGCCGCCGGCTGATGACCTGTGGCCTTATGGCGCTGCGGGCTGGCCGGCGGGCACGGTCGACGAAGTCGGCCACCAGGGCGCGCGCATTGTCGCGGGCCAGCGATGAATTTGCCGCATGCAGGTGGCGCAGCCAGCCGAACCCGTAGAGCGCTTCAGCCCAGCCTTGCGTGGGCGGCGGCATGTCGAAAGGGGACAGGCCGTTGGTGTTCACCACCCGACCCGTGAAAACAAACTGGCCGGCATAAATGTCGGCAGCAATGGCTGCGTCGGTGGTCCTCAGGTCGGGTGGCGCGAACAGGAAGCGGCTCAGCGCCAGACGCCCGAAAGGCCAGACGGCGCGACCGGTCTTCCGCAGGTTCAGCGCCGTGCGCCGGCGCCATGCCGCCATGGCCCAGCGCGTCTCCGCCGCCTTGGAACGTCGCTTGTTCAATCCGTCACCATTCCGTCAAGATGCTTGTCGCACAAAGCGCGCCGCGAAGAACCCTCCCCAGCCGGAAAGACGCGGGCTTTCCCCATGCAGTTGATGGGGCAGGGCGCGGAACTCGCCGCGCGGGCTGGTGCTGCCCGGCACCCCGACTTCGTGATCGGCAATGGCGTCGAGCGCCAGATCGGGCCGCAAGGCCAGGATGCGCGTGACCTGATCCTCGCCTTCGCCGGGCTGAAGCGAGCAGGTGCAGTAGATCAGCCGCCCGCCGGGGCGGGTCAGGTCGACCGCGCGATCGAGCAGGCGCGCCTGCAAGGCGATGAGTTTGGCTTCATCCGCCGGCGTCTTGGTCCAGGCTACGTCGGGGTGCCGCCGGATGGTTCCGGTCGCGGTGCAGGGCGCATCCAGCAGGACCGCATCGAAGGGCTCGTGCTCGAATGTCGTGGCATCGGCGGTGATGGTGGTGGCGGCCAGGCGGAGCCGGTCCAGATTGGCCTTGAGCACAGCCAGACGCGGGGCGGAGCGGTCGAGTGCCGTCACCTCGGCTCCCGTGCTGGCCAGCTGGGCGGTCTTGCCGCCGGGCGCAGCGCACAGGTCAAGGACGCGCTGGCCGGGGCCGGTGCCCAGCAGCCGCGCCGGGACAGCCGAGGCGGCATCCTGCACCCACCAGGCACCCTCATCATAGCCCGGCAGTTCATGGACCGGCGTGCGCGCGGCAAGCCGGAGCGACCCGGTCGGCAGCAGCACGGCATCGAGTCTTTCCGCCCAGCCAGCGGCATCCGCCTTGACGGTAAGGTCGAGCGCCAGTTCCTCGCCCAGCGACGTGGCCATGAGCGCGGTGGTCGCTGCGCCATAATGCGCTGTCCACGATGTCAGCAGCCATGGAGGGAGATCATCGCCCGGCGCGGTGATGCCAGCGCGGATCTCATCTGCCTCGCGGCCGATCTTGCGCAGCACGGCATTCACGACACCTGCAAAGCGCAGGCCTTGCGGCTGCAGCTTGGTCTGGTCCACGGCCAGATCGACGGCGGCATGGTCCGCCGCCTCCAGAAACAGGATCTGCGCCGCCGCGGTGACCAGAATGGCCTGCACAGGGCGCGGCAGGGATGATGCGCCGCGCTCGACGCGCGCATCGACGGCGCGGGTGATGGTGCCGAGATGCCGGAAACTGGTGACGGCGATGGCGCGCACGAGGCCGGCATCGCGGCCTTCGAGCCCGCGTGCTGCCGCGATCTCCTGATCGAGCACGTCATCGAGTTGCTGACGCGCCGCCAGCGTGCGCTCGAAGGCGAGGCTCGCGGTATGGCGCGCCACGAGGCCCGGCATGGCCGGGTCAGGCTTGGTCGCGCCAGGTTTGGCCGGTCCGGCTGCGGACGGGATCGGGGCTGAAGCACCGGGCTTGCGCCCGCGCGGCGAGGAGACGTTGGTCAAGGGCGATCTTCCGCAAGCGGGACGGTCACCCCCAGGGGCCGCGTGTGCTGCCCGAGCCGGATGAGCCCCAGGGATTGTTCTCGGAGCCGCTCAGGAAGCCGCCGGGCGAGGACGATGCTCCATAACCCATTTGCGCGGCCTGATCCATCAATGCCGCAATGCGGTTGTTGGTATCGGGATGGGTCGAGAACAGGTTGTCGAAGCCCTGGCCCGAAAGCGGGTTGATGATGAACATGTGGGCGGTCTGGGGATGGCGTTCGGCGCTCTCGCTGGGCGTGCGGGCCACCCCGCCGGCGATCTTGGCCAGGGCATCGGCAAGCCAGACCGGGTTGCCGCAAATCTCGCCGCCGAGCTTGTCGGCCTCGTATTCGCGCGAGCGCGACACGGCCATCTGCACGACCATGGCAGCCATCGGCGCCAGGATCGAGATCAGCACGGTGACGATCAGGTTGGGCCGCTCGCGGTTGCCGCCGAAGAACATGCCGAAATTGGCGATGGTCGAGATCGCGCCGGCCAGCGTGGCCGTGATGGTCATGGTCAGGGTATCGTGGTTGCGGATATGCGCCAACTCGTGCGCCATCACGCCGGCAAGTTCTTCCCAGGTCAACTGCTGCATGATGCCGGTGGTCGCTGCCACAGCCGCGTTCTGCGGGTTGCGGCCCGTCGCGAAGGCGTTGGGCTGGGGATCGTCGATGACATAGACGCGCGGCATCGGCATCTGGGCCCGCTCGGCCAGTTGCCGCACCATGGCCACGAGTTCTGGCGCTGTGCTGTCGTCGACCTCGTGCGCATTGTGGGCGCGGAGGGCGAGCTTGTCCGAATTCCAGTAGCTGAACAGGTTCATGCCCGCCGCCACGACCAGCGCGATCATCATGCCGGTGGCTCCGCCGATCAAGAGGCCGATGACGCCGAACAGGGCGGTCATGGCCGCCAGAAGCAGGGCAGTGCGCATGTAGTTCACGGGACGGTTCCTCACGGGGGACAAATGCGGACGAAGCGCCTATATGTGCCTCGCCCGGTGCCAACTCAAGGATGACCCTGCCGCATGACGTCGACCACGCGAGTCGCAGCTCCCGCTGCTGAAGAAGCGCTGCCCGAGGCAGGTGCGGTCGGGCAGGCATTGCCGAATGCCGCGCCCGGCAAGGCGCTGAGCGCGGCGGCCCTGCGCGCGCTGGCAGAGGCTGCCGAGCGCAAGGCGGCGCTCGATGCCCGCGCTGCGGAACTGACGCAGCAGCGCGAGATCGATGGTCGCGGCGGGCTGGAACCGGTCCGCTACAATGACTGGGAGGTCAAGGGGATCGCGTCGGACTTCTGAGGATTCCCCTGGAGATTTTAGGCTTATTTTCAAATATAGGAATATTGTCAAGATCAGCCAACCGTGTCATGAGCGACCCATGACATTGGTCCGGCATGGCAAGACAGACACGACGAAGACCCCCGACCCGGCGCACTGGCCGGCAGCACAGGTGCTTGGCGCGGGCTTGTTCGCCGGTGCGATCCTTGGTCTAACGTCTGCGTGTATGCTGGTGGACCGTCACCGTCGTGTGCCGCGTGCCGGTGCCAATGTCGTCGCGGACAGGCCTTTGCCAGCAAGCTTGGCGGGCCATTCCGGTGTCGGGCCGCGCAGTGCGCTGGCAGGGGCTTATCGCGCCCACCTGGTGAAGGTTGTCGATGGCGACACGATCGAGGTGCGTGTCCATGTCTGGCTCGGCCAGGAGGTGATCACGCGGGTGCGGCTACTGGGCATTGATGCGCCTGAGATCGCCGGTGCATGCGGGCCCGAGAGGTCTCAGGCTGTCGCTGCGCGCGACCGGCTGGCTGCGTTGCTGGGCGAGGGGCCGCTAACGCTGATCGATCTCAGGCCCGACAAGTATTTCGGGCGGGTGGTCGGGCGTGTGCTGACCGGGGCTGGTGACGATGCGGGAGCTGCGCTGATCCGCGAAGGTCTGGCGCGGCCGTATGCGGGCGGCAGACGGCAAGGCTGGTGCACGCTGCCGCCCTGATGCCCAGAACGCCGCCGGCGATTGCCGCCGCCGTGGCCGGCCTCTACAACGAAGACCGGAGGTGCCCATGGCCCCGTCTGAGACCGGACTTGCAGTGACGAGACTTGCAGAGACCCGCCTTGCCGCCATCCGGACCCTTCTGGCCGATGCCCATCGAAAGCTTGGGCTCAGGCTCGGCTTCCTGCTCTGGGACGGCTCGCGCGTGCCGTCGGAGTGGCCGGCCGACGGGCTGATGATCCAGCTCGCTGATGAGGGCGTGATTGCCATGCTCGTGCGTCGGCCGAAACCCGACACGCTCATCAAGCTGCACGTCGCGGGGCGGATCGAGGCGGTCAATGGCACGATCTTCGACATCGTGGCAGCGCGGCCGGAGGGCAAGGTCACGCGGGCGATCCGCGGCGTCTCCAAACTCGCGGCTCTCAACGTGATCCGGCATTTCTGGCGCGCCGACCGGGGGTCTCCCAGCGTGCTCGACCGGATCGCCGGCGACGAGATCGACCGCGACGGAAAGCCGGCCACGAACAAGGCCAACGTGGCCTATCACTATGATGTCTCGAATGATTTCTATAGGCTCTTCCTCGATCCGGAGATGGTCTACACCTGCGCCTATTTCACCGAGGATCATGGCGACATCGCCCGCGCCCAGCGCGACAAGCTCGACATGATCTGCCGCAAGCTGAGGCTCAAGCCCGGCGACCGGTTCCTCGACATCGGCTGCGGATGGGGTGCGCTGGTCTGCCATGCCGCGCAGCATTTCGGCGTGGAAGCCCACGGCGTCACGCTCGCCGAAGAGCAGCTGAAGCTGGCCGAGGACAAGGTCAGACGCCTCGGCCTCGAAGGCCGCGTCACCTTGCATCTGCGGGACTACACCCAGATGGAAGGACAGTTCGACAAGATCGCCTCGATCGGCATGTTCGAGCAGGTCGGCATCAAGAACCATCCCGCTTATTTCCAGACGGTGAACCGCCTGCTCAGGCCCCGGGGCCTTTATCTGCATCACACCATCGCGCGCCGTGCCAAGAAGACGGACCGCGCCTTCGCCCGGATGTCGGCGGAATACCGGGCCCTGGTGCGCTACATTTTTCCGGGCGGCGAACTCGACCATCTGGGGATGTCGATCACCAATCTCGAGCGCGCCGGCTTCGAGGTCCACGATGTCGAGGGCTGGCGCGAGAACTACCAGCGGACGACCTACCTGTGGTGGCAGCGCCTCAACGAACGCCGCGCCGAGGCCGAGGCGCTGGTTGGTGCAGACAAGACGCGGATGTGGCTGCTCTATCTGGCCGGTTGTTCGCTGGCCTTCCAGCGCGGCGGCGCCTTCATCAACCAGACGCTGGTCTCCAAGCGGAGCAAGGGCCCGTCCGGCTTGCCCTTCACGCGGGCCGACCTGTATTCCTGACGACTGCCGGCGGGGGCACCCTTCCGGCATGCCATACAACGAAAAACGCGCCCTGAAGCAGACTTCAGAGACGCGTTTGCCATGGATGTCGTCTGCTCGGGCGCACGGCCCTGAAGGGCTGGCCCGAAGCAGGCCTTGTTCCCGAGAGGCTTACTTCTTCACGAACATGTCCAGCTTGCCGTAATGCTCGGCGAGCAGATAGTAGAAGGTCAGGCGCGACTTGGTCTTGTCAGACTTCATGTGCTCGCAGATCGCCTTGATCGACGCATCCATGTCGGCTGTTGCCAGGCCGAGCTTCTTCTTCAGGAAGTTCTCGCGAACGCGGTCAAGTTCAACAGGGTCAGAACAGGCAACGTAACGCGTGTCGGCCTTGCTCATGACGAGCGCGTAAGCCTTCATCATGCCTGCAGCCGCCGCTTCGTTGATCGATTTCTTGGCGAACTTCTTGAGATCGGCCATATGATCCATGGAGAGCCCCTCTTTGGCTTCGTGATTCTTTGTTCACTGGTTCGTGATCACTCACGATGCGGAGACGATAACCACGTTTTCGGTTATGTGGCGAGAGGAATTCGCAAAAAATCGACCTCTGCTGCCGTGTGTCTGCGGGCCGTGTCAGCGCATCACGATGACCGGTGTTCCGATCCTGACCCTGCCGTAAAGATCGATGACATCGCGGTTGTGCATCCGGAAGCAGCCATAGGACGCGGCGCTGCCAACGCTGGAAGGAACGTTGGTGCCATGGATCGCATATTGTCCGCCCGGCCCCAGCCCGAGCGCGCGGGCACCCATCGGGTTATTGGGTGCGCCGCCGGCGATCCGGTCCGGCAGGTGCGGGTTGTCGCGCTTGACCGAGCGCGGCGGAGCCCATGCCGGTTCGACCTGCATTTCCTCGATGTGCTTGATGCCGTGCCACTGCTTGCCGGCCTTGCCGACAGCCACCGTGTAGCGGATGGCCTCGCCGGGCCGCGTCACCAGATAGAGTTTCCGTTCGCCAGTGCGCACGACGATCGTGCCAGGTTGAATGCGCGCATCGGCGAAGGGCACGATCTCGCGGGCCTGGGCTGCGGAGCTTGATGTCAGGCTCCAGCCAAGAGCAAGGCCGATCTGGCAAAGCATCGCAAAGCAGATGGATGATCGGAGCGTGTTTGGCATGAGGCACCTGCGTGATGGCAGGTACAGTGCCTCACGCTTCCTTCCCGCCCGGTTGGCAAACATGCTTGACGAGCAGTGAATCGCGTCTGCTAGCCCTTTAACCAGCGCCCGGTGTCTGAGCCTTGCCGTGATCCCGGGTCAAACCGGGATCACAGGTGGATGCTTGGCACTGCCGCGGGTTTCAGCTGCGTTTGTTCTGGCGGTTCTCGATCAGGTCGTCGACCACTGCGGGATCGGCGAGGGTCGAGGTGTCACCCAGCGCACTGAACTCGTCCTCGGCGATCTTGCGCAGGATGCGGCGCATGATCTTGCCGGAGCGCGTCTTGG
Organism: Hyphomicrobiales bacterium; assembly: GCA_027487245.1. Classification (GTDB taxonomy): domain Bacteria; phylum Pseudomonadota; class Alphaproteobacteria; order Rhizobiales; family Beijerinckiaceae; genus Allobosea. The sequence goes on from JAIYDY010000086.1 coordinate 6,912, forward strand.
GCAGGCCGGGCGCGAACTGGATCAGATCCGGCGTGGCGATCGGGCCGATTTCCTTGCGCACCCATTGCACGAGTTCCTTGCGCAGGTCAGCTTCCGGCTTCTCCCCGCCCATCAGCGTGACATAGGCGTAGATGCCCTGTCCCTTGATGTCGTGGGGATAGCCGACGACCGCGGCCTCCGAGACCTTGGGATGCGCCACCAGCGCGCTCTCGACCTCGGCGGTGCCCATGCGGTGGCCCGAGACGTTGATCACGTCGTCGACGCGGCCCGTGATCCAGTAATAGCCATCGGCATCGCGCCGGCAGCCGTCGCCGGTGAAATACTTGTTCGGATAGGTCGAGAAGTAGGTTTCCATGAACCGGCCGTGGTCGCCGTAGAGTGTGCGCATCTGGCCTGGCCAGGAATCGGCGATCACGAGGTTGCCTTCGCAGGCCCCGCTCTGGACCTTGCCGTCCGCGTCGACGATCTCCGGCTTGACGCCGAAAAAGGGCCGCGTGGCCGAGCCGGGCTTCAGCGCGGTCGCACCCGGCAACGGGGTGATCAGAATGCCGCCGGTCTCGGTCTGCCACCAGGTGTCGACGATCGGGCAGCGGCTGTCGCCGACCACCCTGTGATACCATTCCCAGGCTTCCGGATTGATCGGCTCGCCGACCGAACCGAGCAGCCGCAGCGACTTGCGTGAGGTGCGCTTCACAGGCTCCTCGCCGGCGCCCATCAGCGAGCGGATGGCGGTCGGCGCTGTGTAGAAGATGTTGACATTGTGCTTGTCGACCACATCCCAGAACCGGGAGATGCTCGGATAGGTCGGGATGCCCTCGAACATCAGCGTCGTCGCACCGTTGGCGAGCGGGCCGTAGACGATATAGCTGTGGCCGGTCACCCAGCCCACGTCGGCGGTGCACCAGTAAACGTCGCCCTCCTGATAGTCGAAGACATACTGGTGGGTCATCGCGGCATAGACGAGATAGCCGCCGGTGGTGTGCTGCACACCCTTGGGCCGGCCGGTCGAGCCGGAGGTGTAGAGGATGAACAGCGGGTCTTCCGCCTTCATCTCGGCCGGCGGGCAGTGGGCCGTCACCTTGGCCGCTTCCTCGTGATACCAGACGTCGCGGCCCGGATGCATCGCGATGTCGGCACCGGTGTGCTTGACCACGATGACCTTCTTGATGCCGCCCTTGACCTTCGGGTCGGCGACGTCGACGTTCTTCTTGAGGTGCACACCCTTGCCGCCGCGCAGGCCCTCGTCGGCGGTGATCACGACCTTGGAATCGCAATCCTCGATGCGGTTGGACAGGGAATCGGGCGAGAAGCCGCCGAAGACGATGGAATGGACAGCGCCGATGCGGGCGCAGGCCAGCATGGCATAGGCTGCCTCGGGGATCATCGGCAGGTAGATCGTGACCGCATCGCCCTTCTTGACCCCGTGCAGTTTCAGCACGTTGGCAAAGCGGCAGACCTCGCCGTGCAACTCGCGGTAGGTGATCTTCTTGGAGACGCCCGGATCATCGCCTTCCCAGATGATCGCGACCTGATCGGCGCGCTTGGCGAGGTGGCGGTCGATGCAGTTGTAGGCGACGTTGGTGATGCCATCCTCGAACCAGGCGATCTTGACCTTGCCTGGCTTGTAGGAGGTGTTCTTGACCTTGGTGTAGGGCTTGAACCAGTCGATGCGCTGGCCATGCTCGCGCCAGAATGCCTCGGGATCGTTCACCGAGGCGGCATACATCGCCTGGTAGGACGCGTCATCGACATGGGCGCGCTTGGCCCATTCCTTCGACACCGGGTAGAGCTTGTCCGACATGTTTGATCCCCTCGCTTGGGCCGCTTGTCGCCTGGAGCGGGGGCAACCCCGGTCGGCATGCGGCTCTCTTCCTGTGACTTTGGAATGGCTATACGGACAGCCGCCCGCGGGCAAGAGCGCCGACGGTCGCACTTTCGGCCAGCGACTTTGGACTCATCCTGCCTTGCCGGCGGAAGGGTGTTCCACACATCGCCGGAGGCGTCAGAGCCCGCCCATCCTGCAGACCAGCGCCCATTCCTCGGCGGTGACGGGTTGAACCGACAGCCGCATCGAGGTGACAAGGCTCATCTTCGCAAGGGCGGGCGTAGCCTTGACCTCGGCCAGGGTCACGGGGCGCGGCAGTGCCTTCACGGCCTTGAGGTCGACGACGACCCAGGGCTCGCCGGGCTCGGCCGTGGGGTCGGGATAGGCCTCGCGGATCACCTCGACGATGCCGACGATGGCAAGGCCTTCATTGGAATGGTAGAAGAAGCCCTGGTCGCCGAGGCGCATCGCCATCAGGTTGAGCTTGGCGGAGTGATTGCGCACGCCGTCCCAGAATGTGCCCTTGTCGCCGGCAGCGACCTGCGCCTCCCACGACCATTTGAAGGGTTCGGACTTGTAGAGCCAGTGGCGCATGGGTCAGGTCGTCTCCTCGAACTGCGGTCGGACGCGTTCGACGAAAGCCCTAACGCGCTGTGCCCATTTTTCCACCTGTTCGATCGTCATCCTGCCACGGTACTCCAGCTTGAAGAACATTTCGATGTCGCGACCGTAATGCCAGATCGATAGGATCGGATAAGGCTCCCCAAACGCTTTGCTTTCGAAGTCACGCCAAGAGAGCGTAAAGAGCTTCATCGGAACGTAAGGCGACAGATGGCCTCGATGAGTGGAAATGAATGATTCAATATCGTCGATCCACCTGATCAGAATATTGAAATCGGCTTGCCTCTGGATAACGCCATCCGCCGTGTTCCACGCGACCCGCAAAGAGATGCGTTGATCGCGTTTCGATCTTTGCAACAAGACAACAGGGCCCGGCGATTCGGTTCCACAGGAGTCGAGAAGCTCGACCTGAGACTCAAACCACCAGAAGTGGGTCATTCTTCCGTCTTTCCCTGCCCAATCTGCTTCGCATCCTCCGCTGCTGAGTTGGCAAAATTCGTCAACGCCTCCGCTAACGCGCGGGCATCGGCTGCGCTCAGATCGATCCGCGCGAGGCCTTCGCCGAGCGGGGTTTCGAGCCGCACGAAACGCTGCTTGTCCTCGCGCTTGCGGCGCGCCTGAAGGTTGAGCGTGCCGCCGGCTTCGAGCTTCAGCGGCTGCTGCGGCCCCAACTCGTCCGAGCCGACCGTGGCCTGCACGGCTGCGAAGCCCTTGGCCAGTTTGCTGATGAAATCCATGATGTCCTTCCGGCGTGAGGCCACAACATAGGGTCCGGCACGCTGCGCGCAAGCCGGCGCGTGGCCGTGCTCAGACCTCGGTCCGGGCCGGACGCGACATCAGGGCCGCGATGGCCGCGTCGAGGCTGACCTCGCCGGCCACAAGCGCGGCCACCTGGCGGGCAATCGGCATGTCGGTGCCGCGCGCGTCGGCCAGATCGACAAGGGCTGCCGCCGTGAGGGCGCCCTCGGCGAGTTTGCCGCCGCTGGCTTCCGCAACACTAAGGCCGCGCCCGAGCGCTTCGCCGAAGGCATAGTTGCGCGACTTGAGCGATGAGGCGGTGAGCACCAGGTCGCCAAGGCCCGAGAGGCCCATCAGCGTCTGTGGCTCGGCGCCATAGGCCCGGGCAAAGCGCATCAGTTCGGCGAAGCCGCGCGCCACCAGCGCCGCGCGTGCACTCTCCCCGAGGCCGCGCCCGATGACCGCTCCGCAGGCGATGGCCAGCACGTTCTTGGCGGCGCCGCCGATCTCGACCCCGCGCACATCGGTGCCGTGGTAGACGCGAAAGGTCGTGCCCGACAGCGCTCCGGCCAGCGCCTCCGCAATGACCGCATCGGCTGCGGCCAGCACCACGGCGGTGGGCAGCCCGCGTGAGACATCCTCTGCGAAGCTCGGCCCCGAGAGCACGCCGAAGGGCTGGCGCGGGAGCAGGTCGGCAATGATGTCGCCGAGGAACAGGCGGCTCGCGCGGTCGATGCCCTTGGCGCACAGGACCAGCGGCGTCGCAGGCTTCATCACCAGTCCGAGCGCTTCGGCCATGGCGGCACAGGTCTGTGCCGGGGTGACCAGCAGCACGGCGCGCGCGGCCCCGGCACGGGCGAGGTCGGCCGTGGGGATGACGCCGGCCTCCAGCAACACCCCGGGCAGACGACGCCGATTCTGCCGTTCGCCGGCCATCTCCCGGGCATGATCGGGATCGCGTGCGATCAGCGTGACCTCGCGTCCGGCGCGGGCGGCAGCGTTGGCCAGCGCCGTGCCCCAGGCTCCGGCTCCGACCACGGCGATGTGCTGGAACAGGGTCATGGTGACAGCACGGTCTCGCCGGGAGGCGACGACGCGGAGGAGGATGGTGCTTCGGGCTTGCGTGCTTCCAGCGGCCAGCGCGGACGTGGCGGCGCATCAAGACCATCGGTGAGGCCGATGCGCAGGCGTTCGAGCCCGGCCCAGGCGATCATCGCGCCATTGTCGCCGCACAGGGCGAGAGGCGGCGCGACGAGTCTCAGGCCGGCCTCGGTGGCGAGCCGCGCAAGGCCGCGCTGGATGGCGATGTTGGCGGCTACCCCGCCGGCCACGACGAGGCAGGTCGGCTTGCACATCTCGGCCCTGAAGGCCTTGAGCCCGACGCGGGTGCGCTCGACCATGACATCGACAACGGCTGCCTGAAAGGAGGCGCACAGATCCCTGACCGCCTGATCCGACAGGGGCGCGATGCGTTCGGCGGCGAGTCGTACGGCCGTCTTCAGCCCCGAAAGTGAAAAGTTCGGCTCGGCCCTGCCGAGCATCGGGCGCGGAAAATCGAAGGCTTCCGGATCGCCCTGAAGCGCCTCGCGCTCCACTGATGGGCCGCCGGGATAGGGCAGCGACAGCATCTTGGCGACCTTGTCGAAAGCTTCGCCGACCGCATCGTCGATGGTGGTGCCGAGGCGGACATAGTCACCGACGCCGCGCACCGCCAGCAGCTGCGTGTGCCCGCCCGAGACCAGCAGCAGCAGATAGGGGAAGGCCACCTCATCGGTGAGTCGGGCGGTGAGCGCATGCGCTTCGAGATGGTTGACCGCCATGAAGGGCTTGCCGGCCACCAGCGCCAGTGCCTTGGCCGTGGTCAGGCCCACCATGACGCCGCCGACCAGGCCGGGGCCGGCGGCTGCCGCAATGCCTGAGAGATCGGACAACTCGCAACCGGCGGTGCGCAGCGCGCGCTCGACAATGCGGTCCATGACCTCAAGGTGGGCACGGGCCGCGATTTCCGGAACGACACCGCCATAGGCTGCGTGGGCCGCGATCTGGCTGAGCACCTCGTTGGACAGGATATGCGGCTTGCCTGCGGCGTCCACCTCGACAACGGCAGCGGCAGTTTCGTCGCAAGTGGTCTCGATTCCGAGAACGCGCATCCGTACTATTCCCAAGTTGGGGCCGCAAACCGATGTCGTGGCGCGGTCAGGGCTGGAAACTCTATAGTGTGCTCCGCTAGAGTGGCCAACAGGGCAGGCCGCGCAATCGGCGTTGGCCTTCTGTTGGTTGCGGGCTTCCTGGCCTGCCGTGAAGAACTGGACTTGCGATGATGGTCGGCACGATGGAACTTGACAGGCCGCTGGTGCTCGGCACGCGCGGCAGCCCGCTGGCGCTGGCCCAGGCCCATGAACTGGCAGGGCGGCTGAGCGCGGCACTGTCGCGACCTGTGGGGCATTTCCCGCTCGACATCATCCGCACCACCGGCGACGCGATCCAGGACCGGGCCTTGTCGGAGGCTGGCGGCAAGGGGCTGTTCACCAAGGAAATCGATGCGGCGCAACTGGCCGGCAAGGTCGATATCGCCGTGCACTCCTCCAAGGATCTGCCGACCGAGTTGCCGCCCGGCCTCGTGCTGGCCGGCTACTTGCCGCGCGAGGATGCCCGCGATGCTCTGATCGCGCGCGGGCCGCTGGCCGGCTTGCAGGGCCTGCCGAACGGCGCGCGGATCGGCTCGGCCTCGCTGCGCCGGCAGGCCATCGTCAAGCGCGCGAGGCCCGACTGCTCGGTAGACCTGCTCCGGGGCAGTGTCGGCACGCGGCTCGACAAGGTCATGGCCGGCGCGTTCGATGCCACCTTGCTGGCCATCGCGGGCCTCAGGCGGCTGGGGCTCGCCGACAAGGCCAGCGCGATCCTGTCCACTGACGAGATGCTGCCGGCGGTCGGGCAGGGCGCGATCGGCCTGGTGATCCGCGCCAGCGATGAAGCGGCCCTCACGGCGGTCAGTGCTGTCTTGTGTGCCGCCACGGGAGCGGCTGTCAGCGCCGAGCGGGCGATGCTCAAGGTGCTGGACGGCTCGTGCCGCACGCCGATTGCCGGCCATGCCACGATCAGCGGCGGCATCCTGACGCTGAAAGGACTGATCCTGTCGCCGGATGGCTCGGGCGTTGCCGAAGGCGAGCGCAGCGGGCCTGTGGCCGACGCGGTGCGCCTTGGCGATGACCTTGGCCATGCGCTGAGGGCGCGCGCGCCGGCGGGTGTCTACGCCTGAAAGGTTGCGCAGAAGCGGGCTTTCGGCCAGACCGGAAGCTGACCCAGTGGAGGGCGACAGATGAGCATTCTCGTCACACGGCCTGAGCCGGGAGCCAGTCGCACACTGGCAGCGCTGACCGCGATGGACAAGACAGCGCTGACGGCCCCGCTGTTCGAGATCGTCCAGACGGCTCAGCCCCGTCCGAGCGGACGCTTTGCTGCGTTGCTGGTTACCAGCCAGAATGGCGCCGCGGGCCTGTCGCCGGCCTCGTCCGGCCTGGCCGCTGACCTGCCGGTGTTCGCGGTGGGGGACCGGACGGCGCAGGCCCTGCGCGATGCGGGTTTCACGGATGTGACCTCGGCCTCGGGCGACCAGAAGGCGCTGACGCGGCTGGTGCTGGCCCGCCTTTCGACACGCTACCGGGTTCTGCTGGCAACAGGAGAGGACCACAAGGATGGTCTGCCGGCGGCTTTCGCTGCGGCGGGCCACGAGTTGGCGGTTTGGCTGCGCTACAAGGCCGAAGCTGTGGCAAAGCTGCCAGAGGAGGCCCGCGAGGCCCTCCGTGCCGGCCAGATCGATGTGGCGCTGCACTATTCGCGGCGCGCCAGTGAGACCTTGTTGTCTCTGGCGGCAGCGGAGGGCCTTGGCGATGCGCTGGCCAAGATGCGCCACCTGTGCCTGTCGCAGGATGTCGCAGCACCGTTGCAGGACGCGGGCCTTGCGAAGGTCGAGATCGCGGCGCATCCGGACGAGGACAGCCTGCTCGCGTTGGTCGAGGCCGGGCCGAAGGACGCATTGCCGAGGATGGATGCCGGGGTCCATGCTATCTCGAAAGCCGATCCGCCTGAGAGGACCATGACCACCACACCCGAAACAGCCCCGCCGGCCAGCCCTGCCGAAGAGATGGCTGCGCCCGAGGGCCGGAGCCGCACAGCTTCCTCTCGCGCCCGCCGGCAAGCGGCTGCGCAGGGCAGCAACGCCGAACCGCCGACCGGAAGCGCCGCTGACGGGCCTGTCGGGCCTGCCGCCGAAAGGGCTTCGCGCTATGCCGGCGAGGTCGTGGCCGGGGCACGCGCAGAGATCAACCCGGTCGGGGCGACGGCTGCCGACGAGGGTCTGAACCGGTCGATGACGTCGCCCGCAAGCTTGCCCGAAACGCCCGTCACGCCCATCATGGAATCGTCTGATGCTCCCGCAGTGTCGTCTGTTGCCTCTCCTGCTGTTTCTCCTTCCGTCACCGCCCGGCGTGGTGGGGCAGGGGCTCTCGGGCTGATGGCTGCCGGTCTGATCGGAGGTCTGGCCGGAGCCGGGATCATGGCCTATCTGCCGCAGGCTGCGCGGCTGGCCGGCATGCCCTCGTCCACCGTCGTCGCGAAAGGTGAACTCGAGGCCCGGCTGGCGCGCATTGAGGCTGATCCGCGTGTGGACACATCACGGACCGGCGGCGCGGAGGGGGTTTCTGCGGGGCGGGTTCAGGCGCTTGTCCAGGGCCAGCTTCAGGCTGCCAGCGCCCCGCTCCGTAGCGAGATCGAGGCTGTCCAGCGGCGCGTGACCGAACTGGCGCAGCGGCCGGCTGCCGCGGCAGGCGATGCTGGCGCCAATCAGGCTCGGCAACTCGCCGAACTGACCGACAGGCTGGCGCGGAGCGAGCGCGGTTCGGAAACCGCCGTCAATGCTGTCCGTGCGCTGGTGCCGCGCCTTGCAGAAATCGAACAGATCGGCAAGGCCGTCGGCACGCCCAGCGCCTCGGCCACGGGCGCTGCCCGGTTGATCCTGGCTGACCGGCTCGGCAAGGCGCTCGCCGAAGGCCGGCCCTTCGCCGTGGAAGCGCGGGCGCTGGCGGCCACGGGCGCTGCCGCCGAACCGATGCAGGTGCTGAACGGGCTGGCTGCCGGCGGCGCGCCCTCCGGCGCCGGCCTGCTGGCCGATTTCCGCAAGCTGCGCGCTGTTCTGGCCATCGAGCCGGCCAATGTGGATGCGCCATGGACCGAGCGGCTGCTGAAGCTGACGGATGGGCTGGTGCGTGTGCGCAGCACGGGCGCGGTCGAGGGCTCATCGCCGGCTGCGATCACGGCGCGCATCGAGCAGGCTCTCCAGCGGGGTGATGTGGCTGCGGCGCAGGCCGCCTGGGCGCAGTTGCCCGAGCCGGCACGGCGAGCGAGCGAAGCGTTCGGCGCAGCGCTGAAACTGCGGGCCGATGCAGACCGGGCCATCAAGGCCATCACCGACGACGCCATCAAGGCGTTGTCGGCAGCGACATAACAGGGCGGGGCAGGTCAGCATGTTGCGAGTTCTTGTCTTCATCGCGGTCGCCAGCGCGCTGGCTTTCGGCGCTGTCTGGCTGGCCGAGCGCCCCGGCGAGGTGTCGATCGTCTGGAGCGGCATGACCATCGAGACCACAGTGGCGATGGCCGCCATTGGCGTCGCACTGCTGGTTGTCGCCGGCATGCTGCTATGGTCGCTTTTGCGCTTCATGCTGGGCCTGCCAACGGCGTTCTCCTTTGCAAGCCGTGCCCGCAAGCGCACGCGCGGCTATGAGGCTGTGTCGCGCGGCATGGTCGCGATCGGCGCGGGCGATCCGTCCGCAGCGCGCCGGCATGCCTCCGATGCGCGCAAACTGATCCCTGACGAGCCGCTGGCCCTGCTGCTGAGCGCACAGTCGGCGCAGCTGTCTGGTGACAAGCCCGCTGCCGAGGCTGCCTTCAAGGACATGCTCGAAGAGCCGACCACGCGGGTGCTCGGCCTGCGCGGCCTGTTCGTCGAGGCCCGCCGCCGGGGTGACCAGATTTCCGCACGCGCTTTTGCCGATGAGGCCGTGCGGCTGTCGCCCTCGCTGGCCTGGGCCAATGATGCGCTGCTGGAATTCCACTCGACCGCCGGCGACTGGGCCCTGGCCCGCACCGCCGTCGAGCGCCGCGCCGCCTTGCGGCTCAGCGACAAGACCGAGTCGCGCCGGCACCGCGCTGTCTTGCTGGCGGCAGAAGCGCTGGCCAAGCAGGAGACAAACCCCGCTGATGCGCTGTCCGCCGCGCTCGACGCCCTCAAGCTGGCTCCCGGCCTGACGCCGGCAGCCACACTTGCAGGGCGCATGCTCTCGGCCAGGGGCGACTTGCGCAAGGCCGCACGGGTGCTCGAAGCCGCATGGCGCGAGCAGCCGCATCCCGACCTGGCCGCCGCCTATGTCAATCTGCGCAACGGCGACAGCCAGAAGGACAAGCTCGACAAGGCGCAAGCCCTGATGAAGCTCAAGCCGACCGATCCGGAAAGCGTATTCGCCGTGGCTGATGCAGCCATCGCAGCGCGCGACTATCGGTTGGCGCGCAAGGCTCTCTCGCCGTTGCTGGCGGCGGTTCCGACCGTGCGTGCCTGTCTCCTGATGGCGCGGATCGAAGATGGCGAACATGGCTCCGCAGGGCGCGCGCGCGAGTGGCTGACCCGTTCGGTGCGTGCGCCGCGCGACAACGCCTGGGTGGCCGATGGCATCGTGTCTGAGACATGGCTGCCGGTCTCGCCGGTGTCGGGCCGGCTCGATGCGTTTGCCTGGACCTTGCCGCCGCCTGTGCTGGGCAGTGCAGCGCCTGCCTTCGAGGAGTTCGAGCAGCCTTCCGCACCGCCCATGGACGGTCTCGCTGCCGAGCCACCACCGGTGCTGGCCGCAGCGTCCGGTCGCGACCGCGCGGCGGATGATGCCGACGTGCGAACTGCCGCGTCGGGCGAGGTGGCTGTGGCAGTTCCCCCAGAGGCTGCCGAGGTGGCGCAGGCACCGGCCGCTGCTGTCGCTGCGCCCGATCCTGCGGTGTTGCCCGACCCTGCCGATTCGAAGGCCAACGCGCCGGTGGCGGCCCATGGCCCGATCATGCTGGCCGACGGCCTGCCGCGTGTGCCCGACGATCCGGGCCCGGAGCCGGGGGCAGCGCCACCAGCCCGGCGCTCGTTCTGGGGCTTTGGCAGCCGGTAGGGTTGATCTTGCTGGCTCAGGCCCGGCGCGATGTCAGGGCTTTGCAGCGCCTTCCAGCGCAGCGAGCCGTGCGGCAAGGCGGTCATTCTCCTCGCGCGCCATGATGGCCATCTCGCGCACGGCCTCAAACTCCTCGCGGGTGACCACGTCCATGTCGGCCAGGATGCGCTGCATCTGGGTCTTGACCACGGTCTCGACCTCGCGGCGCACGCCCTGGGCCGCACCGGCGGCATCGGTGACCAGACGGGCGACTTCATCGAGCAGACGGTTCGGGGCGTTCATGACGGGTGGTCCTCGGGAAACAAAAGCAGGTTGGCGTCTGCTTATCATGCGGCATTGCGGGACGCACCGCCCATTTCGACGCTGGCGGCGAAACTGGACGTGCGCGCGCCGAGCCGCTAGAGAAGCAACAACCCAGACAAGCCCCGGCGTGACCAGGGGCGGGAGGCGTCCGATGAAACCGATCCTGACCGCAGCCATCGTGGCCTGCGCCCTGAGCGCCTGCAACGAGACCACGACCGCCAGCCGCGCGCCGACCATCGCTCCTGGCGTGCCGATCGCGGTCGACAGCATCTCCGGGGGGCCGGACGCGATGCGCGGCTCGTTCAGTTCGGCCATGTCCAACGAGGCCAGCGTCCGCCGCGTCGACATCGTCGATCCGGCCACCAACCCGCGCTACCGGGTGCGCGGCTATCTGGCCGCCGAGCCAACCGCCGATGGCCAGACCGCGCTGTCCTTCGTCTGGGACGTGTTCGACGCGCAGAAGCGCCGTGCCCAACGCATGCAGGGCGCGACCGTGGCCCGCAACAACTCGGGCGACTGGAGCGGCGTCGACCAGAGCACCGTCAACAAGGCGGCGTCCGAATCCATGGACCAGATTGCCCAGTTCCTGGCCGGGCAGGAGCAGGTCCGTGCCGCAAGCGGCACAACGCCTGCTGCGGCGCCTGCCGCCGCCAGGCCGAGCGCGGTTGCAGCGGCCCGGGCGGCGAGTGCCGCGCGCTGAGGCTGCGCCCGCCTGCCCGATTCAGGCTTGACCGCAGCCGTCCGATCCAGCACCCGTGAGGCATGTCCTTCCTCGCCATCCCCTTTCCGATCATCGATCCGGTGGCCATTGCCATCGGACCCGTTGCGCTGCGCTGGTATGGGCTTGCCTACGTGGCCGGTCTGCTCGGCGGCTGGCTCTACATGCGCTGGCTGGTCGGCCGTGATGGCCTGTGGGGCGGGCTGAAGCGCCCGACCAAGCCCGAACTTGACGACCTTCTGGTCTGGGTCGCGATCGGCATCGTGCTGGGCGGGCGGCTTGGCTATGTGCTGTTCTACGATCTGGCGAGCTACATCGATGGGCCGCTCGAAATCCTCGCGATCTGGCGTGGCGGGATGTCCTTCCATGGTGGGTTGATCGGCGCGACGCTGGCGCTTGCCCTGTTCGGCAGGCGGTACGGCTATGACCCGTTCAGCATCTTCGACATCGCCGCAGCGGTGGTGCCGATCGGCCTGTTCTTCGGGCGCATCGCCAATTTCATCAACGGCGAGTTGTGGGGCCGGGTCGCCCCCGATTTCGCCTATGCCATGGTGTTTCCGAATGGCGGGCCCGTGCCGCGCCATCCCAGCCAGCTCTATCAGGCCTTTCTCGAAGGGCCGGTTCTGTTCGTGCTGCTGGCCTTCGTGGTCCGCCATTTCGGCTTTCGCAAGCCGGGGCTGGTGGCCGGCGTGTTCGGCATCGGCTACGGCCTCGTGCGCATCTTTTCCGAGTTCTTCCGCGAGCCTGACCCGCAGCTTGGCTACCTGTTCGGCCAATCCGTCGGCGCACTGGGCGGGGGTATCACCATGGGCATGATGCTGTCGCTGCCGATGCTGCTGATCGGCGGCTGGCTGGTGATGCGTGCCCGCGCCCGCACTGCCGCCTGAGCCATGCCGGCGCTGAAGGACGCGCTCATTGCGTTGATCAGCGAGGAAGGGCCGATCAGCGTCGAGCGCTACATGGCGCTGTGCCTTGGCCATCCCACCCTCGGCTATTACACCACGCGTGATCCGTTCGGTGCCGCCGGCGACTTCACCACCGCGCCCGAAATCAGCCAGATCTTCGGCGAACTGCTCGGTCTCTGGGCAGCCCAGGTCTGGCATGACATGGGCGCGCCCGCCTCATGCCGGCTGATCGAGATCGGACCCGGTCGCGGGACGCTGATGGCCGATGCGCTGCGCGCGATGGCGCGTGCGCTGCCATCCTGTCTCGATGCCGTGTCGGTGCACATGGTGGAAACCAGCCCGGTGTTGCGGCGTTGCCAGCAGGCCACGCTTGGCGAAAGAGCCAGCCGCATCATCTGGCACGAGCGCGTCGAGCAGGCGCTGGACGGGCCGGTGATCATCCTCGCCAACGAATTGCTGGATGCCTTGCCGGTGCGCCAGTTCGTGGCCACGCCCGATGGCTGGCGCGAGCGGCTGGTCGGGCTTTCCGCCGATGGCGGCCTGTGCTTCGGACTGGCCCCGGGGACCACGGCCGGCCTCGGGACGCTGTCGCCAGCCGGCACCGTGCTGGAAGTGCCGCAGGCCGCGGATGGGCTCGTGGGCACGCTCTCGGGCCACGTCGCCAGCCAGGGCGGCGCGGCCCTGCTGATCGACTACGGTGCCACCGAGGCGGGGACCGGCGACACCTTGCAGGCGGTGCAGCGCCACCGCTTCGTCGATCCGCTGGCCGAGCCGGGGGATGCTGACCTGACCACGCAGGTTCAGTTCGCCCGCGTGAAGGCTGTTGCCGCGGCACACAAGGCCCGGGTTCATGGCCCGGTCGCGCAGGGCGTGTTTCTGGCGCGCCTTGGCCTAGCCCGGCGCGCCGAGGCACTGATGCGCCACGCCTCCCAGACGCAGGCGGCGGCCATCGCCGCCGCCACTGAGCGCCTGGCCAGCATGGACGGGCGCGCGCCCACCGCCATGGGAACGCTGTTCAAGGTGATCGCCCTGACCCACCCGGCGCTTGGGAGTCTGCCCGGATTTGACAGCGCGGACGCTGCAGGCGAGTGAGGTCCCCAGCGCAGCCCTGCCACGCGAAAGCCGCCCCATGACGACCCTTGCGCCGACCGTCCAGCCGATCAATGCGCCTGACCTGGCGGACTTGCCCGGCATCCGTCATGGCTTCTTCACCCGGCAAGGTGGCGTGTCGGGCGGGCTTTATGCCTCGCTGAATGGCGGGCTTGGTTCGCAGGACGATCCGGCCCACATCCTTGAAAACCGCCGCCGCATGGCCAGTGTTCTCGCCATCCCGCCAGAGCACCTGCTCAGTCTTTACCAGGTCCACTCGCCCGATGTCGTCGTTGCCGAGGGGCCGTGGCAGGGCGAGCGGCCCAAAGCGGACGCGATGGTGACACGGACGCCAGGCATCGGTCTTGGCATCTCGACCGCCGATTGCGGGCCGATCCTGTTTGCCGATGGCGAGGCCGGGGTCGTCGGCGCCGCCCATGCCGGGTGGAAAGGGGCTTTCGGCGGCATCATCGAGGCCACGCTGGTTGCCATGGAGAGGCTGGGTGCGCGGCGCCGGGCCGTCACAGCCGTGCTTGGTCCGACGATCGGGCCGCAAGCCTATGAGGTCGGGCCGGAATTCGTGGCGCGGTTCGTGGCCGCCGATGCCGGCTTCGGCCGCTTCTTTCGGCCTTCGGAGCGGGACGGCCATGCGATGTTCGACCTGCCGGCCTTCATCGCGGCCCGCTTTGCCGAGGCCGGTGTCGGCCGCTTCGTCGATCTGGGGCTGTGCACCTATTCAGACCCGGCCCGTTTCTTCAGCTACCGCATGACCACGCACAGGGCGGAACCTGACTATGGCCGGCTGATCTCGGCCATCGCGCTGGGCTGAGGCCGTCATCCACAGCGAAGGGCTGTGGACGAATCGCTGCGGCCATTGTTGCAGCCGTCCGAATCCACGACGCATGTCGCCGTTGACCATCGGTCTCGAGGGGGATTCTCCGATCCCGCAAACCGATCTATGGTCAGTGCAAGAGGTGATTCGGCTTATTTTTCAAAGCCGTCGAACGACCGGTCGCCAGCAACCCCTGCCGGTGCCGATCTCATGGTCGCGTGTGCGTGCCCGTCTTCGAGCGTGCCCGTGTCGAGCCTGTTGCGCTGATGCGTTCGCCTGCGTTTGATCCCTCCTGAGGAGCTGGCTGTCTGTGCTGGACCTTGAACATGATCTTGATCGCGCCAACCATCCGCTCGATGTCATCGAGCGCCTGGCCGCCCTCAACGACTGGAGCTTCGACCGCGATGGCGAGGATGAAATCTCGGTCAACGTGGCCGGCAACTGGGCCGAGTATCAGGTCGCCGTGACCTGGCTTGACCAGATGGAGGCCATGCATGTCGCCTCCGCCTTCGATCTCAAGGTGCCGGACCGGCGCAAGACCGAGGTCGTGACGCTGATCTCGCTGATCAACGAGCAGCTCTGGCTCGGCCATTTCGATTTCTGGAGTTCCGAGAACGTGGTGATGTTCCGGCATTCGCTGCTGCTGTCCGGCGGGGCCGAACCCACCGACGAGCAGGCCGGCATGTTGATCAAGTCGGCGGTCGAAACCTGCGAGCGCCACTATCAGGCCTTCCAGTTTGTGCTCTGGGCCGGCAAGTCCGCCCGCGAGGCGCTTGATTGCTCGATGATGGAATGCGTCGGCGAAGCCTGACGGCCGCGCCGGCACGCGTCGGCGCAGCCAGCTGCCTCCCGGGCGAGCGGCGACGCCAGTCTTCCCACAGGAGGTCATCCGCGCGCATGCGCTGCCCTCTGCCTGCCGAGTTCTTGCCATGACCAGCACAGCGTTTCCGAACAGCCTCGTCCTGATGGGGGCCGGCAAGATGGGCGGGGCCATGCTCGAAGGCTGGCTTCACGCAGGTCTGACCGGCGCGGCACTGACGGTGCTGGACCCGAACGCCGACGAGGCCCTTGGCGCGCAGGCAACCCGGCACGGCTTCCGGCTCAACCCGCCGCTCGCCGGCATCGCGCCGCCTGACGTTCTGGTGCTCGGCATCAAGCCGCAGATGCTCGATGCCGCCGCGCCAGCTCTTGCGGGCCTTGCCGGGCCGGGCACGCTGGTGATTTCCATCCTGGCCGGCAAGACCATTGCCAATCTCGAGGCGCGCGCGCCCGGGGCCCGTGCCTTCGTGCGTGCCATGCCGAACCTGCCGGCCTCGGTGCAGCGCGGCGTCACCGGCGTGGCGGCCAGCGCTGCCGTCACACAGGCGCAGCGGGCGATGACAACGGCGCTCCTGTCGGGCATTGGCCAGGTGGAATGGGTTCCGGGCGAGGAGTTCATCGACGCTGTGACGGCGGTGTCCGGCTCCGGCCCGGCCTATGTCTTCTTTCTGGTGGAGTGCCTCACCGAGGCCGGCATCGCCGCCGGCCTTCCCGCCGATGTCGCGGCGCGGCTGGCGCGCGGCACGATCGAGGGGGCGGGCGAGCTGCTGCACCGCTCGCCGCTCGACCCTGCCACCTTGCGCCAGAACGTGACCTCGCCGGGCGGCACCACGGCGGCGGCGCTCGATGTGCTCATGGCCGAAAACGGGATGAGGCCGCTGATGCGCCGCGCCGTGGCCGCAGCCCGGCAGCGCGCCGCCGAACTGAGCGGCTGACCGCCGCGGGGACGCACGCTTGCCAAGGGCGGTGCCGGCTGCTATGCGCCGCAGGATTGCCGCTTTAGCTCAGCTGGTAGAGCACCTCATTCGTAATGAGGGGGTCGGAGGTTCGAATCCCTCAAGCGGCACCATTTTTTGCTTCGCAGTCGTCCAAGATTGACCGTAAGCGTCTGAAAAAAAACGAAAATTTAGAAGACGATTGTCCGAGGTTGTTCGCCTGCGGGTATCGGAGTGCGTTTGGAGCCAGCGAAAATGCGGGTATTATTGCGGGTATCCGGTCGATACCCGCAAAGGCGTTACCCGCAATGCCACTTACAGACACACAGATTCGCAATGCCAAGCCGACCGAAAGGCAGTTCAAGCTGTCCGATGGCGGCTGGCTGTTCCTTGTCGTCATGCCATCTGGTTCGAAGCTCTGGCGCATGGCCTATCGGTTCAATGGAATCGAGAAGACCTTGTCCTTTGGCGGGTATCCAGAAGTCTCGCTGAAAGATGCACGCACTCGCCGGGATGAAGCCAAAGCGCTCGTGACGCAGGGGATAGACCCAAGCAAGAAACGCAAGCTCGACAAGCTCAGTCATGCCGCCAGCATGGCCACCACGTTTGGAGGCATCGCCGAAGAGTATCTGGAGAAGCAGCGACGCGACGGGCGCTCGGAACGGACCCTTGAGAAGGGCCGCTGGCTTCTGGCACTGGCCCGCCCTGCGCTTTGGGACCGCCCCATCGCCGAGATCCGCGCGCCGGAGATCCTTGCCGTTCTGAAGAAGCTGGAGGCCAAAGGGCATCTGGAGAGCGCCAAGCGCGTTCGCGGCATCTGTGGCAGTGTCATCCGCTACGCCATCGTCACAGCGCGGGCCGAGAACGATCCGACCAAGGGGCTTCGTGGCGCGATCAGCATGCCTAAGCCGGAGCATCGCGCTGCCATCCTCGATCCGATTGCTCTGGGCGGCTTTCTGCGCGCGCTGGATGGCTTTGAAGGCCAGCCAGTGACACGAGCGGCGCTGCAGCTCTTGCCGCTCGTCTTTACGCGCCCCGGCGAACTGCGCTTGGCCGAATGGCAGGAGTTTGATCTGAAGGCTGCGATCTGGACCATTCCAGCGTCGCGAACCAAGATGAGGCGCGAGCATAGAGTGCCACTTGCGCCTCAGGCGATGCTCATTCTGCGCGATCTTCACGCCCTGACAGGTGGAGGCCGGCTTGTCTTTCCGTCATTGCGCTCGCCGCAGAGACCCTTGTCCGAGAACACGCTCAACGCCTGCTACCGACGGCTTGGCTATGGAAAGGACGAAGTGACCGCGCACGGGTTTCGCGCGACAGCCTCGACACTGCTGAACGAGAGCGGACGCTTCTCCGCCGACGCCATCGAACGGGCGCTGGCGCATCAGGATCCAGACGCCGTGCGACGCGCCTACCATCGCGGCGCATACTGGACCGAGCGCGTCGAAATGGCGGTTTGGTGGGCGGACTTCCTCGATAAGCTGAAGATTGGTGGAGATGTGGTCCCGCTTCGCGCGGCAGACCGACTCGGCATATAAACGCCTACAAGATCTTGTGGAAGAACGGCTTTGGCACGCTCCAGCCGACTGTAAGTAGGACGTGCTCACTCGGATCGCTGGAGTTCCGGTACCTTGGCTTCCATATCCTCTGTTCGTATCAATCAAGCCCGCATACTGGTCGATTATCGATTCCCAGAGACTTGGCGGCTGAATCCCAGATCAGGCCTGCGCGAGAACGCACGTTCTGGCGTTTCTGCAGAATGCCTCCAAGCGGCCAAAGAGTATATGGCAGAATTGCACAGCCTTTCCGATCAGGTTTTCGAACAAAAATTTATTGGACTGCGAGAACTAATCAAGGCTAAAATTTCAGAGCGTCGCAAAGAATTTCTAGAGATTCAGAGACATAATCAGGCTTTATCCAATGCTGATTTCTCTTATTGGTCAAAGCTGTCTAGATGGAAGCGTGACGAAGCGATTCTTTTGTCTCTGGGCAAGGAGCCGCGTGTGGTCAGACTTGCTGATCTTGAAAATGCAGCGCCTTTCGATCCATTACGGAAAGCAGTGCGTGAGCGCCGGGAAATGATCGAGCGGGCGATCGGTTCAATTCAGCTTCGCGACCCGATGTCGCCGGCTCGGTTCCTTGGTTGGGCAGAAAAGATCGGGCTGGAGTTGCCGTCGGCACTGACAAACTCGGTCAAGCGTGTCGCCGAAGCCAGCCAGCGCCCGTCTTCGGAAGCGGATAAGCTGACGGCAGAGTTGGAAGTGCTGCGCGCTGACCTGGACGCCGCACATCGTGAGTTGGCAACACATCGTGCTCAGGCCGCCCGGCGCCCCGGAAAGTCGAAATCTGAAGGGCGCGACTTGTCGGCTCGGGAGCGGACAAGTCTGATCAAGATCGTGATAGGCATGGCGATCGGGGGCTATGGCCATACTCCGCATTCCAGCCGCTCGCCCACAGTTTCAGCCATTGTCAGCGATCTGGCGATCAATGGCATTCCCTTGGATGAAGACACTGTCAGAAAGTACCTGCATGAAGGGCGAGATCTCCTTCCGCGGGAAAGAACTTAGGACGCTGCAGGTCACTCAATCTGTCCAAACTTCCCGGCGTCGACTCTTGATCTCGGATAGTCAGCTTTTTGACCGCCCGCGAGAAAGGACAGCGCCAGATTCAGCGATCGCACGCCGCATTGCTGGGCCATAGAGGATGAATTAGCGCACTGCTATGCTATTGTAGTATCGATGTAATTCGATACGAGGGTCTTCTGATCGATACGGTGTACGCACCCATGGCGACTTGTCATCTTGGCCGTGCGCCTGATTGTCTTTCTGTTCGCAAAGTTGACCGAGTCAGAGGGGCAACGTCACAGTGGCCGGCCATTGGCGCAAGTGATTGCGTGAACGGCACAACACAACCGGCAGCTTGGGGGCCGGAAGCGGAATGGCGGGTTTCGTGCCATGAAGACCAATAGCTGCCTTTCGCCCTGATTGTTTGTGTGAACCGGCGCGCCATTTGACCCCCGATCGGCTCCGAAGGCTGACCCCACCCAACTGCCAGTAAGCACCTGATGCTATGCAACAAACTGCGGGCACGTCGGGGTCATTGCTAGACGTCTATAGGTGTCAAACTCCAAAGCCGATACACACCGAGCCACCGCTCCTGCTCCTGTCCTGCGGGATCTGCGCGAACAGCCTAAATCAACTGTTCAGGATGACGATGGATGATGCGGCTAGTACCCATTCTGTCAAACGGCCTTCTCGCCCAGGAGGCTCGCGGGGTTCCAGCCGCAGAACATCAATAGCGCATCGCGCTTAGACAGGAGGCCATTCGATATCGAACACGGCAATATGCCACTGTTCGATCATCGCCATTCTGGCTATCCTTCCGGCATGTCATCAGGTTTGCGGCCATGTTCCGCGACCAGTCCGGAGGATCCTGCGTGAACATCATCGACCTGAAAGGCCGCGTGGCCATCATAACCGGAGGCGCGCGGGGCATCGGTTTTGCCGCAGCCGAGCGGATGCTTGCTTCGGGCGCGACGGTTGTCATCTGGGATATTGACCAGGCGGCACTCGATCGTGCGATGGCCAGCTTGGGCAAGCTCGGTACCGTCTCAGGCGACATCGTTGAACTCACCGATGAAGAATCCATCGCGGCAGCGACCAAAGCTGCCTTGGCCCGTCACGGCAAGATCGACATCCTCGTCAACAATGCTGGCATAACCGGTGGCAATGCCAAGCTCTGGGAACTGGAGCCAGATGTTTGGCGGCGTGTTGTCGACGTCAACCTGGTCGGTCCGTATTTGACCTGCCGTGCAGTCGTACCGGAGATGCTGAAGACCGGCTATGGCCGCATCGTCAACATTGCCTCGATTGCGGGCAAGGATGGAAACCCCAATGCCTCGCATTACTCGGCGTCCAAGGCGGGGCTGATCGGGCTCACCAAATCGCTTGCCAAGGAATTGGCGACGTCGAACATTCTGGTCAACTGCATCACACCTGCGGCGGCAAAGACCGAAATCTTCAACCAGATGAAGCAGGAACACATCGATTTCATGCTCTCGAAAATTCCGATGAACCGCTTTCTGGAAGTCAATGAGGCGGCGTCAATGATCGTCTGGCTCGCTTCCGAGGATTGCGCATTCTCCACCGGCGCGGTGTTCGACATCTCGGGCGGGCGGGCTGTTTACTGATTGCAAAGGGCCTTGGCGCTCTCACCATAAGGCAGGTCAGGGCCCATACCGTTCGTCATGGGGGTGCTGACTATCGCGATCAAGAGCATGCTCATTCGGCCGAAGCACAGATCACAACGCCGATGTCGCGCCATCCGGAATACAGACAGACGCTGACATTGTTCGAAATCAATGTGCCGGGTTCATTCGTCATCGGGATCGAGACCCGCAATGGACACAATCGCCTTGAGGCAAGGCAACACGAAAATCAGACCCTCGGATATTGCTCTGTCGACGTGACAGCCGAGACTGCAATCGCGCCATCTGGCCCTTTTTCTGGTTCTCTAGGGCGGCCGTTTGCCGTGCGGAGCCAGAAGGTCAGTGTAGAACAGGATTAAAATATCCGAAAAATCAGTCCTTGGGAGGATGAGAAATGAAGCGTCTACTGATCGGAACGGTGTCTGCACTGGCCCTTCTGCTGCCTGGTGTTGCAATGGCTCAGGAAACAATCAAGGTTGGCATTCTGGTCGCGTTGGAAGGTGCATTTGCGGCTGGCGGTGCCGATGGCGTGCGCAACGTCGAACTCGCACTCAAGCAGGTCAACAACATGGCCGGCGGCAAAAAGATCGAAACAGTGGTCGCTGCGACAGACACGACAGTCGATACCGCTATTCGTCAGGCGCGCAGGTTGATCGAGCAGGACAAGGTCGACATCATCCTCGGGCCACTTTCGGGCTCCGAAGGGATCGCGATGCGCGATTTTGCCAAGACGATCCCGGGCAAGACTGTGATCAACGGCGTTTCCGGTGCGCTTGAAACAACCTGGGTGGACCCGGCCAAGAACTTTTTCCGGTTCAACCTTGATGGTGCACAATGGGGCTCAGGCCTCGGAACCTATGTGGTGAAAACCAAAGGTTGGAAGCGTGTTGCCACTGTGACGGCCGATTATTCCTTCGGATATACCAACTTCCTCGGCTTTGCAGCCGACTTCTGCCGTGCGGGTGGCGTGATTGCTGAACGGCTCTGGGTGCCTCTCGGTGCCGCCGACTTTGCCGGCGTGATCGCCAAGCTGCCTGACAACGTTGATGCCATTTATCTTGGGCTCGGTGGCACGGACGCCATCAACTTCCTCAACCAGTATCAGCAGGCCGGAACCAAGATCAATCTGATCGGCGGCACCATCATGGCGGATCAAACCGTACTCACGTCACGTGGGCGGGCCAAGGACGCGCTGGTCGGCACGCCGATCTCCGGGCCGATTGCCAACGACAACCCCGCTCCTGAATGGACCAGCTACGTTAAGGCCTATCAGGATGCCTTTCCTGCCGATCGGCGCTTCCCATCACCTTCGCTGTTTGGGGTAGGCTACTACAAGGCAACGCTCGCCATGATTGCCGGTCTCAATGCCGTCAACGGTGACCTGAGCGGCAATCAGGAAAAGTTCCATGCGGCGTTGGGCTCGCTCAAACTCAAGACTCCGCTGGGCGAAATCTCTTTGAATGAGAACCGTCAGGCGACCGGCACTGTCTTCATCAACGAGGTGGTGGAGGGACCAGGCGGCACCCTCACGATCAAGAATGTCGGCAAGGCTGAGGGGGTGACACAGACGCTTGGCATGACACCTGCTGCGTTCCGCGCCATGGGCCTACCCTCCCGTACAGTGCCTGATTGCAAGGCGCTCGGCGGCGGCTGAGTCTCCGCTAGCGTCGATAGAACCCCGGGTTCGGACTTTCCGGACCCGGGTGTTTCGATTGTGATCAAGTGAGACTTGAAGGGATTGCCTGTTTGGGCAGACAGCGCGGTCTACAGGGTAGTCGATGGCACTGATCAATTTCCTCACCCGCGTCTATTTTGCCGACCGCGTGCTGGAAGATGCTCTGGCCGAGCAAATGAAGATGCTTGGTATCGCGCGACCTTTGATTGTAACAGATGAAGCTGGCGCAACGGATGAACCGCTGTCGCGCGTGGTTGATGCACTCCCGCCCGGATGCGAATCATCGATCTGCTACATAAAAGTGTCGCCAACCGTCGATGTCACAGTTTCCGACCTCGAACTTGAACAGATCAGGATAGCTTCGAGCGATCATGACTGTGACGGTTTCATAGGCCTTGGTGGCGAACCTGTTCTGCGCTTGGTACGGCGCGCGGTCTATCAACGGACCTATCGTGCGAACGAAGCTACGGCGCGTGTGTTGCAGTCGTCCGCCTATCGCAAATGCACGCCCCTCATCGCTATCCCAACCACATCCGCCTGCGTTGGCCTGCAGCCGATCCTGGCGCACGAGGCCCGCGGAAGTTGGCGCATGAGCGCAGCTGATTGCACTATGCTCCCCGATGCGGTGCTGTGTGATCCGACCCTCACAGTTGAACAAGATGCCCATGCAACCGCTGCTGCAGGCATGGACGCCTTAACCCACTGTCTTGAAGCCTATCTTGGCATGACGTGGAACCCGCCCGCAGATGGTATCGCGCTCGATGGTATCCGGCGCGCGATGGGCAATCTCGACCAGGCCGTGCACGATGGAAGCAACCTCGGCGCCCGACGCGAGATGATGGCCGCTGCCCTCGATGCTGGCCTCGCCTCGCAAAAGGGACTCGGTGCAGTTGAGGCTCTGTCTCATGCGCTGGAGGCCGAAGTTGGCCACGCACTTCAGCATGGCTGTTTGCACGCCGCGCTGCTTCCTGTTGTTCTCAGCTTCAATGCACCGGCAATTTGCGACCGTATGGGCACATTAAGAAGCATATTGGGTGCTGGCCGTGATCTAGATGTGACCCATGCATTCACCTCGCTTGGGGCCAGTATCCATCTGCCTTCTAATCTTGCAGCACTGAAACTGGACAGCGCAGCCTGCCAACGCGTTGCAAAGCGAGCCGCCGAGCACCCCGCTACGCGCACCAACCCGCGTCACATCAAGGCAGCAGATTATGCCTGGATGCTTGAACATGTGGAGTGAGGCTTGGCTACCGTATGGTCAGGGTATGGATATTCTGCCTTGCCAGCCACAAGCGTTGACCTACACTCGTCTAAAGACTGCACCACTAGAGTGCGGGAGGGAGGAACATGAGTTCAGCGCTGGCCGTGTTTCACGGTGCTTTCGGGCGTGTGTGTCTCTACGCGATGGACCGCACAATGGTGCCGCATGCGCATCGTGAGGGGCATCTGATTTTTCACATTCAAGGGCCCGCTGGAGAGGTCGTCATCGACGGCAAACCGTATCCGATTTCGCCTAGCCAAGCTGTCGCGATCAGCCCTTGGCAAACACACTATTATCGCGATATCGACCGGCAAAGGCCAACACTTGCGCTGGTGCTGTATATTCGCCCTGCTTGGTTTCTGGACGTCAGTCGCTGTTCCAGATCGTCGCTCAAGTTCGGCCGTGTCGGCGTGGAGGTCACTGACCATATCGCGCGGCTGGTTTATGGTAACGCCAACGCCATGCTGGACATCGACCGGGAAGATACGATGCTCGAGGACCGCCTGTGCGCGCTTACCGAGGGTTGTTTCGACCAGTCGTGGCAATGGACCGAAAGCGGCAGCAGTTTCGTTGGTCACGCTACGCCGGTGCGCGACTACCGCGTACGAAATGCGATGCGCGTCCTGGTGGAGCGGCTGTGTGAGCCACTCGATCTTGATGATGTCGCACGCAGGGTTGGCCTTTCACGGCCTCACTTTTACAAACTGTTTCGCCAGCAAGTTGGCGTCACACCCAATATCTATCTCAACTCGCTGCGCATGGAGCAGGCCATTGACCGATTGACGGCATCGCAGGACGCAGTTGCGGGCATCGGGCTTGACCTGGGCTTTTCAAGTCAGGCCAGTTTTTCACGTTTTTTCATTGCCAACGGTGTTGTCCCTCCAAGCTCCTATCGCCGCAGCGTGCATGTGGCGTCCTCCTCGTGAGCTGCCCACTCGGACCGCTCAATGTTGCTACGAGCGGCACAAGGATAAGACTGTCGGGTACGCCGTTTTATCAGCATGCGAACTAGCGTCGTGACGTTGTGGTGACGGAAAGCCGTGCATCGCCTTTATCAGGGGTTCCGACGGGACAAATGCAGAGCTTCTACAAGCGCCATCCTGTCTGGTCGATCATCCTGCTCATTCTGATTGCGGGCTTCGTCTGGCTGATCGCCACCCCATGGCCGCCCGGGCTTGAACAGGTTCTGGGCCGCAAACGCATCTTCCTGAATGCGGTTCTGTCTGGCATCACGCTGGGCGCGCTCTACTTTTTGGTCGCCAGCGGGTTCACCCTGATTTTCGGACTCATGCGCAACGTCAACCTTGCCCATGGCTCATTGTATCTCTTGGGCGGCTACATCGGTTATGAAGTTGCCAACGCGACGGGATACTGGCTTCTGGCCTTCCCAGTCGTTTTCGTGCTGGTTGGCGCTCTGGGTCTTGTCCTGCAGCATCAGGTATTCCGGCGGATGGAAGGCGAGGAACTGCGCCAGACCCTTGTCACCATCGGCATCTCCGTCGTTCTGGCTGACATCATGCTCTGGATCTGGGGCGGCCAGAGCTATCAGGTTCTTTCTCCGGACTGGTTGAGCGGGCCGATGACGCTCCCGCTCGTTACCGCGCTGCGCTCGAATGGCGACCCGGTCTATCTCACCTATCCCCAGGTTCGAATTGTGATCCTTGTCGCGGCAATCATCATCGGGATTGCGATGTGGCTGGTGCTCAATCGCTCGAGGCTTGGCATGCTGATCAGGGCAGGGGTGGATGACCGCGACATGCTGGCCGCGTCTGGCGTGCGTATCCAGTATGTCTTTCTCGCCGTGTTCGCGTTTGGCGCGGGCATGGCCGGGATGGCTGGCATCGTTGGCGGCACATTCCAGTCGCTGACACCGGGTGAGGACACGCGCTTCCTGCTGGCGTCGCTGGTGGTGGTGATCGTGGGCGGTATGGGCTCGATCCCCGGCGCTGCAATTGGCGCGTTGATCATCGGCCTCGCCGAGCAACTCGGGCTAGTCTATGCGCCTACCTATTCGGTGGTATTCACCTTTCTGATCATGGCCGTGGTGCTTGCTTTTCGCCCGCAGGGCCTCCTTGGGGCGGGCCGCTAGATGACATACGTTGTCCGCCGAGCCGAGCCGACCCAGCCAACGCTGTTTGAGAAGGTCCCCGCGATCTGGTGGGCGGTTGCGCTGCTGCTCATTGCGATGCCACTGTTCGCCAGCAACTTTGTGCTGTTCCAGATATTTGGCTGGACATTCATTCTCGGCATGATCGCCCTGTCGCTGATGTTTCTGGCGGGCTATGGCGGCATGGTCAGCCTGATCCAGATGACCGTCGGCGCCATGGCGGGCTATATGGTCGCGATCCTTGGCACCAGCGGCGTGCCAACCATCAGCCTTGGCTGGCCATGGTGGCTGTACATCCCCGTCGCGATTCTGATCGCTGCCATCTTCGGCACGCTGGTCGGGGCGCTCGCGGTCCGGACAGAGGGCATCTACACGATCATGATCACGCTGGCGATCGCGTCGGCCTTCTTTTACTTCACCCGCCAGAACTACGGCCTGTTCAACGGCTATACCGGTTTCAACCGCGTCATCCCGCCGGAATTATTCGGCATCGACTGGCGCCAGGCGACGCCCTTCTACTACCTGACGCTGACCTGCGCAGCGTTGTCCTATTTCGCAGTGGTCTATGTCTCGCGCTCGCCCTTCGGATTGGCGCTGCAAGGCGTGCGTGACAATCCGCGCCGCATGGGCGCGCTGGGCTTTTCGGTCACCGCTCACCGCATCCTTGCCTATACCTTCTCGAGCGTGATTGCAGCCGTGGGCGGCATCCTGCTCGTCTGGCAGAACTCGCAGGTATCGCCGGGCACAGCAGGCATTCCGCAGGTCATAGACATTTTGGTCATCGCCGTGGTCGGCGGCATCAAGCGGCCCATTGGCCCCTTCATCGGCGCGTTGATCTACGTTCTGCTGCGGGTCTATTCACCAGATGTTTTGCTGGCATTCGGTCTTTCGGGTGAACGTTTCAAGCTGGTGATCGGTCTGGGTTTTCTGGTCATCGTTTTCTTCTCGCCCGATGGCGTGCTTGGCCTTTGGGAGAAGTACAAGGCGCGGCGTGCCGCGCAGACTGATCCCTTGCGCGGGGGGCGGTCATGACGCTCGTCGAAACGAAACCACCTGGCATTCGCAACACAGCCGAGCGGCTGAGCTCGGTCAGTTCCGGCAACGCGCTGGAGTTGCGCGGCGTCACCAAGCTGTTCGGCGCGCTCGCGGCGATCTCGGATGTGACGCTGACCGTCCGTCCCGGCGAACGGAGAGCAGTGCTTGGCTCGAATGGTGCCGGCAAGACCACGCTGTTCAACTGTGTGACCGGAGACTTCCTGCCGACATCAGGCACGATCCGTCTGTTTGGCGAAGATGTTACCAACTTCCCGGCCCATGAGCGCATAAGGCGCGGTCTGCGTCGCACATATCAGATTTCGCTCCTGTTCGGAGGGTTGTCAGTAGCGGACAACGTCTATCTGGCTTGCCGCGGCGTCTCACGCGGGCGATTCTCGCTTTTGCGCCCGCGCTCTAACGATGTGCTGGTGGCACGCGCCCTCGAGTTGATCGAGGCTGTGCATCTGACGCCATCGAAAGACTCTCTCGTTGCCAACCTGTCCTATGGGCAGCAGCGCCAGCTTGAAATTGCCCTGGCGTTGGCAGGTGCGCCACGGTTCATCCTGTTTGACGAACCGGCAGCGGGGTTATCGCCGACTGAGCGCTCGGAACTTGTCTCCATCCTCACAGGCCTGCCGGGGCATATCGGCTTCATCATCATCGAGCATGACATGGATGTGGCGCTGCGCGTCGCTGAGAGCGTGACAATGATGCACAATGGCAGGGTCTTCAAGGAAGGCACACCTGCCGAGATCGAGAATGATGCCGAAGTCCAGGAACTCTATCTGGGGGCAGGCGGCCATGAATGACGTTTCCCGCGGTGCCAGACGCGCGCCTGCGCTCGAGGTGCGAGGCCTCAATGTCTATTATGGTGCATCCCACGCTTTGCAGGGCGTCGACCTCAAACTCGACCAGGGCGTGTTATCCGTTGTTGGGCGCAATGGCATGGGCAAGACCACGCTCTGCAAGGCCATCATGGGGTTGGTGCCAATCTCGTCAGGCTCCATCAGCTTTGGCGGGCAGTCACTGGTCGGCCTCTCGCCAGCGGACATCGCCCAGCTCGGCGTTGGCTACGTCCCCCAGGGCCGCCGTCTGTGGCGTTCGCTGACGGTCGATGAGCACCTGCGCATGGTCGAGGGGCGCCGCAAGGGCGGCTGGACCATCGATCGCATCTATTCAACCTTCCCCCGCCTTGCCGAGCGCAAATCCAATGGCGGCGCGCAACTCTCCGGCGGCGAGCAGCAGATGCTGGCGATCTCGCGCGCCCTCCTGGCCAACCCCAAGATCCTGATCATGGACGAGCCCACGGAAGGGCTTGCCCCTGTCATCGTTGCTCAAGTCGAGGAAATGCTGGTCCGGCTTGGCGAAGAAGGCGACATGGATGTTCTGGTCATCGAGCAGAACATTGGGGTCGCCTGCATGATTGCCGACAACGTCGCGATCATGGTCAACGGGCGCGTCAACCGCATCGCGCCGGCCCGTGATCTGGCCGCCGACCGCGAGTTGCAGCAGCGGCTCCTCGGCGTCGGACGCCACGGCCATGAAGATGCCGGTCCGGCCCCGGCGGCTCCCCCTGGCGCGACCCAACCGCAGGCGAGCAGCTCCACGTCCATCAAAATCTACAACTCGAACCCGGTCGCGCCAACGCGCTGGTCGCAGCCCGTGCCGGTCCTACGGCTGGAGCAACTCGCCAAGGTCGTGACCACCCGACCGCTGACAGCGCTTTCGACAAGCCCGGATATCCGGCCTCTCGCAGCCCCCGGCGAAAACGTGGTTCTTGTTGTCGGGACGATGGACACCAAGGGCGAGGAACTGCGCTACATGCGCGATCTCGTCCGCACCGCTGGCCTGCCGGTGCGGATGGTTGATCTGTCGACTTCGGGCGGTCATTCCGGAGCGGAAATCCCGGCTCACCAGATCGCCGCCTTCCATCCTCGCGGTGCCTCGGGCGTGTTCACCGGTGATCGGGGCCAGTCCGTCGCCGGCATGACGGAGGCTTTCCAGCGCTGGATGGCCCGGCAAAGCGGCATTGCGGGCGTGCTCTCGGCCGGCGGTTCAGGAGGCACTGCCATTGTTGCTCCAGCTATGCGGGCCTTGCCCGTCGGCACGCCGAAACTGATCGTCTCGACAGTCGCCTCTGGCGAGGTCAGCAAGTATGTCGGCGCGTCCGACATCATGCTGATGCCTTCGGTCGCCGATGTGCAGGGTCTCAACGCCATCACCGAGGAGGTGCTCGGCAATGCGGCGCAGGCCATGGTCGGTATGGTCCTGGCGCGCAAGGCGAAGCGGACAACACGGGCCGGCAAACCCGCTATAGGCCTCACCATGTTCGGCGTGACAACCCCTTGTGTGCAGCAGGTCGTGAAGACCCTGCAGGCGAGCTATGACTGCCTCGTTTTCCACGCCACCGGCATCGGTGGCCAGGCCATGGAAAAGTTGGTCGATGGCGGCAAGCTCGTCGGCGTCATCGACGTCAGCACCACCGAGCTCTGCGACCTGATGATGGGTGGAGTCTTCCCCTGCACGGAGGACCGCTTCGGCGCGATCATCCGCACACGTCTGCCCTACGTCGGATCGGTGGGCGCGCTCGACATGGTCAATTTCGGCGCGCCCGAAACCGTGCCGGAGCGCTTCAGGGGTCGCACCTTCTATCAACACAACCCGCAGGTGACGCTGATGCGGACCACAGCGGAAGAATGCGCCCGTATGGGGCAATGGATCGGCGAGCGCCTCAACCTCATGGAAGGCCAGGTGCGCTTCTTCCTGCCCGAAGGCGGGGTCTCGGCGCTCGATGCGCCGGCAAAGCCATTCCACGATCTCACGGCCCGCGCCGCGTTGTTCAACGCCATTGAGCAGACTGTGCGGCAGACCGCTTCGCGCCAGATCATCAAGCTGCCGCACCACATCAACGCACCCGAGTTCGCCGCCGCTCTTGTCGCGTCGTTCAATGCCCTGCACGTCAGCAACCGTCCTAACCGCCGCAAAGAAGCCAGCCTATGATCGCCCGTCAAACAATCCTCGATCGTTTCCGTGGCATGATGGCCAAAGGCATCCCCATCATCGGCGGCGGCGCCGGCACCGGTCTCTCCGCCAAGTGCGAGGAGGCGGGTGGCATCGACCTGATCGTGATCTACAATTCAGGGCGCTACCGCATGGCCGGGCGCGGGTCCCTTGCCGGTCTCCTGGCTTATGGCGACGCCAACCAGATCGTGGTCGACATGGCTGCGGAAGTACTGCCCGTGGTCAAGCACACTCCGGTTCTGGCAGGCGTCAATGGCACCGATCCGTTCCGGATCATGGATACGTTCCTCGATGATCTGAAGCGCATCGGCTTCTCGGGCGTGCAAAATTTTCCGACCGTCGGCCTGATCGACGGCACCTTCCGCGCCAATCTCGAAGAGACCGGCATGTCCTACGGGCTGGAGATAGACATGATCGCCAAGGCCCACGCCAAGGACATGCTGACGACGCCTTATGTGTTCAGCGCGGACAATGCCGCCGCGATGGCAAAGGCCGGGGCCGACATCATCGTTTGCCACCTTGGCCTAACCACAGGCGGCAGCATCGGGGCGTCGACCGCACTGACGTTGGCGCGATGCCCGGAATTGGTCGACGAGTGGGCCGAGGCGGCGCTGCGCGTCAACCCCGAGTGCATCATTCTGGTCCATGGCGGGCCGGTGGCGATGCCGGAGGATGCCGACTTTATTCTGAAGAACACGGCCAACTGCCATGGCTTTTATGGCGCATCTTCAATGGAGCGACTGCCGACTGAGGTGGCGCTGACTGAACAGACCCGCGCCTTCAAGCGCATCAAAGGCAAGTAAGCTGCGCGTGGTGCAGCACGGGAGGAATGACACATGACAGGGCAAATAATCGGCCAGCTGATCCTGTGGCTTATCGTGGCCGTCGTGGCCGTTGCCATCATTTATGTGGTGATGCAGTGGCTCTACAAGCGCTCCACCAAGGAAATCGCTTTCGTCAGGACCGGCTTTCTGGGTGAAAAGGTCGTGATCGATGGCGGCGCGTTCGTCTGGCCGATCGTTCACGACATCACGCCGGTCAATATGAACACCCAACCGCTGAAAGTCTCGCGCAGCAAGAGTGAGGCGCTGATCACAAAGGATCGGATGCGCGTGGATGTCGAAGCCGAGTTCTACGTGCGCGTTCAGCCAGAGCGGCGCGCCGTTGCCATGGCCGCTTCCACGCTAGGGCGGAAGACTCTCGAACCGGAAAGCCTGCATGCGCTTCTTGCCGGTAAATTCGAGAGCGCTATGCGCGCCGTCGCTGCCGAGATGGATATGAGCGGCATGCATGAGAACCGTTCAAGCTATGTCGAAAGAGTGCGCGCCGCCGTCCAGGATGACCTGTCGCGCAACGGCCTTGAACTCGAATCCGTTGCCATCCTTGATATCGACCAGACCAGCCTGGAATTCTTCAACCCGTCCAACCGCTTCGACGCGGAGGGCCTGACGGTCCTGATCAAGGACATCGAGGCCCGCCGCAAGCTGCGCAACGACATCGAGCAGGACGCGATGATCCAGATCAGGACGCGCAACCTCGAAGCGGAAAAACAGTCACTCGAGATCGAACGCGCCAGCGAGGAGGCAAGGCTGGAGCAGGAACGCGATATCGAGTTCCGCCGCGCGCAGCAGCGCGCAGAACTCGCCCGCGAGCGGGCCGAACGCGAAACCCAGGCTGAGTCGGCCCAGATCTCTGCGCGCGAAACCATCGAGAAAGCCCGCATTGCCAATGACCGTGGCATTGCTGAGGCCCGGATTGCATCTGAGGGCGATATCCGCAGCCGCGAGATTGCCAAGTCGAAAGCCATCGAGGGCGAAGAGATTGCTGCGCAAGAGCAAATCCAGACCGCCCGGATCCTGCAGGAGCGAGCGCTGAAGGAAGCCCGCATTGTCAACGAGCAGGAGACATCGGCCCGCGAAATCGAGCGCACCCGTGCACTGGAAGCAGCTGAGATCTCTGCGCGCGAAGGCACCGAACGTGCTCGCATCGCTCAGGAGAAGGCCATCACGGAAGCCCGCATCGCAAGGGACAAGGAAACGCAAGGCCTCGAGATCGAACGTCAGCGCACGACCGATCAAGCCGAAATCGCCGCCCGGGAGCAGACCGAACGAGCCCGTATGGCGCAGACCCTGATCCTGACGCAGACCCGGATCAAAGGCGAGGAGGACATCCGCCGCCGTGAGATTGCCCGCCAGCAAGGACTTGATGAAGCAGAAATTTCAGCCCGTGAAACCACCGAGAAGCTCCGTATTGCACAGGCCTCAAACGTCGCGGAGCAGCGTATTTCCGAGGATCTGCGAATCCGTGGCCTCGAAATCGAGCGCCAGCAGTCTATAGAAGCGGCACAAATTGCGGCTGACCAGACAATCCGCAGCCAGACTATCGCGCGTGACAAGGTTCTGGAAGAAGCAGAGATCGCCCGCCGCGAAGCCACCGAGAAAGCGCGCATCGCCACCGAACTTGCGCTTGAGCAAGGGCGCATCGCCAGCCAGCAGACCCGCGAAGTGTCGGATATCAACCGCAAGCGCGAGGTGGAATCCGCAGAAGAAACCCGAGTGGTCGAGTTGGCCTCCAAGAAGTCGGCGCGTGCCAATGCTGAGGCCGAGGTCCGAAAGGTGCAACTTGCCGCACAGGCTTCCGTCGAAACCGCCGAGGTTGAGCGCGACCGCATGGTTGAAGCTGCCAGGGTCGAGCGTCGCCAGTCGCTGGAGCAACTCGAAATTGCCAGGGTGCAAGCGCTGCGCGAAGCCGAGATCGAGAGCCGCGAGGATGTCGAGCGCACGCGGATCGCCTCCGAGCGCGGGCTCGACGAAATCCGGATCAGTCACGAAACCGAGCGCCGGAAGCTCGAGGTCGAGCGCGAGAAGACAGTTGAGACCGCTCAGATGGACAAGGCCATCACGCTCTACAAGAAGTCGCTTGAAGAGTCCGGCGCCCGCGCCGCTTCCGACAAGGCAAAGGCCGATGCAATGGCCGCCGAAGAACAGGTCAAAACTGTTCGCGAGACCGAAACGGCCAAGCGCCGCAAGGCCATCGACGTATTGATGGCAGAGAAGTCAGCAGAGGAGCAGACGATTGCGTCAGGCGCAGAAAAGGTGCGTAGCGCCGTCGAAGCCGAGGCCCAGCGACTGCTCAATGAAGCAGAGAATGTGCTCACCGATCCGGCCCGCATGTCGCTGTTCAGGCGCAAACTGCTCGAACATGTCGAGGGCATTGTCGCGGCCTCAGTCAAGCCACTGGAAAAGATCAGCGATATTCGGATCGTCCAACTGGATGGCGCAAATGGTGGCGCCAACAACGACAGTCGCGGCAGCCCGACAGATGAGGTGATCAACTCTGCCCTACGCTATCGCGTTCAAGCTCCGCTGATCGACAGCTTGCTTGCGGACATTGGCATCGATGGATCCAACCTTGCCAAGCAAGGTGGTCTGATCCGCGAGGCGTCGGATATGCAGCGTGTGGCGGCCGACGCGAAGAAGTCTGCTGCTCCCAAGGCCGATGGCCCGAAACCAGATGCAGAGGGCAAAAAGTAAATGGCACGTGTCTACGTTTCTTCCGTCATCGATGCACCGGTCGCGAAGGTCTGGGCCAAGGTGCGAGATTTCAACGCGTTGCCGCGGTGGGTACCTGCAGTCCGTGAGAGTCGCATTGAAAATGGTGAGCCCGCTGACAAGGTCGGCTGCGTACGTGACTTCCATCTGCAAAATGGCGACCACTTGCGCGAGCGACTGCTTGGCCTGTCGGACTACGACATGTTCTGTACCTACTCGATCCTTGAATCGCCCATGCCTCTGACGGATTACATCGCGACATTGCGGCTGACGCCGATAACGGATGGCGACAAGACCTTCGCCGAATGGACAGCAGAGTTCGAATGCGCGCCAGAACTTGCGGCTGACCTCGTTAGTGGAATCGGCACCAATGTCTTCCAGGCGGGGTTCGACTCGCTCAAGCGCCAGATGGTGGCTTGAACATGGTCAAAATCGTCAAAAGCACAGTCCTGAATGCCCCGGTCGAGGCGGTCTGGGCTGTGCTGCGCGATTTCAATGGTCATGACCAATGGCATCCGGCCGTGGCCGACAGCATCATCGAACGTGGTTATCCATCCGACAAGGTTGGTTGTGTCCGACGGTTCCATCTGGCCGACGGCTCGGAGTTGCGCGAGTTGCTGCTCACGATGTCCGATGCTGACATGGCATTTTCCTATTGTCTGCATGAGACGCCCGTGCCGCTCTTGAACTACGTCGCTCATGTCAGGCTCGCGCCCGTCACCGATGGTGATCGCACCTTCTGGCATTGGGAAAGTCGCTTCGATACGCCGCCGGGGCGGGAGCTCGAACTCAAGACCATGGTGGCCGAGAACATCTACCAAGGCGGATTTGATGCTATCCGCGCGCACATGGGCCTTGGAGGCTGATATGAGGGTCGAAAGCTATGCAACGCTGGCAGAAGCTGCCCGTGCCATGGGACCGGACGCGGTATTCATGGCCGGCGGCACGCTGGTGATGCGCGATGTCAATGCGGGGACATCGGCCAGCCGGATCGTGCGCAGCGCCGATCCTGTCCTGACCGAAATCCGCTCGACTGGCGACGGGGTCAGCATTGGGGCGGGCGTTACCATGGCGCAAGCTTTGGCAAACCGCGATCTTGCCTTCTTGAGTTCGGTCGCACGCTCGGTTGGCGGGCCGCAAGTGCGCAACATGGCCACCATCGGGGGCAACATCTTTGCCCATCACCCTTACGGCGATTTTGCTGTGGCTTTGCTTGCGCTCGGGGCGCGTGTCGTATTGGCCGGACAAGGTGCGGCAAAGCCACTCGAAGACGTATTGCGCGAGCGTGGCCGCAGCAGCACCAGCCCGATCATAGCGGCCATCGAAGTGCCGCGTCCGCGTGATCCGCGCGCCTTTGCCTTTGCCAAAATAAGCCGCATTAAGCCTAAGGGCGTTTCCGTGATGTCGATTGCGGCGCATCTGCCGCGCGAGGGCGGGCGCATCCGTGGCGCGCGCATCGCCTTTGGTGCCATGGGGCCAACCCCGCTCAGGGCCACGGCCGCGGAGCGTGTGCTCGAAGGCCAGAGCCTCGATGCCGCGACCATCGCCCGCGCAGCACAACTGGCATGCGATGGGCTCGATCCACCAACCGATGCGCTGGCCTCTGCCTGGTATCGGCGCGAGGTGGCAGGCACGCACCTCAAACGTTTGCTTGAGAAGATGGAGCGAGGCTGATGGCCAAAAAGCCTGTAACCTTCATTCTCAATGGCTCTGAGAGAGCGGCGTTCGCGGAGGAAGGATTGAACCTCCTCGAGTTTCTGCGTCGTGGCATCGGAGACCTAAGCCCCAAGTATGGTTGCGGCCAGGGCACTTGCGGGGCCTGCACCGTGATCATCGATGGCGAGACGCACCTGTCCTGCCTGACGATGGCTGTTGCCATCGAGGGCCGCAAGGTCGAGACGGCTTCTGGCCTCGCCAATGGCAAAGTACACCCTTTGCAGGAAGCTTTCATGGAGCATTTTGCGGCTCAGTGCGGCTATTGCACCCCTGGGATGCTGATGTCCGCCAAAGTGCTGCTCGACCGCAACCCCGCGCCGACACGCGCTGATGTGATCGAGGCGATCTCCGGGAACCTCTGTCGCTGTACCGGCTATGAGCCAATCATCGACGCCATCCTCGCAACTGCCAATATGAGGAGGCTCGCATGATCGAGTTCCGCAAGGAGTTCTTTGCCAACGAGCGTGACGACAATCTCAACGAGATCGGCAAGGCGACCCGCCGTCAGGATATTCTGGGTCACGTTACGGGCCGCTCGCCCTATTTCGACGATCACCTGTTCGAAGGCCTCTTGCATATCCGCTGTGTGCGCAGTCCGCATCATCACGCCCGCATCCGCCGCATTGATGTGTCCGCTGCTGAAAAGATGCCAGGCGTGGTGCGCGTGTTGCTCGGCAAGGATGTGCCGCTCAATCTCAACACGCTGCTCAGCCTTCTCGACTTCGGGCTCGATGACGAGCCGGTGCTGTCGACAACCAAGGTTGCCTACAAGGGAGAACCAGTGGCAGCCATCATCGCCGAGAGCGAAGCCCAGGCACGAGCCGCCGTGTTGGCTGTCAAGGTCGACTGGGAGGTGCTGCCGCACGTACTCGACGTCGAGGATGCCGTGAAGCCCGGCGCGCCGGTGGTTTGCGACGTCTACCCCTCCAATAAGTTCATCTACCATGGCAAGTTCGACCATCAGAAGCTGCGCTACGGCGATGTCGAGGAAGCGTTCGCCCGGGCCGATCACATTGTTGAAGGCCGCTACCAGATGTCGCCGATCGAGCAGGCCCCGATGGAGACCTGCGGTGCGATTGCGGCACCGGAAGTGAACGATCGCTTTGTCTGCTTCACTTCGACACAAGGCCTGTTCTTCTCGCTTGGCACGGCGGCAAAGCTGCTGACCATGCCCTCCAGCCGTCTGCACTTTGTCGGGGGCACGGTCGGCGGGGGCTTCGGTGGCAAGGTCGACAGCATGCACGAGCCACTCGCCATCCTTGGCGCCATGTTGACCGGGCGACCCTGCAAGTATGCCTGGGACCGCGAGGAAGAGATGCAGGTCGGCGCGCCGCGCGGGGCCGAGCGCTGGTACATCAAGGATGGCATTGCCCGTGACGGACGTATCCTCGCCCGTAAGTTCACCGGCTATTTCGACAGTGGTGCGTACACGCGGCTATCATCCTACGCGATCATCAAAGGCGTCGGCCACCTGCCGGGCCCCTATACGATCCCCAACGTCTACGCCGATGTGTTCTGCGTCTATACGAACCGCACGCCGGCCACCGCCATGCGTGGGTTCGGAATCACTGGCGTTGACTTCGCCATCGAGGCGCACATGGACAAGGGAGCGGAAATGGCGGGGTTGAACCCTATCGATTTTCGCATCCTCAACTCCTATCGCGATGGCGACATGAAGGCCCATCGCCGCCTCGCCAAGAACTGCGCCCTGGTGGAATGCTGCCAGGTGGTGGCGGAGAAGGGCGGCGTCGTGCTAACACAGGCCTCGCGCGCTGCGACCTCCGTCCTCGATGGCGGCGGAGAGCGTGCGAGGCTGCCGTCCCGCACGGCGACTGACCAGAACGGCATCGTCAGTGGCTTCAAGGGCGGCAACTACGCCAAGAAGGGCGGCGGGGCATCTGGCCCGCAGCCCGTGGCGCTGCCGATTGCTGCATCAGCGCCGACGCCAGCCTATGCCAGCCCGGCATCTTTGAGGCCTGCTGCCCCGGCTTATCAGCCAGCAGCAACCCCGCCACCCGCACCACAACCACCTGCACCCGCTGCGGATACGGCACGCCATGGCGCGCTTCGGTTCTCGTCCCTTTCCGGCTTCAGGAGGCGTTGATGGCCATGCATCGCGGGCGCGGCTTCGCGTCGATCAACTACCCCATCGGCATGAACCTCGGCGGTGATCCTTCGCAGGCGCTGGTTCATTCCAATCCGGACGGCAAGTTTACGGTGGCACTCTCGTCGATCGATTTGGGGCAGGGCATGAAATCCGTGACCCGGCAGATCGCGGCGGAGACGCTCGGCATCCCGGTAGCGGATGTCTATGTCGACACGGCAGACAGCGACACAGGCCCGCATTGCATGGGCTCTTTCGCCTCGCGCGGGACCCACCGCGTCGGCAACGCGGTCATCCAGGCAGCACAGGAAGCCCGCGCCGTGATGCTGGAAGCGGCAGCGGAGGAACTGGAGGTTGATGCAACCGATCTCGTCACCGACGGGCGCGGCAACATCCATGTCAAGGGCGCGACCTCCCGCAGCATCACCACAATGGCGGCCTGCCAGGCGGCGCAGTTCAAGCAGGGGCGCACGGTGTCGGGACGCGGCATTTTCCTAATCCCGCTATCCGAGGTTGACCCTGAAACAGGCGAGATGACGCCGGTCTCCTGTTTCGCACATGCAGCCATGTTGGTCGAAGTCGAGGTCGATGACGAGACCGGCGAGGTGTCCGTGCTCGACATGCAGTCTGCCTACGAGGTCGGCCGCGCGCTCAATCCAAGGTTGGTTGAACAGCAACTCGTCGGTGGTGCCTGGATGGGCATGAGCCACGCACTGTGGGAAACCACAGAGCCCTATTATCCCGACCGCAGCCATGGCCCGGTCGATTTCAACAACTACCTGATGCCAGGCCCTGGTGATCTCGCTCCGCACCACATCTCGGTTCTGGAACGGCCGGCGCCAGACGGACCATTTGGCGGCAAGGGGCCGGGAGAAATGTGCGCCAACCCGGTGCTGCCAGCGGTGGCCAATGCTGTCTACGACGCGGTTGGCGTGCGCATCGACGAATTGCCGATCACACCCGAGAAAGTCTTGCGAGGCATCCGTGCCAATGGCGGGGCACGCCCAAAAATGCGGCTGACCAGAACGCAGTTTGCCGGGGCGCGCTGAACATGGCCGTTCGCCGCTCGATCATGGGCATTGACGGGCCGGAGCCACTGGCGAAATCGCTTCGCGCTGCGCAGTACATTGCCGATGAAGGGCTGGCGACAGCGGCCTACCTGGCGCTGGCACTTGGCAAGCCGTTGCTGCTGGAGGGTGCCCCCGGTGTCGGCAAGACCGAGGCTGCCAAGGCACTGGCGTCCGTGCTGGGGCGCGAGCTTGTCAGGCTGCAATGCTACGAAGGCCTTGATGCCTCGTCAGCCATGTATGAGTGGAATTTCCCGCGCCAGATGCTTGCAATTCGGCAAGCTGGCGACGCTTACGTCAATCTCTATTCCGATGAATACCTGGTAGCACGCCCGATGTTGCAGGCCCTGCAAGCTCCGCGCGACCGCATCTTGCTGATCGACGAAATCGACCGTTCGGACCACGAGTTTGAGGCTTTTCTGCTTGAATTCCTGTCCGATTTCACCATTTCGATCCCTGAACGCGGCACAGTTCGCGCAGCCGAACGGCCCGTGGTGATCCTCACATCCAACCGCACGCGCGAACTTCACGAAGCCTTGCGCCGCCGCTGCGTCTACCACTGGATCGGCTATCCCGACCCGGTGCTGGAAGCACAGATCGTGATGATGCGGGCCAGCATCGTGGCGCAGGATACAGCGCGCCGCGTAGTCGCCGCGGTTGGCAAGCTGCGGGCCGAACCGCTGGCCAAGCCACCAGGCGTGGCTGAAACAGTGGAATGGGCCGAGGCTGCAACCGTGCTCAATGAACAGGGCGTGGCCTGGCCACGCGCCTTTGCCCGCGCCATTGGCGTCGTGCTCAAGGACCAGGACGATCTAGCCTTCATCGCGCCGCGACTTGACGCGATCCTGATGGGGACGGCGGCATGAGCGAGCTTGCCAGCCTGCCGCGCCCGCTTGCGCCCTTCATGGCGTTTGGACGGGCCTTGCGCGCCTCCGGTTTTGCCGTTGCCCCTGAGCAGTTGAACACCTTTATCGCTGCCGTCGGCCTGCTTGGCCCGAAGAGCCTGAGGGATGTTCGCCGCGCAGCCCATGCCACACTTGGCCCCGCGCCCGAACGCTGCGAAGAGTTCGACGCGCTTTTCGACGAGGTTTTCCTCGGCCATGTGCTGACGGCGGAAGCCTTCGGCGAGCCTGAGGATATGCCTGCTGCTTATGATGCTGGCGAGTTCGAGATGATGCCGGACGCTGGCGAGGAAGACCCGTCCGGTGCAGAGGCCTCCTTGGCAGAGCGCCTGTTTGCCCGACGGTTTGACGGCGATGAGAATGAGTCGTTGCGTGTTTTTGCCCGCGCTGTTCCCGCTGCCCTGCCACGCCGCCGCGCACGGCGCCTGATAGGTGGCAAGGGGCGCGAACCTGACCCGCGCCGCGCCTTCCGCGAGATGTTGCGCAAGGATGGCGAGATCACGCAGCTTCCCCGCCGCATCCGCCAGATGCGCCAGCGCCGGGTGTTGTTGCTGATTGATGTCTCCGGCTCGATGAAGGCCGGTACGGATGGGACGCTGAGGCTAGGCCATGCGCTGGTGCAAGCCGCCGAGCAGGTTGAGGTCTTCACACTCGGCACGCGGCTGACCCGCGTGACACGGGCGCTGAAGCACCGCAGCCGTGATCAGGCCCTGGCTCTGGCATCTGGGCTGGTGGCGGATTGGGATGGCGGCACGCGCCTGGGCGAGGCTCTACAGGTGTTCCTGTCTGTGCCGCGTTTCGCCGGCTTTGCGCGTGGGGCACTGGTGGTCGTTCTGTCGGATGGGCTGGAACGCGGTGGTCCGGAAGCTCTCGTCTCCGCCATGCTGCGCCTTCATGGCCTCGCCTGGTCGGTGCTCTGGCTGACGCCGCTGGCGGCTGACCGCACTTATCGCGCCGAAACCGGCGCACTCAAATCCATCCTTCCGATGATCGACCGGCTCGGCAATGGCACGAACCCGCAAGCCATCGCCGTTGAGATTCTTGGCTTCTCGAAAGGCCGGCGCATCGCCGCAGCGCTACCGGCATGAGGATCGTTGACGCCCATTTCCATATCTGGCGGCAGGCCGATCTGCCCTGGCTGACAGGGCCAATGCAGCCACGCATCTTCGGCCCCTACGAGCCAATCCGGCGTGATTATCCCATGGCCGAATACCTCGCCGATATGGCTGGCACGGGCGTCGAGAAAGCCGTCTATGTGCAGGCCAATTGGCCAATTGAGAGCGCTGAGGCTGAGGTTGCCTGGGTGGAGAGCGTCGCTCTGGAAACCGGCTGGCCGCATGCCATCGTCGGTTATGCCGACATGACGGTGCCGGATGTCCGCCCGGCACTCGACCGGCTTGCACGCTATCCGCGCCTGCGCGGCATCCGGCAGCAATTCCACTGGCACGAGAAGCCGCTCTACCGTTTCGCCGCCGATCCCGATCTCTGCCGCAACCCGGTGGTGCAGCGGAACGTGGCGCGGTTGGCCGACTATGGCTGGGCCTTCGACCTGCAGGTCTTCGCTCCGCAAATGGCGGGCGCAGTGGAGCTGGCGCGAGCCTGCCCGAACGTGATCTTCATCCTGCAGCATGCGGGCAGGTTGGAGGACTTGAGCGGTGCCGGACGTGCTGCATGGCGGCAGGGCATGGCGCTGTTGGCTGGTGAGCCTAACGTCGTCTCCAAACTCTCAGGCTTTGGCACCTTCATTCAGCGCAACGATCCGCTCCATGTTGGCTGGCTACTTGACCAAACAGTGCGTCTGTTTGGTGCGGACCGTTGCCTTTATGGTTCGAATTTCCCGATCGAGAAACTCTGGACCGGCTATGGCGCCCTGATCGGCACCCATCTGCAGGGCGCAAGCCGCCTCAGCGAACCAGAGCAACGCGCGATTTTTCATGACACCGCATGCCGGGTCTACCGGTTTTGATACGAGGGAGGGCACAGCCATGGCACTTGAGATCAGGGTTCTGGACTTTGGCGACATCGAGCTTGAATCGAGCTTTCTGGTGCTCGGCCGCGGCTGCGGGCGCGTGCGCCGCGTCCACACCTACGGCTTCCTGATCCTTGGCGGCCAGTATCCCGTTGTGGTCGACACCGGCTATCGCGACAACGCGATCATGGAAACGCTGGGCATGCGCGGCCTGCAATTCCATGAGAACATGATCCAGAACCAGCTTGCACGCCACGGCGTCAAGATGGGCGATGTCCGTTACATCTGCCACACCCATGCGCACATCGATCATGCCGGCAAGGATGATCACTTCTCGATGAACACCACGGTTGTAATGAACCGGCGCGAACTGGAATGCTCGGTTTCTGGGCTCATGCACCCGCAATATCCCAAGCCCGATATCCAGCATCTGATCGAGCGGCTGCACACGCCCCAGGCGCTTCGGCTTGAGGATCTGGAGCTTTCAGGCCCGATCGAACTGATCCCGGGGGTTATTCTGGAAGCAGCCAACGCCCACACTGAGGGCTCGATGAACGTGCATGTCGAGACAGCCGAGGGCAGGGCGACGATCTGCGGAGACGTGATCTACGATTTCCAGGACCAGATCATCGATCCGTATCACGTGATCTACTCCCATGAGGTTCAGGTCACCGGCAATCATGCAGGCTCCAAGCGCTCCGAGAAGGCGGCGATCAAGAAGCTGCTGAACTCGTCCAAGTTCCTTCTGCCGGTGCACGACAAGCCTGCCAAGATCGAGCGCGGCCAAGTCATCGCGCGCATGGACATGGTCATCCCTGGCCCTGTCGGCCAGACAGTGCAGAAGCGCGACTGGTTCCCGATGTGACAAGATTTGGTTTGTCGCGAGACGGT
This sequence comes from Hyphomicrobiales bacterium, assembly GCA_027487245.1. Taxonomy (GTDB): domain Bacteria; phylum Pseudomonadota; class Alphaproteobacteria; order Rhizobiales; family Beijerinckiaceae; genus Allobosea. The sequence goes on from JAIYDY010000086.1 coordinate 48,402, forward strand.
CGGCAGTCTTCCCTTCTCCCGCAAGGGAAGAAGGGCGTAACGCCCGAGACGGTTCTGGCGTGGAGTTGAAGTACGTGCCCTACTGCAAGGATCAAAGTCATGGCCCATGACGCGCTCGACGCCAGCTTCCGCCGTCTGATCGACGAACACGCTTCGGTCCGGCAAGTCGGCACCGGCTTTACCTTCACCGAAGGCCCCATCTGGCATCCGGTTGGGCATTACCTTTTGTTCTCCGACATGCCTGCGGATGTGCGCCGCCGCCTTGACCGATCTGGTGTGCGCGAGGTGGTGCGGCCTTCGAACAAGGCCAATGGGCTGACCTATGACTCCGATCTCAACCTGATCGCCTGTGAACATGCGACATCCTCGCTGGTGAGGATTGCGCCAGATGGCGCGCGCACGGTGCTCGCCAGCCACTTCGAGGGACGCGAACTCAATAGCCCGAACGACCTTTGCATCCGCTCTGACGGCTCGATCTACTTCTCCGACCCTTGGTATGGCCGCATGCCCGTCTTCGGCGTCGAGCGAGCGCGGGATCTCGGCTGGCAAGGTGTGTTTCGGGTGCCGGCCGGTGGTGGCGAGCCCCAGTTGCTGGTTGACCGCTACCAGTTCTCGCAGCCTAACGGACTGTGCTTTTCGCCAGACGAGGCGCGGCTTTACATCAACGATACCGAGCAGGCCAACATCCGTGTCTTCGACGTGAGGCCCGATGGCAGCCTGACGAACGGTCGTGTTTTCGCCAGCGGCATCAGCGACATGCTCAAGCCCGGCGTGCCGGACGGTATGAAATGCGACACCGATGGCAACATCTGGGTGACCGCGCCCGGGGGGCTGTGGGTCTTTGCGCCCGACGGCCGTCACATCGGCAAGGTATCGATCCCTGAGCTGGCAGCCAACCTCCACTGGGGCGGGCCTGACTGGCGCACGCTGTATGTCTGCGCCACCACCTCGGTTTATGCTGTTGATGTCAAGATCGGGCCGCGGAGCGAGCCGTTCATGAAGGCCCGCTCAACAACGCAGCCGGTTGCGCCGCCTCGCTCCTCGTCAGGCACCGCTGCCGGCAGTGCCGCTCTGAAGCTCGACCCTTCGCGCTGCGCGCTGATCATTCAGGACATGCAGAACGACGTTGTGATGGACGGCGGCGCTTTCGCGTCGTCGGGCTCGCCAGCTCATTGCCGCGAGCAGAACGCCATCGCCAATGTCCACCGCCTCGCCGAGCATTGCCGCCGTGTTGGCGTATCCGTCATCCATGTATGGTTCTGCCGCCGCCCCGACGGACGTGACATGACGTTGAACTGCCCCTTGTTCGAGGGAGCTGTCGATGCCAACGCGCTGGTCGAGGGTACATGGGGCGCCGAGCCGGTGCCCGGCCTCGAAGCGCATCCCTCCGATCACATCATCCGGAAGAATCGGATGAGCGCCTGGGAGGGCACCAATCTCGAAACCATCCTGAAGGCGAATGGCCGCGACGTGATCATCGAGACGGGAGCCTGGACCAACATGTCGATCGAGCACACGGCCCGCACGGGGGCTGACAAGGGCTATATCATCATCATTCCTGAAGACGGCTGCTCGACCATGAATGCCGACTGGCATCGCGCCTCGATCAACTACGCCATGCAGAACGTGGCGCTCGTTACCACAACCGATTCGGTGATCGCCGCCCTGTGAAACGGGCTTCGACAAAATGGTGCCGGCTGCGATAAAGATCGAGAGCGTGCGGCCTGACGCAAGAAAACAGCCAAAGGAATATCCGGAGTTGCGAGACATCCTTTCATTGAATGACCCACTCTGACCTGAGACCCGGATCTCCTCCGGTTTGCGGGAAGGTCCTTGGTTTCGTTTGTGGCCCCAAACGGCCTGCTTTTCCAGTGTGGATTTGATGGCGAACTCGGCGGGTGTGATGTTGCCGAGGGCCGAGTGTGGGCGTTGCCGGTTGTAATCCTCCTTCCGTGATCTGACGGCGTGTCTTGCCTAGGCCGTAAACCCATAAATGGCCGAGCGAGATTCCCTCAAAACGGCAATCGTGATTCAAGCTCCTTTTCGGGAGCTTCGCGATGGGCCGCTACGATCTGACGGATTTTGAGTGGGAGGCGATCAGGCCTCACCTTCCCAACAAGCCGCGCGGGGTGCCG
>JAIYDY010000027.1 GCA_027487245.1 Hyphomicrobiales bacterium
CTTGACGCGACCGACGGCCGACACGTCGTAACGCTCCGAGTCGAAGAACAGCGACTGAAACATGTTCTGTGCGGATTCAAGCGTCGGCGGCTCGCCGGGGCGCATGACGCGGTAGATGTCGAACAGAGCTTCCTCGCGGGAGGAATTCTTGTCCACGTTCAGGGTGTTGCGGATGTAGGGCCCGATCGTCATGTGATCGATGTCGAGCACGGGGATTTCGTCGAAGCCCGCGTCGGTCATCGCCTTCAGCAGCTTTTCCGAGATTTCGTCACCGGCCTCGGCATAAATTTCGCCGGTCTGCGGATTGACCATGTCCTCGGCCACATACTGGCTGATCAGGTCCTCGTCGGTGGCGCGCAGGAACTTGAGGCCCTTCTCGGCGAGCAGGCGGGCCTGGCGGGCCACCAGCTTCTTGCCGACCTCGACAATGACCTCGCCGGTATCGGCGTTGATCAGGTCGACGGTCGCCTTGTAGCCCTTCATCCGCTCGGCTTCGAACGGGATGCGCCAGGCATCCTTGTGACGCTCGAACAGGATGCGACCGTAGAAGCGGTTGAGGATTTCCTCGCCGTCCATGCCAAGCGCATAGAACAGCGACGTCACCGGCAGCTTGCGCTTGCGGTCGATGCGGGCGTGCACGACATCCTTGGCGTCGAACTCGATGTCGAGCCACGAGCCGCGATAGGGGATGATACGCGCTGCGAACAGCAGCTTGCCGGACGAGTGGGTCTTGCCCTTGTCGTGGTCGAAGAACACGCCCGGCGAGCGGTGCATCTGCGAGACGATGACGCGCTCGGTGCCGTTGACGATGAAGGTGCCGTTGTCGGTCATGAGCGGCATGTCGCCCATGTAGACGTCCTGCTCCTTGATGTCCTTGATCGACTTGGCCTGCGTGTCGGGATCGATATCGAACACGATCAGGCGCAAGGTCACCTTCAGCGGGGCGGCGAACGTGATGCCACGCTGGCGGCACTCGTCGACGTCATACTTTGGCGCCTCGAACGTGTACTTCACGAACTCCAGCATCGAAGCCCCAGAGAAATCCGAAATCGGGAACACCGACCGGAAAACGGACTGGAGACCTTCGTCGGGACGCCCGCCCTTGGGCTCGTCGACAAGCAGGAACTGGTCATACGACGCCTTCTGAACCTCGATGAGGTTCGGCATCTGGATGACTTCCTTGATCTTGCCGAAGAACTTGCGGATACGCCTGCGACCCTGGAGCGTGTTGGCCATGTGGTTCCTCGCTTTTCGCTAACGGCTGACCTGAAAGTCGTCGCCGGACCCTTGTCCGGAGGCTCTCAGGTCAGACGCCCGGCGCTGCCGCGCGCCGTATGTCTATGGTCTGGAAATCTATGGTGCCCGGCAACGGACAGGCCCCAACGCCGTAAAGGCCCCGGGGTCTAGCCCCAGGGCCGTCACGCATATGTGTCAGAAAACCGGCATCATGCCGGCAAGCTCACTTGAGCTCGACCTTGGCGCCGACAGCTTCCAGGGTCTTCTTGATCTTCTCGGCTTCGTCCTTGCCAACGCCTTCCTTGACGGCCTTTGGTGCGGCTTCGACCAGATCCTTGGCTTCCTTGAGGCCCAGGCCGGTGATGGCGCGGACTTCCTTGATGACCTCGATCTTCTTGTCGCCAACGGCGGCAAGCATGACCGTGAATTCGGTCTGCTCTTCAACGGCAGCGGCAGCAGCGCCACCACCAGCAGCAGGGCCCGCAGCAACGGCGACAGCCGCGGCGGCGGAGACGCCCCACTTTTCTTCCAGCATCTTCGCGAGATCAGCCGCCTCGAGGACGGTCAGGCTCGACAGCGTTTCGACGATTTTCGCCAGATCAGCCATGTCACATTTCCTTGTGTGTCAGTTTGAACTTTGGGTTCAGGTTTCAGCCAGCCTTCAGGCCGCTTCGTCTCGTTTGGCATAGGCCCCGAACACGCGCGCCAGCTTGGCAGCCGGTGCGGTCGAGAGCTGCGCGATCTTGGTCGCAGGAGCGACCAGAAGGCCAAGAATCTTGGCGCGCAGTTCGTCGAGGGACGGCATCGTGGCAAGCGCCTTGACACTGTCCGCATTCAGGGCGGTCGCGCCCATTGCACCGCCAAGGATGACAAGCTTGTCATGGGCCTTGGCGAAATCGACTGCGACCTTCGGGGCAGCTACGGGATCCTTGCTGTAGGCGAGCAAGGTGGGGCCCTTCAGAAGGGCTCCGATCGAGGCTGCATCCGTGCCTTCGAGAGCGATCTTGGCCAGGCGGTTCTTCGCGACCTTCACGGTGCCGCCAGCTTTGCCCATCTCGCGACGGAGCTTCTGCATGTCGGCAACGGTCAGGCCTGCGTAGTGGGCCACGACGACAACTGCGTTGGTCTTGAAGACCTCGTTCAGTTCCGCCACGGCTTCGCGTTTTTGCGAACGATCCACTTGGGCTCTCTCCGGTTTGGCGGGTCTCCCCGCCGGCTCAAGTTAGCCGTCCCGCCTGCACATCGCGGCGCTTGCCACGACGTCCTCTCGGGACGACGCTCAACGCCCTGCCCCCTGAATGCGCAAAACGCGTGCTCAGGTGATGGTTCGAACCGACACAAGGGGCTCTCGCCCCGAAAAATCCGTTCTCACCCGTCTATGCAGGCCAAAAGGCCAGAGTATGGCCTTGATTGATTAAGCCGCTCGCGCAGCACCAGCAGTCTCGGACAGGACAACGGACCACCGTTCGAAAGGTCACCCTTTCGCCCGCTGGCCCTGTCTGCAAACAATTGCTTGTCTGCTTCCAACATGATGCGTTGCCACATCAATGTCATCTGGAATGAGGCTCACTTAGCGAACGCTGGCCGGTTTGCCAAGGACTTAATTGACATTTCCGCGTGAACGGCGTCAGGCCCCCTCGCGCCGCGCCGATTGCCGCCGGAAGATCATCGCCGCGAGCATACCACGTGGCACCAGAGGGGCCATCCAGACGACGAGCCTGTTGGCCAGACCCGGAATCACATGCGCCCGTCCGGCGCGAAAACCTGCCCAGCCCAGTTCGGCGACCCGCTCCGCATCGACATGGAACAGCGTCGTTTCGACTGCCCGTGCCCCGCCTGTGGCCCGTTCCAGAAAGCGCGTGTTGACCGGGCCGGGGCTGAGCAGCGTGATCCGGACGCCCCTGCCCGCGACCTCCTGCCTCAGTCCTTCCGAAAACGAGCGCAGATAGGCCTTGGTGGCATAGTAAACGCTCATCCCCGGGCCCGGCAGGAAGCCGGCGATCGAGCCAAGGTTGAGGATGCCACCCCTGCCCCGCGCCAGCATGCCTGGCAGGACGGCAAGGGCCAGCGCCGTGGCGAAACGTGCGTTGAGGTCGATGCAGGCCAACTGGGCATCTGGCTCGAGCGCCTCGGCCAACCCCACCAGACCGCTGCCGGCATTGTTGACGAGTTGGTCGCATACCATGCCATGGCGGGCCATGTGCGCCATGATGGCGGCCACTGCATCCGGAGCCGTGCCATCCGACACCAGCGTGCTGGCCTGTCCACCTGCCGCAGCGATGGCACTGGCGACATCGGCAAGGCCGGCCTCGCTGCGCGCCAGCAAGAGCACCTCGCCCTCCCGCGCCGCCAGCAGCGCCAGTTCACGGCCAATGCCGCTGGAAGCCCCGGTGATCAGCGTCACGGGGCGAAGGTCTGCGGGGGCCGGGCGAGGCGCGTCAATGGCACCATTCATGATCCGACGCCGCATCTGGAAGCTTGTCGAAAGGCGATATCAGGCAACATGGCGGCCCCTTGCGAAACGAAAGGCGGGTTCTCGGCAGACCCTCAGCCCCGCCGGGCGCACAGATCAAGCCCCGGACACGGCAGGCTCCCCTGCCTGCCGCGCAGCGACGACCAGCACGGCCACCCCGCCGACCGCTGCCAATGTCGAGCCCAGCAGCACGCCCAGGCGCACCTTGTTCATCAGATCGCCATCACCGAAGGCCAGGACACCGATGAACAGGCTCATGGTGAAGCCGATGCCGGCAATGAAGGCCACGCCGACCACCTGAAGCCAGCTGGACTTGTCAGGCAGGCGCGCCAGCCCCGACCGGACGGCAATGTAGACCAGCAGCGTGATGCCGATGGGCTTGCCGATGAGCAGGCCGAGCGCGATGCCCGAGGTGACGGGATGGAGCATGTCGCCGAGCCCGAGCCCGGTCAGCGGCACGCCGGCATTGGCGAAGGCGAAGATCGGCATGATCAGGAACACGACGCTGAACTTCAGCTTGCCGACCAGATCATGCAGCGGATGGACGCTGTTGTCGGCGTTGCGCATCGGCACAAACAGCGCCGTGATCACACCTGCGAGGGTCGGGTTGACGCCGGATTTAAGCACGAACAGCCACAGCGCCACCCCCACAAGCATATAGGGCAGGATCCGCGTCACGCCGCGCAGGTTGAGCAGCCCAAGCACGGCAATGGCGAGGGCTGCAAGACCAAGGGCACCCACGCTGATTTCCGCCGTGTAGAACACTGCGATGATCAGGATCGCGCCAAGGTCGTCGATCACGGCAACCGCGAGCAGGAAAGCCTTGAGCGCCGGAGGAACGCGCGAGCCGAGCAGCGCCACGACCCCGACCGCAAAAGCGATGTCGGTGGCCGACGGAATAGCCCAGCCATTGACATAGGCCGGGTTGGACCCTGCCAGGGCCAGGAAGATCGCGGCAGGAGCGGCCATGCCGCCAATCGCGCCGGCAAAGGGCAGGATTGCCCGCTTGCGGTCCGATAAGGCTCCCTCGGCGAACTCGGCCTTGATCTCCAGCCCGACGAACAGGAAGAAGACCGCCATGAGCAGGTTCTTCACCCAGTTCTTCAGCGAATCTGCCAGCTGGAAGCTGCCCACATCAAGACTGATCGGCGTGTTGAGAAGCGCCTTGTAGACGCCAGCCAGCCCGGTGTTGGCAAAGATCAGCGCAGCGACAGTGGCCGCCATCAGCACGAAGGCACCGACCACCTCCGGGTTTGGCCCATTCGGGGCCGTCTGGCTCGATGCGGAAGGGGAATTGGCCACTTCTGGCTCCTTCTGGGATAAAGGACTTTATCTGTTACGGATAACAAGGCCGAAATCCAAGCAGGCTGCGCATGCATAGCGGCGGAAGACGCAAAAAGCCCCGCATCTCACGATGCGGGGCTGTAAATTCGCGGTTTGAGGCGTCAAACACACCTCGACGCGGAACTGACGGCTTGCGCCTCAGACCGTGGCCGGGTCGATCTTGACGCCGGGGCCCATGGTCGACGAGATCGCGACGCGCTGGATGTAGGTGCCCTTCGCGCCGGCCGGCTTGGCCTTGGAGACCGCATCGGCGAAAGCCTTGATGTTGGTCACCAGCTTGTCGGCATCGAACGAGGCCTTGCCGACGGCGGCATGCACGATTCCGGCCTTCTCGACGCGGAACTCGACCGAGCCACCCTTGGCGGCCTTGACCGCGCCGGTGACATCCATCGACACCGTGCCGACCTTGGGGTTCGGCATCAGGCCACGGGGGCCGAGCACCTTGCCCAGACGGCCGACGAGCGGCATCATGTCCGGCGTGGCGATGCAGCGATCGAAGTCGATCTTGCCGCCATTGACCACCTCGAACAGGTCTTCGGCGCCCACGATGTCGGCACCGGCCTTGGTGGCCTCGTCGGCCTTGGCACCGCGTGCGAAAACGGCGACGCGCAGCGTGCGGCCCGAGCCGTTGGGCAGGTTGCAGACGCCGCGGACCATCTGGTCGGCGTGGCGCGGATCGACGCCGAGGTTCATCGAGATCTCGACGGTCTCGTCGAACTTGGCGGTGGCCCGCTCCTTGACCATCTTCACGGCCTCGTCGAGGCCATAGAGCTTGGTGCGGCTGACGCCGTCACGGGCGGCGGTGACGCGCTTTCCTGGATTGCTCATCGGTCAGCTCCTCACGCCACGATTTCAAGGCCCATGGCCCGGGCGGAGCCACGGATCATGGAGACTGCGGATTCGACCGTCGAGCAATTGAGATCGACCATCTTCTTTTCGGCGATTTCAACGAGCTGCGCTTCGGTGATCTTGCCTGCGGGAGCACCCTTGCCCGGCGTCTTGGAGCCGGAGGCAGGCTTCTTGCCGATCTTCAGCCCGGCTGCCTTCTTCAGGAAGAACGACACGGGCGGCTGGCGCATCTCGAACGTGAACGAGCGGTCCTGGAACGCGGTGATCACGACCGGGATCGGCGTGCCCTTGTCGATCTGCGCGGTCTTCGCGTTGAAGGCCTTGCAGAATTCCATGATGTTCAGACCACGCTGGCCGAGAGCCGGACCAATCGGTGGTGACGGGTTCGCGGCACCTGCCGGAACCTGGAGCTTGATGTAGCCGGTGATTTTCTTCGCCATGGCTCATCTCCCAATCTGGCTCCGCCCCCAAACGCCAAGCGGGGGCCGGCAAGCCGGTTTGAAGGTCGCGGTGCGGCATGGAAATCCGGCGGCGAACCGGCATGCCTCCCGCGGGTGGTGTGGCCGTCAGTTTCAGCGCGGATAAACCTCGATCAAGGTCATCCCGCGCCGATCACCATCGGCCTCATATAGTCAGAGCTTTTCAACCTGACTGTATTCCAGTTCGACCGGAGTGGCCCGGCCGAAGATCGAAACGGCAACCTTGACGCGGGCACGCGGGTGATCGACGTCCTCGACGACGCCGTTGAACGACGCAAACGGGCCATCTGCCACACGCACCTGCTCGCCAACTTCGAACATGATCGTGGGCTTGGGACGGTCAACACCATCCTGCACCTGGCCCTTGATGCGCTCCGCTTCGGAATCGGGGATCGGCTGCGGCTTGGACTTGTCCGCGCCGAGGAACCCGGTCACCTTCGGCGTGTTCTTGATCAGGTGGTAGACCTCATCGGTCAGATCGCACTTGACCAGCACATAGCCGGGGAAAAACTTGCGGTCGGTCTCGTATTTGCGGCCGCGCCTGACTTCCATGACCTTCTCGGTCGGAACCATGACCTCGTCGAACAGCGTGCTGAGGCTCCGCTCCTTCGCCTGGGCGAGGATCGAATCGCGCACCTTGTTCTCGAAGTTCGAGTAGGCGTGGACGATGTACCAGCGCTTGGCCATGTCAGTTTGAATCCTCAATCGTTTCCGGCAGCGATCTCAGCGGCCGATGCCGAGCACAAGCGCGAGCAGCCAGCGGATCACCGTGTCGGTGAACAGGAAGAACAGGCTGGCCACGACAATCATGAGCAGAACCATGCCCGTGGTCACCATGGTTTCCTTGCGCGTCGGCCACGTCACCTTGGACGCTTCGGACCGCACCTGCTGCAGGAACTCGAACGGATTGCTCTTCGCCATCGTTCTCTCAAGCCCTCGGTGAAACACCCCGGGCCGGCCTTATTGACACTGGTTATCGTCTCCCGAAAACATCGGCGGCGCGGGGAGAGCCGCGCCGTCACAACATCTCAGGGAATGCGGCGAAGCGTTTACCCGAAATTCAGCCGGCGTCAATCCATGGTCGCATCGGACCATGCGCCGCGTCAGGTTCGGGCAGGCAAGCTGGCAGGGGCTGAGGGATTCGAACTCTCGACCTACGGTTTTGGAGACCGTCGCTCTAACCGACTGAGCTAAGCCCCTATTCCAGCAGCGTGGCGACCGAGGCCGTCACACCGCTCCTATGCCGCAAGCGCCGTGCGCTTTCAAGTCGAAAACAGCCCGCGCAGAGCGGACGTCAGCGGCGCGTCCAACGCTCGGTGCCCAGGTCGGTGCCGCCCATGTAGGTCCAGACCAGGCCATAGCCCCACGGCTCCTTGCCCAGCAGGGCAATCCCCGTGTTGCTGCCGGACCGGTAGCTGATGGCAATGCCCTCGTCGCTGCCGATGCCGGTGCCGACGAAGCGGGTGCCGTCGATGGTCCAGACCACGCGGTAGGTATCGCCGGTCTTCTCGATCGTGGCCGTACCTGCATAGGGCGAGCCGGAGGGATTCTGGCCCTCGACATTGTAGCGGCCGATGACCTGCGCGATGGCGGCGCTGGTCAGGGAGGTCAAGGAAAAGGCGACCGCAAGCATGGCGGCGACGGCAAGGCGTTTCATAATGATGATATCTCTGGCAATGGAGGAAGGACTTACATTGGCGTTCGCCGGCAAC
>JAIYDY010000065.1 GCA_027487245.1 Hyphomicrobiales bacterium
CCTGAAGGTGCCTTCTACGTTTATCCGAGCGTGGCCGAACTGATCGGCAAGAAGACGCCCGAAGGCAAGCTGATCGCCACCGACGACGATTTCGTGCAGGCCCTGCTGGAAACCGAGGCCGTCGCCGCGGTGCATGGCTCGTCCTTCGGACTCGGGCCCAACTTCCGCATCTCCTATGCGACCTCGGACGCCAAGCTCGAAGACGCCTGCCAGCGCATCCAGCGTTTCTGCGCAAGCTTGCGCTGACGCGGGCATCGCTGCCGGACAACCTGCAATAGCGCGCCGGGGCCTGCCCCGGCGACGACCGCACCGGATTCACCATGTCGCCTGAATGTGAGTCTCATTTTCGCCACATCGGGGCGGATTGCGACATTGGCTGATTGTGTCTGATCCATGGTGGCAGTAAAAGAAATCGTTAAGATATTTTAATGATCAGGATTCCCGATGACGTCGAAATTGCGCCTGCTCTCGTCCACCGCCGCTGCCCTGCTGCTCCTGACGAACGCGTCCCGCGCGTCGGACCTGCCAAGCAAGGTCGCCGTGCCGATCGCGCCGACCTTTGCAGCGCTCCCCGCCGTCGATGGCATCAACGGCAAGATCGAGGCGGCCGGTGGCTGGGCCGACCAGCAGCGTTTCGGTGTCCTCAGGCGCAACAACCTGCTCGGCGAAGTCCGCGGCGCGCTGTCGGTGCCGCTCGGCCAGTCCTTCGGCCTTCAGGTCGACGGCATGCTCGGCAGCCACAATGGCGGCGGCGTGTCATCCGCCGGTGCCCACCTGTTCTGGCGTGATCCAAGCCGCGCGCTGGTCGGCGTCTATGGCTCGGCCTCGCACAACAGCCGCTTCGGGGGGCGCACCTACTACCGCGTCGGCCCGGAAGTGTCGCTCTATCTCGACCGTTTCACCATCAGCGGCATCGTCGGCTACGAGTGGACCAACAGCGTCGCAGCTTTCGGCGGCATCACCTTCGGGGATCGCGGCCGCTTCTTCGACATGGTCGATGTGAGCTACTATCCCACCGACAACATCAAGTTCTCGATTGGCCACCGCTATGTCGGCGGCCGCCATGCCGCAGCGCTCGGAGCAGAAGCCCTGCTCAGCAACCAGGGCGGTGTCGCCGTGGCAGCCTTCGTCGATGGCCGCCTTGGCGAGCGTGACTACAAGGCGGTGATGGGCGGTATCCGCGTCTATTTCGGCCAGAAGGAAAAGACCCTCATCCGCCGTCACCGCGAGGATGACCCGACCATCTGGCTCGAAGACGAGAAGTTCGCTGCCGGCAACAATGCCAAGAAGGGTATCGCCGCTGCGCCGGTTTGCCCGCCAGGGTTTACGTTGCTCACAGGCTGTGGGTGCGTCGATTTCCTTTGATCGGTCAGGGTCGGTCCTCAACACGATCTGATTGTGCGACAGCCACAGACGGATGAAGCATGCCGCGCCTGCTGCTGGCCTGGGAGTTCGGGGCTGGTCGCGGCCATGTCGCTGCCCTGCGCGATGTGGCATCCGCGCTCGGCGCGCCCGGTCTGATCGACGCGAGCTTGTGTCACCTCACACATGCCGGCGAGCTGACAGACGTTTGCCGCGAGGTCTTCCAGGGCCTCCAACTCGGGCGGGATGACAGCCTGCGCCGAGCCAATGGCTGGGTGCCTTCGGCCACCTGGGGCGAGTTCGTCTGCGAACTGGGGCTTCACACCCCGGAATACCTCGCGGACTGCGTCCGCTGGTATCACCAGATCTTCGAGAGCCGGAAGATCGGCCTCGTGGTGGCCGACTATGCGCCAATCAGCGTGCTGGCGGCGCGGGCCGCCGGCATCAAGGTGGTCGGGACTGGTGCTGGCTATGGGCTGGTGCCTGCTTCCCTGCCTACTTTCCCGATTCTGACCAACCGCCATACCACCCTGATCCATGACGAGCAGCGCATGGTGGATGCGGTCAACGAGGCGGGCGCACCGCTCGGGCTGCCTCCGATCATCCGCGGCCCCGAGATCGGCGTGATGGACGATGCGCTGGTGCGCAGCCTGCCCTTCCTCGATCCTTATGCGGCACATCGCGACAAGCCGCACCTGCCGCCCTTCGCGGCTGCGCCAGAGGTGCTGCCGGAGGGCGGAGATGAGGTGTTCGCCTATTTCTCGACCCAGGAACTGGCCAATCCGGCAATTCTGGACGCCATCACAACGCTGCCCGTATCGGTGCGCCTGCACGGCCCCGGCATCAGTGACGAGATCAAGGTTCGCATCCGGGCAGTAGAGGGGATGACCTTGCTCGACGGCCCGCAGCCAGTGGAGGAGATCGCCGCGCGGTCACGCATCATGCTGCACTCAGCCCAGCATGGCACCGCGACCATGGCGCTCGGCTGCGGCCTGCCGCAGGTCGCCTTCCCGCAGCATCTGGAACAGGAATTCAATGCTGACAGGCTCGCCGCGCGCGGCACGCTGCTCCAGGTGGCCAGAGACAGCACCGATGCAGCCGCCATCCGCGATGCCATCATGCAGGCCTATCACTCGGCACCGATGCACCGGCGCGCCCGCGATCTGGCCCGGGAATATGGGCCGCTGATCCGCCAGCCCTCCAGACCGATCATCCGCGCGCGTCTCAACGACGTGATGTTGCCGGGGCGCTGAGCACCTCGCTCAGGCCAGATGCTTCCTGAAGAACGCCAGCGTGCGTGACAGGGCGAGGTCCGCCACCGGCTTGCTGTAGCGCGCGGCGTTGGTGTCGTTGTTGAAGGCGTGCTGCGCGCCCTCATAGACATGCAGCTCGAAATCCTTCTTCGCCCATTCCAGGGCGGCCTTGAAGGCAGGGATGCCGGCATTGATGCGCTCGTCATTGCCGGCATAGTGCAGCATCAACGGCGTGCGGATGCGCTCCACCTGGTCGGCAGGCACCTGCGAGCCATAATAGGAGACGCCCGCCGCCAGCCCCGGCGGGTTGAGCACGGCGATGCGGTTGACCATGCCGCCGCCCCAGCAATAGCCCACAGTGCCGACCTTGCCGTTGCAGGTCTGCACCCGCGCCAGTGCGGCGACACCGGCTGCAAGCCGTGCTGCGGCCCGATCCGGCGGAACCTGCCCGATCATGTCGCGCGCGCGATCCTCGTCAGCCGGCGTGCCGCCTTCCGGCGACAAGATGTCGATGCCGAGTGCGATGAAGCCTTCGAGCGCGAAACGGCGGGTGACATCACGGATATGCGGATTGAGCCCACGGTTTTCATGAATGACGACAACGCCAGGGAAGCGCCCCTCTCGGGCAGGCCAGGCCAGTTCGCCGTTCATCATCGCGTCGCCGATTTCGTACTGGAAGCGCGAAATCGCAATCCTCGGGTCGTTCTCGGCCACGGTCTGCGCCACGGCGTAGTTGTTCTGGAGCAGCGGCAGCAGCGCTGTCGCCGCCGCCGTTCCGCCCACGGTTGCCGCCAGCCGCTCCATGAACTCGCGCCGCGACAGCGCGCCATGGGTGAAGCGGTCATACAGATCGACGATATCCTGCGTGATCGGCGGCATGGCGAGGCTCCCCTGAAAACCGAACCCTACGCCACGCGCCCTTGAGCGCAAGGGGCACTCGCCCGGATGTGATGGGGAGCCGGCCACAACGCAAAACGCCGCCCTTGCAGGGCGGCGCTGGAATGCCGGGCAGCCCTATGGCCCTCAGGCCTTGGGTGCGTCCTTGCGGGGCTCGACGCGCTCGGCGATGCGGGCCGACTTGCCGCGACGGTCGCGCAGGTAATACAGCTTGGCGCGGCGCACCTTGCCCTTGCGGATGACCTTGATCGAGTCGATCGATGGCGAATACAGCGGGAACACACGCTCCACGCCTTCGCCGTAGGAAATCTTGCGGACAGTGAAGAACTGGTCGAAGCCGCCGCCATTGCGGGCGATGCACACGCCTTCATAGGCCTGGACGCGCGAACGATCGCCTTCCTTGACCTTGACGTTGACCTGCACGGTGTCGCCGGGCTGGAACTCGGGGAAGGTCTTGCCTTCGCTGAGCTTGGCGACCTGCTCCTTGTTGAGCTGTTCGATGATGTTCATGGCAGTCTCCAGATTTTGCGCTTGTGCGCAGGCGTTTCGGGAACGCTGTTTTCAGTTGAGGCTGCCGCGTACAGCATCGCGCCGGCTTTGTCGAGGGTCGACCGCACAGGCTCAACCAGCTGGTCGCACCCTCAGGATGCGCCCGTTGCCGCTGTCGGTCAGCAGATAGAGGAACCCGTCGGGGCCCTGCCGCACATCGCGGATGCGCTCGCCGAGCGCCTGCAGCAGGCGCTCCTCGCCGGTGACCTTCTCGCCCGCCAGCGTCAGCCGAACCAGCATCTGCCCGGCCAGCGCGCCAGTGAACAGGCTGCCCTTCCAGCCGTTGAAGCGGTCGCCGGTGTAGAACGCCGCTCCCGATGGCGCGATCGACGGGTCCCAGTAATGGATCGGCTGTTCCAGCCCGGGCTTGGCCTGCCCCTCGCCGATCCGGCGGCCCGAATAGTCGATGCCATAGGTGATCACCGGCCAGCCATAGTTGAGGCCCTTGCGCACGACATTGACCTCGTCGCCGCCGCGCGCGCCATGCTCGATGGTCCACAGCACGCCACTCTCCGGATGCAACGCCGCGCCCTGCGCGTTGCGGTGCCCGCTCGACCAGATCTCGGGCCGCGCCTCGCCGCCACTGGCAAAGGGATTGTCGGGCGGCACCGTGCCATCGGTCCGGATGCGCAGCACCTTGCCGATATGGCCCTTCGGGTCCTGCGATGCCATCTCCATGTTGCCGCGGTCACCTGTCGTGATGAACAGGGTCCCGTCACGCCCGAACACCAGCCGCGAGCCGAAATGCCGACCGGTATTGCCGGCAGGTTGCTGGCTGAAGATGACGGCCGTGCTCTCCAGCGCCGTCCCGGCCGCATTGAGCCGGGCGCGGGCGACCGCCGTGCCGGTGCCGCCACCCTCGCGCGGCTCGGCAAAGGAGACATAGACCAGCCGGTTCTGCGCAAAGGCCGGATCGATGGCCACATCGAGCAGCCCGCCCTGCCCGCGCGCGGAGATCCGCGGCAGGCCGGCCAGCGGCTGCGACAACTGGCCGGTGCCGCTGACGATGCGCAGCCGCCCGGCCCGTTCCGTCACCAGCATCCGCCCATCTGGCAGGAAGGTCAGGCCCCACGGGTTCTCCAGCCCGCTGGCCACCGTGTCGACCAGCAGCGGCCCCGCCGACGAGGCGATCCTGACCGATGGCTGGGGCTGACCATGGGCCGAAAAGCCCGCCGCCATGAAGGCTCCCGAGGCGGCAAGCAGGGCTGCGCGCCTGGTCCAACGTCCTGACATCATGATCTGTTCTCCCGTTTCCGGCACCACGGCAAGCAACGCTTGACCGGCAATATGGCTCAGCGCGCGGGCAGCGACGACCTCGGCGCTCACGTCTCGCGAGGTTGTGACCGCGCCTGCGCAGCCGGCCCGATATGGGCCTCGCCGCGCGCCTCGGCCAGACGCATCTGCCGGTGCCGCTCGCGGGCGGCGGCGCGCTGGCTCTCGCTCAGCGAGCCGGCGCAATGGCGGCAGGCGACCCCCTCCTCATGGTCGGGGTGCTGGCAATCATCGGCGGTGAGGGGCTGACGACAGCCATGGCACAGGCGAAAACGCTCGTCCGCCACCATGCCGTGACCGACCGCGACGCGCTCATCGAAGACAAAGCAGCCGCCCTGCCACTGGCTGTCAGCCTCGGGCACGTCCTCCAGGTAGCGCAGGATGCCGCCCTTCAGGTGGTAGACCTCGGAGAACCCCTCCTGAAGCATGAACGCGCTGGCCTTCTCGCAGCGAATGCCCCCCGTGCAGAACATCGCCACCTTGCGCCCCTTGGCATCGGCCAGTTGCGTGCGCACGAAAGCCGGGAATTCCCCGAAAGACCCGGTCTGGGGGTCAATCGCGCCCCTGAAGCTGCCGATGCGGTGCTCATAATCGTTGCGCACATCGATCAGCAGCACGTCAGGATCGGCGATCAGCGCGTTCCAGTCCTTCGGCGCCACATAGGTGCCGGCCGCAAGCAGCGGATCGACGCCGGCATCGCCGATGGTGACGATCTCGCGCTTGAGCTTGACCTTCATGCGCAGGAACGGCGCATCGGCATGCTCCGAAAAGCTGACAGCGATGTCGTCCAGCCCGGTGATCCCGGCAATGGCCGAAAGCGCCTGCCGCAACCCGGCAGCCGGCCCGGCAATCGTGCCGTTGATGCCCTCGTGCGCCACCAGCAGCGTGCCCTTCACGCCGTCGCGCTCGCAGGCGGCCTGAAGCGGCGCGACAAGCCCTGCCGGATCGGCAAAGCGCGCGAAGCGATACAGCGCGGCAACCGTGACGGGCGAGGCGGGCTCAGGCATGGCGCTGGCTTACATGACCGCAACCGGTGCGGGCAAGCCAAACAGGTCCTGATGCGCGACAGGCGGGCGAGCACAAATCGGCCCTCGCGGCTGTGCCGTGACTCAGCTATGCGGGGCCGGCAGGGGTGCTCCCTGGAAGCGATTCACACCCCCGAACACCTGTCCGGACCTGACATGACCGCTGACCAGATCGAACTTGTCGGTTACATCGCCGCTGCCTGCACCACCCTGTGCTGGCTGCCGCAGGCGGTTCGCACGATCCGCACCAAGGACACGACCGCGATTTCGCTGGTGACGCAATGCTTCTTCGCCATCGGAATCACGCTCTGGCTGATCTACGGCATTGCCCTGCAAAGCTGGCCGGTGATCATCTCCAACGTCGTGACCTTGCCGCTGGTGCTGACCGTGGCCTTCATGAAGCTCCGGCACGGCTGATCCGGATTACGGTGACACCCCCGGCACGCTGCGGCCAAGACCGGCCAGCCAACCGTCCAGCCGGGCCTTGTTGACGCCGAAATCCTTGCGCCCGATCTGGCTGCGCGAATACAGCGCCAGCGTCGAGCGTCCCTCGCCGACCGGCACCGCCCGCACGTTGATCGTGTCGGGAAACCGCATCCGCGCCGTGCGTGCCACGTAGCGGTCCTGCATCGCTGCATCGTCGCTGGCCACGCGCACCAGATCGGGCTGCGCGGCTAGGAACGCCCGCACCGCCTGCAGCAAGGCGGGTGCCGGCACCGCGAAAACCGGCGCGGCCCCATCGACGCGCACCGTGCCGCACAAACCGGTCGGACAGAACAGCGCATCGTTGCCGGTGGCGCTGCGGCTGATCGCCAGGAAATCAACCGGGCCAAGATCGGCAGGGCCGGCCAGTTTTTCCCACAGATCGGCCACGCCGAAACGGCCGTCGCCGCGCCAGACCGCCACCGCCAGCAAAGACAAAGCCACAAGGCACGCGAGGCCGAAGGCCCAGATGATCATTCGCATGCTGTCATGCTCCAATGGCTTGCCTCGCCATGCCGCATCCTGGCCCTGCAATGTCAGGCCGGAGGCGACTGGCAGGTCATGATGCCACAACGCGGCATGTTGCACGACCATAGGTATCGCTTGCACGGCAGGCGGCGCGCGATACGCTCAGGCAAGGCTTCCCGCTCCAGCATCCTTTTCCGCCACCGAGATCAAGGCCTTGCAGGACGTCGGCACGCTCGGTGTATTCGCGGTGTTTTCATTCGTGTATCTGAAGGATCCGCCGGGCAGGAACCATCTGGTCGGCTTCAGCCCCATCGCCGCAGGGGCCGTCTTCGTCTTTCAGGGAAAATGAGCCCACATGAGCGACTTTGTCTCTGGCCATGCGGCCACCGACCACTACCTGCGCAACGGCTACACCAGCGTGCGCGGCATGTCCTCGCGCTTTGCCGCCGCGATCAGCGCCTGGTGCCTGAAGCATCAGGCAAGCCTGGGGATCAAGGGTCATTTTGCCGAAATCGGCACCTTTCAGGGGCGCTACTTCATCGCGCAGGCCCTCGCGCTTGAGCCGGGCGAGCGGGCGCTGGGGATCGATCTGTTCGTTTGGCCGAGCGCTGCGACACTCGACATCTTCGTGGCCAACTGCCGCGCATGGGGTGTCACCGAGGACCGGATGGTGGTCTGGAAAGCCGACTCGACGGCCCTCAGTGTGCCGGCCCTGTCAGAGAAGCTGGCAATGGATGGTGAGAGCGGGCTGGTGCGCTTCTTCCACATCGATGGCGACCATTCGCCCGAGCCCTTGCGGCGCGATCTGGAACTGGCGCGCGCGGTGCTGCATCCGAAGGGCCTG
This sequence comes from Hyphomicrobiales bacterium, assembly GCA_027487245.1. Taxonomy (GTDB): domain Bacteria; phylum Pseudomonadota; class Alphaproteobacteria; order Rhizobiales; family Beijerinckiaceae; genus Allobosea. The sequence continues at coordinate 8,154 of JAIYDY010000065.1, forward strand.
ATCTGTCTCGATGACATGCTGCATCCAGGCTACCCGTTCCTCGTCACGACGGTGGAACAGTGGCTTCGCGCCAACCCCGACATGCGCCTGATGTGCGTGCTCGACCGCGAGGACATCGTCGCCGCGCCGAAGTTCCTGATCTGCCATGTCGATGCGGTGCCGCTCTACGAGAACGACATGATGCGGCACTTCTCGGCCTATCACTTCGTGCTCGGCGGGGATGCGCTCGGCCATTTCTGCGTGGTGCTGACCCCGCACCCGCGCATCGCCGAGGTCGATTGAGGCCTGGGATGACGGCCGTCTGCTGCTGCTGGGAACGGCCCGCGCCGCATTGACTCAGGTCTGTTGCGCGCCCACCATCATCACGCTTTCAGCCATTTATCGGTCCGGGGGGCCCCACTCATGTTGCCATCCAGCGTTCGCGCCGCGTTCCTTGCCCTTGCCGCCATCACCGGCCTTGGTTCCGCCCAGGCCCAGCCTGCCGCCCAAGCCTTCACCAACCTCACTTTCTGCAACAACACCGGCTCGAAAGTGTTCATCGCACTCGTCTACTACGAGACACGTACCTCGAAGTGGATGCAGAGCGCCTGGCACTCCCGCAATCCCGGGGAGTGCAAGTCAGTCGGCACCTACCGCTCCGGCATCACCTACTACTATGCCGAGAAGGAGGGCCGTCGCGCCTGGTGGCCGGCCAAGGCCCAGGTCGACAAGACCTTCTGCGTGCCGCCCGGTCGCGTCGAGCGCGCCCAGCTTGGCGGAACCTGCGCCGCCGGTGAGCGCAATGTCGGCTTCCACGGCATCAACGCCACCGGTGCCAACTTCAAGTTCAATCTCAACTGACAATTCCCGCAATCCTTGCCAGTTGAACCACCCATTCAACTGGTTTAGACATGAACCAATGGACCATCATCAGAAATGGTCCGGCTTCATGGGAAGGAAGACGGGATGGGCGTGGCAACGGTCGCGCGGCCTTGGCTGCAGCATTACCCTGACAAAGTTCCGGCCAACATCGATCTGGCGAAGGTCACGTCCCTTGCCTCGCTGATCAATGACGCCGTGTCGGTCTATGGCAACCGCCAGGCCTTCGAAAGCTTCGGCAAGGCGATCACCTTCACCGAACTCGGCCGTGCCGCCAACGCCTTCGCCGCGACCTTGCAGGCCCGTGGCTTGAAGCCGGGTGACCGGGTGGCGCTGATGCTGCCCAACATCCTCGCCTATCCGGTCGCGCTCTGCGGGGTGCTTGTCGGCGGCTTCACGGCGGTCAATGTCAACCCGCTCTACACCGAGCGCGAGCTGACCCACCAACTCACGGACTCCGGCGCGCGCGCCATCGTCGTGATCGAGAACTTCGCCCACGTGGTCGAGCAATCGCTGAAGCATGTCAGCCTTGATGCCGTGTTCGTCGCCACGCCCGGCGACATGATGGGGCTCAAGGGCCACATCGTGAACTTCGTCTCGCGCAAGGTGAAGAAGGCGGTCAAGCCCTTCTCAATTCCGGGGGCGACGCCGTTCGCCGCCGCTGTCAGTGGCACGGCCAGGCCGCAGAACGTCACCGTCAAGCCGAATGACGTAGCCTTCCTGCAATACACGGGCGGGACCACCGGCGTCGCCAAGGGTGCCACCCTGACCCACGCCAATGTCCATGCCAACGTGCTGCAATGCGAAGCCTGGCTCGAATGGTCCTTTGCCCGGCAGGGCGACCCGCCGAACTACCAGCATGTCATGGTCACGGCGCTGCCGCTCTATCACATCCTGGCACTGACCTGCTGTTGCCTGTTCATGATGCGCGTCGGTGCCAAATGCCTGCTGATCGCCAACCCGCGCGACATTGCCGGCTTCGTCAAGACGCTCCGGACGAGCCGTTTCACCATGATGTCCGGTGTCAACACGCTCTACAACGCCCTGCTCAACAACCCGGATTTCAGGACGGTCGATTTCAGCAACCTGCGTTTCGCGGTCTCGGGCGGGATGGCCACGCAGGCCGCCGTCGCCAAGGCCTGGAAGGACCTGACCGGCATTCCGTTGGTGGAGGGCTATGGGCTGTCGGAAACCTCTCCCGTGGCCTGCTGCAACCGCGCCGACATCGCCGAGTTCACCGGGACCATCGGCTACCCCGTGCCATCGACAGATATCAGCATCCGTGGCCTTGACGGAGCCGAAGTGCCGGAAGGCGAGCCCGGCGAGATCTGCATCAAGGGCCCGCAGGTCATGGCCGGCTACTGGCGTCGCGCCGAGGAGACCGCCAAGGCGATGACCGCCGATGGCTATTTCCGCTCCGGCGACATCGGCATCCTCAATCCGGACGGCACGCTCAGGATCGTCGACCGCATGAAGGACATGGTTCTGGTCTCCGGCTTCAATGTCTATCCGAACGAGATCGAGGATGTGCTCGCCAGCCACCCCAAGGTGCTGGAATCGGCCGTCATCGGTCTGCCGGACGACAATTCCGGCGAGGCTGTGGCGGCCTACATCGTGCTCCGCCCCGGCGAGAGCGCCACGCAGGAGGACATCCGCAGCTTCTGCAAGGAAAGCCTGACGGGCTACAAGGTGCCGCGCCATGTCAGCTTCCGCAGCGAATTGCCCAAGACCAATGTCGGCAAGGTCCTGCGCCGTGCACTGCGCGATGAGGCCTTGAAGAAAGGCGGATGACCGATGTCACCGCCTTTATCTTGCCTTGCTTGCCCCTGATTGTCGGTCGTTCAATCACAGTCCGCGAGATTTTGGCGGACCTTGGCTACTGGCTCATCCCGTATGCGTGACATTGCCGCGATGCGCGATTTTCTGAGCGTGCACAAGCCGCGCCTCCGCCAGATCGAGGACAAACATCTCAATGGTGAGACGGACATTGCGGATCTCGCGCAGCCGCTCACGCCCAACGACGATCTGTTCGTACGCAACAACGGTGATCTGCCCACATGGCAGGAGCACGAGCGGGAGCACTGGACGCTGACCATCGATGGCGAGGTCAAGGAGGCCGCAACCTTGAGCCTGGCGGAACTCAAGGCCAGCTATGAAATCCACACCCAGACCGCTGTCATCGAGTGCGCGGGCAACGGGCGGGCGTTGCTTGATCCGCAGGCGGAAGGACTGCAATGGCGGCGCGGTGCTGTCGGTTGCGTGCGCTGGACAGGCTTCAGATTGAGTGATGTCCTGCGGGAGCGCAAGCTTGCCTCATCAGCACTCTATTGCGCATTCGAAAGCCCAGACCGGCTGATGGGTGCTCCCGACAAGCCAGCATTTTCGCGCGGCATTCCGCTGGACAAGGCGCTTGCTGACGAAACGATGCTGGCGTTTGGCATGAACGGTCGTCCACTGCCTGCCCTTCACGGTGGCCCGCTGCGTGTGGTCGTGCCGGGCTTTCCAGGATCGGCCTGGCAGAAATGGGTCACGCGTCTCTGGCTCCGTGATCGCGAGCATGACGGCGTCAAGATGACAGGGCTCGACTACCGAATCGACGGCAAAGTCATCACCGACATGCCGGTCAAATCGATGATCACCGCCCCGTTGGATGGTTTCACCTGTGCAAGAGGCAGCACCATCCCGCTCAGCGGCTTCGCATGGAGTGGCCATATCCCGGTTGCCTGCGTGGATATCTCCTGCGATGGCGGCAACAGCTGGACCCCGGCAGAACTTGCGCCGCCGGGCGACCGATTCGGCTGGCGAGCCTTCGGCGCAGACATCGCCGCTACCGAAACTGGCCCGATCAGCCTGATGGCCCGCGCCACCGACGTCGAAGGCCAGACCCAGCCTCTCGGCAACGCGGCCTGGAACCCCAAGGGCTATTGCAACAATACAGTGCATCGCATCTCAGGCTCTGTGGTGCCATCATGATGAACAACCCACCACCGTCCGCTGTCGATGATGACTGCCGCCTCTGACAGGCAAGGCACGATGACACTCCACATCCGACCGTTCCGCGATGACGATCTGGAGCCTCTGCTCGAACTGTGGGTCGAAAGCTGGTCCGAGGTTTATGCCGGCATCGATTTTGCGGCGCGGCGAGACTGGTTCACCGGTCATCTCGCGGATTCGCGCGGCCGTGGCGCGTCATGCTGCGTTGCCGTTGCCGAACCGGACGGCGAGATTGCCGGCTTCATCCTGCTCGACACGGCCAACGGGCATCTCGACCAGATCTGCGCTGCCAAGCGCTGGAAGGGGCGCGGCGTCGGTCCAGCCTTGCTGGCACACGCACGGCAACTGGCACCGGCCGGGCTCGACCTCAGTGTCAACGCCATGAACCACCGGGCCATCCGGTTCTACGAGCAGGAGGGTTTCATCAGGACCGGCGAAGGCATCAACCCGCGCTCGCAGCTGCCGATCTTCCACTATTCATGGAAGCCCGGTCAGCCAGCAATCAACCGCTGACCATCATGGCCTGCCATGCGCACGGGCAGGAGCAGGCCCGGCGCGATGCCCTGCGGGAACAAGACCGGCACGAAACCCTCGGTGCGGCCAACATCGCCACGCTCGGTCAGCACCATGCGCACCTGGCCCCGTTCACCGTCCAGATGACACAACAGGGCGGCCCGGCCTGCCTCGCGCAGACGCTTCGCCCGCTCGCTGATGACCGCGCCCGGCAGTTGCGGCATCCGCGCAGCCGGCGTGCCCGGACGCGCCGAATAGGGGAAGACATGCAGATGCGTGAGCCCGCAGGCCTCGATGATGTCGAGCGAGCGGCCGAACATCGCCTCGTCCTCGGTCGGAAAGCCGGCGATCAGATCAGCCCCGAACACCAGATCGGGCCTCGCCATGCGCATCTCGGCGCAGAAGCGGATGGCGTCTTCGCGGCTGTGCCGGCGCTTCATGCGCTTCAGGATCAGGTCATCGCCCGATTGCAGCGACAGATGCAGATGCGGCATCAGGCGGGCTTCGCCGGCAATCGCCGCGCGCAGCGCATCATCCACTTCGACCGCGTCCAGCGAGGATAGCCTGAGGCGCGGCAGTTCCGGCACATGCCTGAGGATGGCCTGCACCAGAACCCCGAGCGCAGGCGCACCGGGCAGGTCAGCACCATAGCTGGTCATGTCGACGCCGGTCAGCACCACCTCCTGGACGCCATGCCCTGCGAGGCGGCGCACCTGTTCGACGACCGACCCCATCGGGGCCGAGCGCGAGCGTCCGCGCCCCTGGGGGATGATGCAGAAGGTGCAGGCATGATCGCAGCCATTCTGCACCTGCACGAATGCGCGCGTGCGGGCATCGAAGCCATCGAGCATGTGCACGGCGGTTTCAGTGACGGCGGCAATATCCGAGACCTGCACCTTTTCGAAGGCATCGAGGCCGGAGACAGCCCCCCTGCCGGCCAGTGCGCCAAAGCTGTTCGAGGCTGCCAGCGCTGACCATGTGCCGGGCAGCATCTTCTCGTGGTTGCCAAGAACCGCTGCGACCTCGCCCATCCCGGCGAACCGGGCAGGCTCGATCTGTGCGGCGCAGCCGGTGACCACGATCCGCGCATCCGGATGATCGCGATGCAGGCGTCGGATCGCCTGCCGCGCCTGACGGGTCGCCTCGGTGGTGACAGCGCAGGTGTTGACGACGATCAGCTCGCGGTGACCCGCAGCCTCGGCCTGCCGCCGGATCGCCTCGCTTTCCTGGATGTTGAGCCGGCAGCCGAAGGTTACCACCTGCACGCCCTGCCCATCGGCGGCCCTTGCCAGCATGACGTCCGCCATCACGCGGCGGCGCCGAAGACGGCCGCCCCAAACTGGCCTTCATGCTCGCATTCGACCGGCCCGGTCATCAGCACATGGCCGTCGCTCTCGCGCCACTCGATCACCAGATCGCCGCCCGGCAACGAGACCGTGGCCTTGCGCAGTGCCAGATCGCGCCGCACCGCCGCGACCAGCGCAGCACAGGCCCCGGACCCGCAGGCTCGCGTGATCCCGGCACCGCGCTCCCAGACCCTGAGGATGATGTGGTCGGGCCTGACCACTGCCGCGAGCGAGATGTTGGCACGGTCCGGGAAGATCGGATGGTTTTCCAGCATCGGCCCGATCCGGGCCAGATCGAAACGGTATGGGTCGTCGACGAAGAACACCGCATGCGGATTGCCCATCGAGACCACGCCGGGTGTGTGCAGGATCGGATCATCGATCGGGCCGATCTGCAGTTCGATGCCGGAGGTGTCGAAAAACGGGTCACGCGTCGGGATGTCCTGCCAGTTGAGCCGTGGCGCGCCCATGTCGACCATGAAGGCCACATCGCTGATGCGAGTGATCGGCAGCAGGCCTGCCCTGGTTTCGACCAGCAGGGGCCGCGTGCCACCTGCGCCCATCTCCGGATCGGCCATCATTGCCCAGCCCACGCAGCGCGTGCCGTTGCCGCAGGCCCCCGCTTCCGAGCCGTCATTGTTGTAGATCCGCACATAGGCATCGGTGCCGGCGCTGACCGGATCATGCAGCACCATCAACTGGTCGAAGAAGGCCCCATCGCTGCCAGCGATGGCGCGCGCATCCTGAGGCTGCACACGGTATCTTGATCCGCGCAGATCGAGCACGACGATCTCGTTGCCGATGCCGTTCATCTTCAGGAAGCGTCGGTGGACCAAAGGGTTATCGCTTGTCGCCGTCATCATCACCCGCCGGATTTGCGCCCTGTATAGGGCGAACCGGGCATCGGCAAAAGCATCTTCAGCGCCGACCGGCCGGCGGTGCCGTCTCGCAAGCACCGCATTCGCGCCCTATGGTAGATCGATATGCGAATCGATGGCGGCATCCGATCGCTTGAATGGACGGAACAATGGCAATCATTCCTGATGGCACCACGTCCCTTGCGCGTGAAGGCAGGCGCGAAGCAAGCCGCGGCTCCTCGCGCCGGCTGACCACGGACGGCAGACATCGGGGCAGCACCATCCTTGCCATCCTGGGCGCGTTCCTGATCGGCGTGCTCGCTCCTGCCAGCCTTGGCGCTCAAACGACTGACACCAGGCCCGGCAGTCCGGCAGGCGTTCCGCTGCCGGCACCGGTCGAGAGCGCGCCCCTCGCGCCTCCGCCGGGCACGCCCGCTGCGCCTGCCCCTCAGGCGCCATCATCGCCGGCTCCTGCCGCTGAAGCCACGCCTGCGCCAGCGCCCACACCGGCCCCTGCGCCTCAACTGGCCCAGCCTCCCGCAGTCGCCCCCGGGCCTTCCCCGGTCGTCAACCCCGATGCCACGCTGGCGGGCAAGCCCGGCGACACCACCGATGTCGACACGCTGGTTCTGACGGCGCGGCCGACGCTGACGATCGCGGGCCAGACCACCTGGGACAAGGGCCTCGACACGCTGGCGGAGGTTTTCGAAAAGCTGCGTGGCGAGGCCGGCAAGCTCGGCCTGCAGGTCGCAGGCAGGCCCCTGACCCATTTCATCGAGACGGACGATATCGGCTTCCGCTTTGAGGCCATGCTGCCGGTCGACCGCGCACCGGGGGCCATGGCCCCGGGCGATGTCCGTGCCGGCTCGACACCACAAGGCAACGCGCTGCGCTTCACGCACAAATCACCCTATGACGACATCGACACCACCTACGAGAACATCACCGCCTATCTCGATGCCAAGGGTCTGACCGTCCGCGACCAGTTCGTCGAGGAATACGTCAGCGATCCGCGCAAGGGGGACGACCCGAACTTCGAGATCAACATCTACGTCCAGCCGCGCTGAGGCGGCTCAGGCGAACACCGGCTCCGCTGGCTCCGCAGCCAACCGCGCGAACACGGCCAGCAGGTCATCGGCGCTGGCTTTGTCGAGTTCCCCGGCCTCCACCGCAGCGCGCGACCACATCCAGCTTCGGGCTGGATCATCCCGCATGGCCCAGGTCGCAAACAGGCGCTGGCCGGCGGGTTGCACCAGCAAGCGCCTGATATCGAGATGGCGCGTGTCGCGCGCGATGCGCTGATAGGCCGCCTCGACCACATCGGCGCGACCTTCGAGCAATTGCAGATAAAGATCGTCGCGGCAGATCAGCGCCCCGGTGATCTCGTCGCGATCGTTGTAGTGGCGGGCTATGTTGAGAATGCCATTCAGCGTCGCCTCATTGAAGCCGAATGGCCGCGACGCATAGATCAGCTGGATCATCGACATCGCTCAGGCCCCCATGGCGCAGGAGCACGCTTGCCCCCGCAAAAGCCAGAAGACCCGTTTCCGCGCCGGCGTGCAAGCCTGCTGTCGAAGCCCCGCTGCCCGCGCCCGGCTCAGGCCCAGGCGCGTTCCTTGAGCTTCGCCTCATAGGCGTCGATCGAGGCGCCCTTTTCCATGGTCAGGCCGATGTCATCGAGGCCATTCATCAGGCAATGCTTGCGGAACTGGTCTATTTCGAAACGGATCGTGCCGCCATCGGGACCGGTGATTTCCTGCTTCTCGAGGTTGATGGTCAGCGTCGCATTGGAGCCGCGATCGGCATCATCGAACAGCTTTTCAAGGTCTTCCGCCGAAACCGTGATGGGCAGGATGCCGTTCTTGAAGCTGTTGTTGTAGAAGATGTCGGCGAAGCTGGTCGAGATCACGCAGCGGATGCCGAAATCCAGCAGGGCCCAAGGCGCATGCTCGCGCGACGAGCCGCAGCCGAAATTGTCGCCGGCGATCAGGATTTCCGATTTGCGATAGGCCGGCTTGTTGAGCACGAAATCCGAGTTCTCGGTGCCGTCCTCGTTGTAGCGCATCTCGGCGAACAGCGCGGTTCCGAGGCCGGTGCGCTTGATCGTCTTGAGGAACTGCTTGGGGATGATCATGTCGGTGTCGACATTCATCACCTTCATCGGCGCGGGCGTGGATGTGAGGGTGGTGAAGGGTTTCATCGGACATTCAACTCCACGGATCGTTAAGCCTCGCCTTGATAATCGAGAATGCGCGCGGCGCAACCACCTATATCGGTCATGATCCTTTAACAGGCCTGCGCAATTCCTTTGGCATGATACTGCCCGATCTGCCGCAAGCCTTCTTCAAGCAGGTCAGCGCCGAATTCAACGGCGAGACAATCCTGTGGGCAGGTCAGCCCAATGCCAACAAGGCCTTTCTGCTGGCCTGCCCCATCCTCCTGTTCGCCATTCCATGGACCGTCTTTGCCCTCGGATGGGAATACATCGCCGTATCCATGCTGTTTGCCGAAGGCAAGCAGGCTCCGGATGGAGCCGGCAAGGTTCTGGGCCTTGTCTTTCCGATTTTCGGACTGCCTTTCGTTATCATTGGCCTTGTGATGGTCTCAAGCCCGTTCTGGGCCTGGTGGAAGGCGCGGCGTACTGTCTATGTTTTGACGGACCAGCGCATCTCAACACTGGTTGCAGGCAAAACTCTGAACATCACGAGCCTGGATGCAACACAGGTTGCCTCTGTTCATCGTGTTGAAAAAGCAGATGGCAGCGGGACGCTGCATTTGAACATGGGCCAGTATCGCGACAGCGACGGCGACAAGGTGGAAAAGAAGATTTCGTTGCCCGGCGTGCCAGACGTGCGCGAACTGGAGCGACTGATCGTGGCGAAGGCCCGCGATAGTCACAAGACCTAGCCGGCCCTCTCCTCGATCGCCTCCATGTCATCGTCGCTCAGCCCGAAATGATGGCCGATCTCGTGCACCAGAACGTGTGTCACCAGATGCCCCAGCGTCTCGTCATGCTCGGCCCAGTAGTCGAGCAGGGGCCGGCGATAGAGATGGATCGTGTTGGGCATGCGGCCGGTTTCGGCCACCGCTGCGTCCTGCGCCATGCCCACGCCCGTAAACAGGCCCAGCAGGTCGAATGGCGTCTCGGCCTCCATCTCCTCCAGCACCTCGTCGGTGGGGAAATCATCGACACGGATGATCACCTCGCCGCACAGGGCGCGGAACGCCTCTGGCAGGCGCGCGAAAGCCTCGTCGGCCAGTCGTTCGATGCCGGCGAGGGTGGGAGCCGTGAGGCCGGACAAGGGGTCGGAGGTCATGGCGCTGAGATAGGGCGCGGGGCGCTGATTGTGAGGGACGAGCTGACTTTGTCATTGCGAGCGCAGCGAAGCAATCCAGCCTCGGTCCGCCACGCGTCTGGGTGACTTCGCTGCGCTCGCCATGACGACGAGCCAACTTGACGACGAGGCGACGGGTATTCCCGTCACCACAGCTTGAGTTGCACGCCCAGCAGATAGCCCAGCACGACGACGCCGATCAGTGACAGCGAACGGCCGATGCGCCGGCCCCAAAGCTCGGCAGCATCATCCGGCGGCGCATCCTTGCCGGCGAAATGGTCCGACGCCCGCGCCATCGACGAGGCCAGGATGCCCTCCTGATCGCGCTTGGCGCGGTCAAGGATGGCTTTCGCTTCCTGCTGGGACTTGTCGGGTTCAGGCATCAGCATGTCTCCGGCGATGGCAGGCCGGCGGGTCAGCCGCCACTGCGAAGCATCAGGCCTGCCCCAGCGTCCTTACATCGACGAACCGGCCGGCCAGCGCGGCAGCTGCGGCCATGGCGGGCGAGACGAGGTGGGTGCGCCCCTTGAAGCCCTGGCGGCCTTCGAAGTTGCGGTTCGAGGTCGAGGCGGCGCGCTGGCCCGGCTTGAGCTGGTCCGGGTTCATGCCCAGGCACATCGAGCAGCCCGGCTCGCGCCATTCGAAGCCCGCGGCGATGAAGATCTTGTCGAGCCCCTCGGCTTCGGCCTGCTGCTTAACCAGGCCCGAGCCCGGCACGATCATGCCGTAGTGCAGCCGCCCGTGCAGCTTCTTGCCCTCGACGATCCGGGCCACGGCACGCATGTCCTCGATGCGGCCATTGGTGCACGAGCCGATCCAGACCACATCGACCTCGATGTCGGTGATCTTCGTGCCGGCCTTCAGGCCCATGTAGTCGAGCGCCCGCTGCTTGGAGGCGCGCTTGGTCTCGTCGCCGATCAGGCTCGGGTCCGGCACCATGCCGTTGATGCTGATCACGTCTTCCGGGCTGGTGCCCCACGACACGATCGGCGGCAGGTTGTTGGCATCGAGCGTCACGACGCGGTCGAAATGCGCGCCCTCGTCGGTGACCAGCGTGTCCCAATAGCGGAGGGCTGCATCCCACGCTTCGCCCTTGGGGGCCTTGGGCCGGCCATGCAGGTAGGCATAGGCCTTCTCGTCCGGCGCGATCATGCCGGCGCGCGCGCCAGCCTCGATCGACATGTTGCAGACCGTCATGCGGCCTTCCATCGACATGGCGCGGAAGGCCTCGCCGGCATACTCGATCACCGAGCCGGTGCCGCCGGCGGTGCCGATCTCGCCGATGATGGCCAGCGCCACGTCCTTGGAGGTGACACCGCGCGTCAGCGTGCCATCCACCTGCACACGCATGTTCTTGGCCTTCTTCTGGATCAGCGTCTGCGTGGCGAGCACGTGCTCGACCTCGGAGGTGCCGATGCCGTGGGCCAGCGCGCCGAACGCGCCATGGGTCGAGGTGTGGCTGTCACCGCAGACGATGGTCGTGCCCGGCAGCGTGAAGCCCTGCTCGGGGCCGACGACGTGGACGATGCCCTGGCGCTTGTCGAGTTCGTTGAAGTATTCGATCCCGAACGCCTCGGCGTTCATCGCCAGCGTCTCGACCTGGATGCGGCTTTCCTCTTCGGCGATGCCCTTGGAGCGGTCGGTCGTCGGCACGTTGTGATCAACCACGGCCAGCGTCTTTTCCGGTGCGCGCACCTTGCGGCCGGTCGTGCGCAGCCCTTCGAAGGCCTGCGGGCTGGTGACCTCGTGCACCAGATGCCGGTCGATGTAGAGCAGCGCGGTGCCGTCGGGCTGCTCATGCACCAGATGGTCATCCCAGATCTTGTCATACAGCGTGCGCGGCTTGGCGTTTGCCATCGTCATATCCCCGATCGAATTTGGTCAGCGGTGTTGGCCGTTCTTTAGCCGCTGCAAGCGGCGCGGGGAAGAGCCATCGCTGCATCACGCCCGTGTTATCAGGGCTCGGGCCGGTTGGCAGATGCGCGGCTGCGATCTATCTGGGAACCATGACCACTTCGCCCATCAGCCGCCGCCTGTTTTTCGCCATGCTGCTTGCCGCAGGCCCGGCCTCTGCGCAAACCCTGCCACCCCGCGCCACCATGAGCGTGCGTGAAGCACATGAGCGCAGCAGGGCGAAAGAGGTCATCCTTGTCGACATCCGCCGCCCGGAGGAATGGGCCGATACCGGCGTGGCGGAAGGCGCGATCAGGCTCGACATGACCTCGCCCGTGTTCGAGGCGCGGCTTGCCGGCCTGCGGGCCGAAAACCCCGGCAAACCCATCGCCATCATCTGCCGCACGGCCAGCCGCACCCGCCACGTGCAGGACGTGCTCGGCAAACGCGGCTGGACCGGCATCGTCGATGTGCGCGGCGGCATGCTCGGCGACGGACGCAACAAGGGCTGGCTCGATGAGGGGCTGCCGGTGGGCAAATGAAGCCGGCATCTGGCAAGATCAGCCCTTCAGCAAATCCGGTCGCCGTTCGTGAGTGATCCGCTCTGCCTCGGCCCGCCGCCAGCGGGCGATCTCGGCATGGTTGCCGCCGGTCAGCACATCGGGGATGGAGTGGCCTTCCCAATCGCGGGGGCGGGTGTAATGCGGATATTCGAGCAGCCCGCCCTCGAAGCTCTCCTCATCGCCCGAGTGGTCCTTGCCCATCACGCCGGGGATCAGGCGCACGCAGGCATCGAGCAGGACCATGGCCGCGATCTCGCCACCTGACAGCACGTAATCGCCGATCGAGACCTCTTCGAGCCCACGTGCCTCGATCACGCGCTGGTCGACACCCTCGAAGCGCCCGCAGATGATGATCGCGCCGGGGCCGGCGGCCAGTTCGCGCACGCGGGCCTGACGCAAGGGCTGGCCGCGCGGGCTCATCAGCAGGCGTGGCCGCGCATCGTCCGCCTTAACGGCGGCATCGAGCGCAGCCGCCAGCACATCGCAGCGGATCACCATGCCGGGTCCGCCGCCTGCGGGCGTATCGTCCACCGCACGGTGGCGGCCCAGCCCGTGCTCGCGGATCTGGCGGCTCTCCAGCGACCACAGGCCCGTCTTCAGCCCCTCGCCGGCCAGCGACACGCCGAGCGGGCCGGGGAACATCTCCGGATAGAGCGAGAGGATGGTGGCCCTGAAAACCATGTCCTAGTCGTCGAACAATCCGGCCGGCGGGTCAATCTCGACGCGGCGCTGCGCCACATCGACCACCGGCGCGAAGGCCTTGGTGAACGGCATCAGCACGCTCGGCCCGCCCTTGGCAGGCCGGATGTCGAGCAGGTCGCCGGCGCCATAGTTCGGCACGTCGATGATCTCGCCGACCTCGGTGCCGTCGGCCAGCACAGCGCGGCAGCCGACCAGATCCGCCATCAGGAACTCGTCTTCGGCAGTCGGCGCCGGCAGCCGCTCCCGCGGGGCATGCAGCGAAATGCCGTTCAGCGCCTCGGCAGCCTCGCGGCCATCGACGCCGGCCACCCGCGCGATCAGCATGTCGCCGGCAGGGCGCACCCCGGCCAGCACGAAAACCCGCCCCCCGTCTTCCGACGTGAGCGGGCCATAGCCGGCAATGGCCAGCGGATCGGCAGTGAACGATTGCAGCCGCACCTCCCCCTTCACCCCGTGGGCGCGTCCGAAACGGCCGAGAAGCACAAGGGGGGCGGGCATGGGGTGTGATGTCTCAAGTGTCATGGCCGCCCTTGTGGCGGCCATCTCTGTTGCGCATGAGCTCACGTTCCGGGATGACCGCCAAAAGGGCGGTCATGACACCGGAAAGAGGCAGCAACCGATCGATCAGGCGTCAGCAGCCGGCGCAGCCAGCTTGGCGGCCTTCTTCTCGGCGCGTTCCTTCATTTTGTCGCCGGGAACGGCCTTCTCCGGGTTGTTGCGCACCTTGCGCTTGATCAGGCCGGCGGCATCCAGGAAGCGGGCCACGCGGTCGGTGGGCTGTGCGCCCTTGGCGAGCCAGCTGGCGGCCTTCTCGAGATCGAGCACCACGCGCTCGGCATGGTCCTTCGGCTTCATCGGATCAAAGCGGCCGATGCGCTCGATGAAACGGCCATCGCGCGGCGAGTGGCTGTCAGCGATGACGATCTGGTAGTGCGGACGCTTCTTGGCGCCACCACGGGCGAGACGGATTTTGACAGACATGTTGGTTTCCTTTGGTGTTGAAGGTGGTTTCTGGTGTCCGGCCTTGCATCCTTGTCCTTCGACAAGCTCAGGATGAGGATGCAGGGCCTTGTTGCGTGGATTGCGAGCCGCAGACCCTTTGCCATCCTCATCCTGAGCGTGTCGAAGGACGAGGATGGGAAAGGAGCTGCAGTCCGCACAACTTGCTTCTATGTCTTCTTCCCCCCGACAGAATGAACGCCGGAGTCGGCGGCCGAGGGCGGCGGATGCCGCCAGACATCGACCGTCTTGCCATGGACCGCCGATATGCCATCGCGCACAGCGCCGAGCCGTTCGGCGACGCGGGCGGACGCCTGGTTGGCCGGGTCGATGAAGCTCACCGCCGTGGTCCAGCCAAGCCGTGTGTAGGCAAACGTGCGCGCCGCGAGCGCGGCCTCCGTTGCCACACCCTTGCCCTGCGCTGACCGCACCAGCGCCCAGCCGATCTCGCGCTCCGAAAAGCCTTCCGGATACCAGGGGCCGGCCCAGCCGAGGCAGGTGTCGTCACCGGCCATGGTCACGGCCCAGGTGCCATAGCCGCGCAAGGACCAGTGGCCGATCATCGTTGCCATGCGCCGCCAGACCTCGACGCGCGAGGCCATCGGCCCGATGAATTGCGCATTGTCGTTATCGGACAGAAGCTGCAGCAGCCCGTCCACGTCGGCCTCGCGCCAGCCGCGCAGCCGGAGGCGTCCGGTCTCGACCACGGGAATGTCGATCGCCGCGATCACTTCTTCTTCCCCCCGAACGGGTTGAAGCCGAGGCCGGGAAGCCCGCCCTTGGGGCCGGGAAGGCCAGGGTTGCCAAGGCCGGGCAGCTTCGGCATGCCGCCGCCAAGACCGGGAGGCATGGGTGGCAGCCCGCCGCCACCGAAGCCGGGGGGCAACTGCCCGCCGCTCAGCTTCTTGATCTGTTCGATCTGCTCCGGCGTCATCTTGGACGGGTCCATGTCGGGCATGCCGCCGCCACCGATGCCGAACATCTGGCCCATCTTGCCGAGCAGGCCGCCCTTCTGCTTGCCCATCATCTTCATCATGTCGGCCATGCCGCGATGCATCTTGAGCAGCTTGTTGATCGCTTCGGGCGAGGTGCCGGAGCCAGCGGCGATGCGGCGCTTGCGCGACGCCTTCAGCAGCTCAGGGTCGGCGCGTTCGGCCTTGGTCATCGAGTCGATGATGGCGATCTGGCGCTTGATCACCTTGTCGTCGAGATTGGCGCTGGCCATCTGGGCCTTGGCCTTGGCGATGCCGGGCAGCATGCCCATCACCCCGCCAATGCCGCCCATTGTCATCATCTGCTGAAGCTGGCTGCGCATGTCGTTCAGGTCGAACTTGCCCTTGGCCATGCGCTCGGCCATCTTCTGCGCCGCAGCCTGGTCGATATTGGCAGCAGCCTTCTCGACGAGGCTGACGATGTCGCCCATGCCGAGAATGCGGTTGGCGACGCGGCCGGGATGGAACTCCTCCAGCGCATCGACCTTCTCGCCGGTGCCGACCAGCTTGATCGGCTTGCCGGTGACAGCGCGCATCGACAGCGCAGCACCACCACGCCCGTCGCCATCCATGCGGGTCAGCACGATGCCGGTCAGCCCGACGCGGCCATCGAAGGCGCGGGCGGTGTTGACGGCGTCCTGGCCGGTCAGCGCATCGGCAACCAGCAGCACCTCATGCGGATTGGTGGCGGCCTTGACCTCTGCCACCTCGGCCATCAGCGCTTCATCGAGCGTGACGCGGCCTGCCGTGTCGAGCATCACCACGTCATAGCCGCCGAGCTTCGCGGCCTCGATGGCGCGGCGGGCGATCTGCACGGCGGTCTGGCCCGCCACGATCGGCAGCGTCTCGACGCCGATCTGCTTGCCGAGGATGGCCAGTTGCTCCATCGCCGCCGGGCGGCGCGTGTCGAGCGAGGCCATCAGCACCTTGCGCTTGTCGCGATCAGTCAGGCGCTTGGCGATCTTGGCGGTCGACGTGGTCTTGCCCGAGCCCTGCAGGCCGACCATCAGGATCGGCACCGGCGGCACCGCATCGAGCGAGATGACCTCGCCTTCCCCGCCCAGCGTCTCGACCAGAACGTCGTTGACGATCTTGATGACCTGCTGGCCGGGCGTGACCGACTTCAGCACTTCCGAGCCGACCGCCCGCACCCGCACCTTGTCGGTGAAGCTGCGCACCACCTCCAGCGCCACGTCCGCTTCCAGCAGCGCGCGGCGAACCTCGCGCAGCGCCGCGTTGACGTCATCTTCCGTCAACGCGCCGCGCCGGGTCAGGCCTTGCAGGATGCCGTTGAGCTTGTCGCTCAGGGTCTGGAACATGGGGTCTTGCCGTCCTTTTCGATCCCGCCCGCCAACGTCATGCCCAAACGCTTTTGCGCCCGAGGGCGCAAGACGCGCTGTCGGGCGATGACCTCCCGCCACATGGGCTGGGTCGGCGGATGGACGAACGACGATGTCGATCGAGAATGCGGCAGCTTAAAGCCCTGAACGGGGGCGAATGTCAAGGTTGGCTCTTGTAGCCTTCATGTCGGCAGGTGCGGCGCAACAACTGATCCAGCCTCACCCCGTCACGATGTCCGGCGTCTGCCAGCCCAGGTGCTGGCCGGAATCCACCGCCAGCATCTGGCCGGTGATCGAGCGGGCGCGGGCGAGATAGAGCACGGCGTCGGCGATCTCTTCCGGAGCAACGGCGTGGCCAAGCAGCGTGCCGGCGGCCTCCTTCTGGAACAGCGCCTCGCCATCATGCACATTGGCAACGGTCGGGCCGGGGCCCACGGCGTTGACCCGGATGCGAGGCGCGAGCGCCTGGGCCATGGTGCGGGTCGCCGCCCACATCGCGGCCTTGGAGAGCGTGTAGGAATAGTATTCCGGCGTCAGCTTCCAGACGCGCTGGTCCAGGATGTTGATGATCGCGCCGTCCAAGCCCTCCGGCAGCGCCCTGGCCATCGCGCCCGCAAGCACCGACGGCGCGCGGATGTTGACCGAGAACTGGCGGTTCCACGTCGCCACATCGAGGCTGGTCAGGCTGTCCTTGGCGAACATCGAGGCATTGTTGACCAGCAGCGTGATCGGGCCGAGTTCCGCGGCTGCCGCCGGCACGATGCCCTCGACCGATCCCGGATCGACAAGATCGGCAGAGATGACCGCCGCGCGACCGCCCTTCTCCATGATCATGGCGGCAAGCTCCTCCGCCTCCGCCACCGATTCGTTGCAATGGATCGCCACCGCATAGCCGGCCTCGGCCAGCCGGAGGCAGATCGCCCTGCCGACCCGTTTCGCGCCGCCCGTGACCAGCGCCACCGGCCCGCCGGAACCCACATTGTCAGTCATCGTTGCGACCACGCCGGTCCAGCCGGCGCTCCCAATACTTGGCTGCCCTGAGATAGCGGTAGAAGGCGAAGTTCATCGCCGTCATGAAGCCGTAGGTGCCGCGCAGCGCATGCCGGCGGCCAACATACGCCTTGATGAAGTTGGCCGGAAACTCCAGCACCATCCTGAGCCGCGACACGCCATCGCCGCGCGCCAGCATGTCGTCCACCTGCTGGTCGGCATAGGCGTTGAGCTTGGCGATCTGATCGCCGAGCGAGCGCACCGAATAGTGCGCCACCGTGCCGGCAAGCCGGTGGATTGGCGCACCCGAGGCCATCACCACCCGGTCATGCACCGTGGAGGGCGAATAGCGCCCGACGGAGCGGTGATAGAGCCTGACCGGCGTCAGCGCATAGGCCAGCGCGTGCGGCCTGCTCTCGCCGGGGAACACCTCGGCGATGCGCAGGCGATAGCCGGCCGGCGGCAGCGCGGCTTGCGCCAGCAGTGCCCGGATGTCCTCGGCCATGTCCGGCGGAACCACCTCGTCGGCATCGATGTTGAGCAGCCAGTCATGGCGGCACTGATCCTCGCCGAACTGCTTCTGCAGGCCATAGCCCGGCCACGCATTGAAAATGACCCGCGCGCCGAGCGCCGTTGCCACCGCCACCGTGTCATCGGTCGAGCCTGAATCGACCACGACGATGTCGTCGCTCAATCCGGCCACAGCCCGGATCGTCGCCCCGATCCGGTCGGCCTCGTTGCGCGCGATGATGTAGATCGAAAGCGGCAGGGCCACGTGGCGGTTCCGGCTGGAGCAAGGCGACACCGGCTCTGGCATCGCGGATGGATGAATTTGCCTGCGCGATGTGGCATGCGGGCCATGGCCATGCAAGGTGTGTGCTGGCCGGGTCTGATCACCGCGTCCTGTCTCCGTTTCCTCTCGCTACAACTGCCGCCATGCGCATCATCATTCTCGGAGCCGGCATTGTCGGCGTCACATCCGCCTATCGCCTCATGGCGGACGGGCATCAGGTCACGCTGGTGGACCACGCCGAAGGGCCGGCCACCGAAACCTCATGGGGCAATGCCGGCCTGATCTCGACCGGCCATGCCTTTGCCTGGGGCTCGTTGCCCGCGCTGGCGGCAGGGCTGAAAGGGCTGGCCGGCAAGGGCGGGGGCTTCGTCTTCGCCGATCATCGCAACCCTGATTTCTGGCGCTGGGCGCTGCGCTTCGCGCGGGAGTGCACACCGGCCCGCGAGGAGGCCAACACCCGCGCCAAGAACCGGCTTTGCCTCTATTCGCAGCAGCTCTGGTCCGAGACCTACCAAGACACCGGCCTCGATGCGCCCCGCAAGCAGGAGGGCGTGCTGTATCTCTACCGCGATGCGAAGGCGCTCGCCCGCGCAGCGCGGATTTCGCGCATCATGCGGCGAAACGGCCGGGTTGTTCAAGTGCTCGGTGCCGACGCAACCCTCCGCCCCGAGCC
>JAIYDY010000098.1 GCA_027487245.1 Hyphomicrobiales bacterium
ACGCCGTTTGCAACGCAGGACAGTTCGATCCAGCGCCTGCTGGTCGAGGCCGAAGCCCTCCTCGTCCGCCCGGCCCATGCTCCTGCCGGCCGCGCCGGCGAGCCATGCGAGATCATCCGCCTCTGACACCTGATGGCCACGACTGACGAATGATGTCCGCTTGCCGGCCTGAGATGGCAGGAAGGCGCTTGCGGAACACAGCGGGAACATGTAGAGATGTTCACGTTACGTTTTTTGATTCAGGTGGCACCGTTCTTGTGCCATTCCCGTCCAGCCGGCATGGCCCCATGGAGTTCCGATGCTGACCCGCAAGCAACATGAGCTTCTGCGCTTCATTCATGAACGTCTGCGCGAGGCCGGCGTGCCGCCCTCGTTCGACGAGATGAAGGATGCGCTTGATCTGAAATCCAAATCCGGCATTCACCGGCTGATCATGGCGCTTGAGGAGCGGGGCTTCATCCGCCGCCTGCCCAACCGGGCACGCGCGCTGGAGGTGATCAAGCTGCCCGATGCGAGCATCACGCCTGCGGCCCGGCAACGGTTCAATCCTTCGGTGGTCGAGGGTGGTCTTGGGCGCAGCCCGGCCCCGCGCGTGGCGGAGGATGAGGCGAGCCGCAACGTCGCCATCCCCGTGATGGGGCGGATTGCGGCGGGCGTGCCAATCACGGCGTTGCAGAATCGCAGCCACACGATCTCGCTGCCGCCCGACCTGCTCGGATCCGGGGAGCACTATGCCCTCGAGGTGCAGGGCGATTCGATGATCGAAGCCGGCATTCTCGATGGTGATACGGTGGTGATCCGCAAGCAGGACACAGCCAACACCGGGGAGATCGTGGTCGCCCTGATCGATGATGAGGAAGCGACGCTGAAGCGTTTGCGCAAGCGCGGCACCTCGATCGCACTCGAAGCCGCAAACCCTGCCTACGAGACACGGGTGCTGGGGCCGGACAGGGTCAAGATCCAGGGCAAGCTGATCAGTCTCGTCCGGCGCTACTGAACGCGCAGGTCAAGCGTCGGATCAGGCGCACTTTCTTCGGAAATTGCAGCCCTTGTAGGCACTGTCGGAGGCTCAGGCCGCTGGCTGTCGCGGCGGGACCATGGCCTTGGCGCATCCGGGTTCCGGCTGGTTTTGGCCTGAAGGCCCTCGGCCGCGACGCTGATCGACATCGCGCCATAGCGGTCGAGTGTTCGCCGGTCGACCATTAGCGCCTTGCACGCTCCGTCCCAGCGCAGCGGCGTGACCACAAGGCTGGCACGATGGCAATCCTCGCTGATGCTGGCCGGTGAGCGGGACCACGCGACGCTGTGGCCATGTGTCATCCGTATGACGCAGCCAGACGCATCGCAGGTGGCTCCGGATGGCAGGCCTGCGTGGTCGGAGGGCCGGTTGTCGCCATCGGCTTTCAGCCATTGGGCGAGCACAAAAGCGCCCGGTCGTCCCATGACCGCAAGGTTGCCATGGTTCGCCCGTGCTGCAACGCCATTGCCCTCCCGGTCGATGTAGATGTCCGGACGGACTGGCTGCGCTGCCAGTGCCAGCCCGGCCAGCAGGGGAATGGCCCCCAGCCAGCGCAGCCAGGTGGTGAGCAAGGTGATGGTCAACAGCGCTGCGCCAAGACAGGCAAGGGCTGTCAGCCCGAAAGCTGGCACCACCTGTGTCGAGCCGCCAAGCCCCGCGACCAGGGCCGAGACACGGAGCACCGGCTCCGTTGCCAGCCCCATGATCCACCACGCCAGCGCGTCGAGCCCGAGCGGATACAGCAACGCGCCAATCACCGCGGCCGGCATCACGATCAGCGACACGAACGGTAACGCCAGCATGTTGCCGAGGACCCCGAACGGATTGTAGGTCTGGAAATGGAACGCGCCGAACGGGGCCGTTGCGATGCCGGCGAGCAGCGATGTGATGAACATGCCGGCCAGCCCCAGTTTCACTGTCCGGACAAGGCGGGCCACCAGCCCGGGTTCGACGCCATCCGTTCGCGCCCGGTGCCGGTGCCACTCGGCATAGGCGACCAGGGCCGCCACCGCGCCGAATGACATCTGGAAGCTTGGACCCAGCATCGCGTCTGGCTCCAGCGCCAGCACGACCAAAGCGGCAAAAGCGAGATTGCGCATGCTCAGCGCGGGCCGATCCACGAGAACTGCACCCAGCATGATCAGGGTCATGATCAGCGAGCGCTCGGTCGCGACCTCCGAGCCGGAAAAGATGCAGTAGCCGCTCGCCCCGAGCATCGCGAGAAACGCAGCGATCTTCTTCAAGGGCCAGCCCAGTGCAAGCATCGGCACAAAGGCCAGAAGGGCGCGCGCCAGCCAGAAGATCGAGCCGGCGGCGAGCACCATGTGCAGGCCCGAGATCGAGACGATGTGGTAGATCCCTGCCCCGCGCAGGATGTCGTTGGTCTCCTCGCTGATCAGGCCGCGCTTGCCGGTCACGAGCGCGGCGGCGACAGCCCCGGCTTGTCCGCCGATCAGCCGCGCGATGCGTTCGGTCATGGCATTGCGCGCTTCGTCGATGGCCGCATTGACCCTGACGCCGACCGGAGCCGGCCATGGCGGCGGCGTGCGTTCGATCGTGCCCAGCCCGGAGCCGACCGCGCCAATGCCGCGGAAGAAGGCGTCGCGGGCGAAGTCATAGCCCCCGGGGCGCGCGGGTTCGGGCGGCGGCATCAGCCTGGCAGTCAGCGTGATGTGTTCGCCAGCCCGGACCGTGCCTTGCCTGAGCGTGATCCGGACCCGCTGTGGCAATTGCGCTGCGTCCAGTGTGCCGAACGCGGTGACCAGCATGACGAGCCGGATGTCACCGGTGCGGGGCTCGACGCTCTCGGCATAGCCGCTCAGTTTGGCGATGCTGATCCGATCAAGGGAGGGCGCCAGCACGCGCTCGGTGCGCCATTGGCCTGCCGCGATGCCTGCCATTGCCGCGCAGAGCGCGATCAGGACCGAACGCGCGACGGGCCGGCCGATCGAGAAAGCGGCGGCGCCGAACAGTATCAAGGCCGCCGCAGGGCCCCACCACAAGGGTTCGCGGTCGGCGGCAAAGTAGGCTGCGATGCCAAGCCCGAACGCCACGGGAAGCCAGTTGAACCAGGTCCGGCGCTCGGTTTCGAGCGCGAAAGCTTCCCGCAGATGCCGAAGCCAGATGTCGCGCAAGACCTGCCAGCGCGCGGCCAGCGAGGGTGTCACAGCAAAATCGGCATGGCCCACAGCCGAGCCGGCGCGGGCCGATGGCCGCGACCGGGGTTGTTCGTGCTGCTTACCTTCCATGGCATGGCATGCTAGAGCACCGCTCACGAAATGTGGACTCAGGCGCGACGGTTGCCGGGCGGGTGCCGCGCCGGGCTCACGTCAGGTGCGGTTCCCTGTCTCGCCCCTCCTGCCCTGCCGCCGTTATCCTGCCGCCGTTCATAAAGACTGCTCCATGACCAAGCCTGTTGTCACACGTTTCGCGCCCTCCCCGACCGGGTTCCTGCATATCGGCGGCGGCCGGACAGCGTTGTTCAATTGGCTCTATGCGCGCCGGTTCGGCGGCAAGATGCTGCTGCGGATCGAGGATACCGACCGCGAGCGCTCCACCGAGGCGGCCATCGACGCCATCATCGATGGTCTGAGGTGGCTGGGTCTGGATTGGGATGGCGACCCGATCTTCCAGTTCGCAAGGGCTTCCCGTCATGCCGAGGTCGCGCACGACCTGCTGGAGCGGGGTCGCGCTTACCGCTGTTTTGCCACGCCGGCCGAGCTTGACGAGATGCGGGAGAATGCCCGCGCCGAGGGCCGCCCGATGAAGTATGACGGACGCTGGCGCGACCGCGACCCGGCGACGGCTCCTGCCGGCCTCAAGCCGGTGATCCGCCTGCGCGCGCCGCTTGATGGCGAGACAGTCGTCGACGACCAGGTGCAGGGCCGCGTGGTCTGGCAGAACAAGGACCTCGATGATCTGGTCCTGCTGCGATCGGACGGCACGCCAACCTACATGCAGGCCGTCGTGGTCGACGACCACGACATGGGCGTGACCCACATCATCCGGGGCGACGATCACCTGACCAATGCCGCGCGCCAGACCCAGATCTATCAGGCCATGGGCTGGGACGTGCCGGTCATGGCGCATATTCCGCTGATCCATGGCCCGGATGGCGCCAAGCTATCGAAGCGGCACGGCGCTCTGGGCGTCGATGCCTATCGTTCGCTGGGATACCTGCCGGCTGCCGTGCGCAACTATCTTGTGCGACTGGGCTGGGCGCATGGTGACCAGGAGGTCTTCTCGACTGACGAGATGATCACGGCCTTCGATCTTCCGGCGATCGGACGGTCGGCGTCGCGATTTGACTTTGCCAAGCTGGAGAACCTCAACGGCATCTACATGCGCGCCGCGCCTGACGACGAGATTCTGGCAGCGCTCGATCAGGTGATGCCGGAACTGGGGCCGCCGCGCGGGCTGGGTCAGGCGTTGTCAGGCGATGTGCGCGCCAGGCTGGTCATGGCGATGCCCGGACTCAAGGAGCGTGCGAAAACGCTGGTGGAACTGCTCGACAGCGCAGCCTATCTCTACAGCCCGCGGCCGCTGGCGCTGGAGGACAAGGCGGCGGCGTTGCTTGATGGCGAGGCCCGCAAGCGGCTTGGGTTGCTGATCGGCAGCTTCGAAGCCCTCGGGGACTGGACAGTCGAGACGACCGAGGCGGCGGTGCGCGCCTTTGCCGATGCCCATGGCCTCAAGCTCGGCCAGGTGGCGCAGCCGCTGCGTGCGGCCTTGACGGGCAAGTCGACCTCACCGGGCCTGTTTGATGTGCTGGCCGTGCTCGGGCGCGATGAAAGCATTCTGCGCCTTAGGGACGTCGCCGCCTGAGCCACCCTGCTTCTGGCGCGCGGTCTCACACCTTTGGCGCTGTTGCTGCACTGCGGCGGATGCGCTAGCACTTGGTCTCGGGGCAGCGAAGCTGGGTCTCTTCGTCGGGAAGCCGGGACTGCTTGCAGCCTGCCAACATGACAAGACAAGGCGAAAAGCTTGTGGGAAAGGTGACCATACAATGAGCGGACTGACGGGGCAGATTGTCGTCGACAGCAAGACGGTCGAAGTCACGGTCAAGGAAGGCACGATCGGGCCGAGCGTGATCGATATTGCCAAGCTCTATGGCCAGACGGGCATGTTCACCTATGATCCCGGATTCACCTCGACCGCGAGTTGCGAATCCAAGATCACCTATATCGACGGCGACGAAGGCATCCTGCTGCATCGCGGCTATCCGATCGAGCAGCTCGCCGAGCACGGGGACTTTCTGGAGACCTGCTATCTGCTGCTTTACGGGGAACTGCCGACAGCGGCCCAGAAGGCCGACTTCGACTACCGCGTGACGCGCCACACCATGGTCCATGAGCAGATGGCCCGGTTCTATCAGGGCTTCCGCCGCGATGCTCACCCGATGGCCGTGATGGTGGCCGCCGTCGGCGCCATGTCCGCATTTTATCACGACTCGACCGACATCTCCGACCCGCAGCAGCGCATGATCGCGTCGATGCGGATGATCGCCAAGATGCCGACACTGGCAGCGATGGCCTACAAGTATACCATCGGCCAGCCCTTCGTTTACCCGCTGAACAGCCTCGACTATTCCTCGAACTTCCTGCGCATGTGCTACGCCGTGCCGGCCGAGGACTACAAGGTCAACCCGGTGATGGCGCGTGCGTTGGACCGGATCTTCATCCTGCACGCCGACCATGAGCAGAACGCCTCGACCTCGACCGTCCGGCTTGCCGGTTCATCCGGGGCCAATCCGTTCGCCTGCATCGCGGCGGGCATTGCCTGCCTGTGGGGGCCTGCCCATGGCGGCGCGAACGAGGCGGCGCTGAAAATGCTCGAAGAGATCGGGCATGTCGACAACATCCCGAAATACATCGCCAAGGCCAAAGACAAGAACGATCCTTTCCGCCTGATGGGCTTCGGCCACCGGGTCTACAAGAACTACGATCCCCGCGCCAAGATCATGCAGAAGACCTGCCATGAGGTCCTCAACGAACTTGGCATCAAGGACGATCCGCTGCTCGATGTCGCCATCGAACTGGAGCGGATTGCGCTTTCCGATCCTTACTTCATCGAGAAGAAGCTGTATCCCAACATCGATTTTTACTCGGGCATCACGCTGAAGGCGATGGGCTTCCCGGTTTCCATGTTCACCGTCCTGTTCGCTCTTGCGCGCACGGTCGGCTGGATTGCCCAGTGGAAGGAAATGATCGAGGACCCATCGCAGCGCATCGGCCGTCCGCGGCAGCTCTATACCGGCTCTCCGAAGCGGGATTATGCGCCCATCGGCAAGCGCCGCTGAACGGGGCAGACATCGCATCCGAACTGGAAGGGCGGGCTCGGTCCCGCCCTTTTCCTTGGGCAGTCCGATCTTGTCAGGCGTTGCGCCGGCTTGCCACCAGTTCCAGCGCGGCGCTTACCGCCGCATCCGCCGACGCCTGTCCATCCGGCAAGGCCATGATGCCATCGAGTTCGGCGAAGGCGAGCGTTTGTGCGTCACGGACCGGGCCTTCCGGAATGATCGCCATCAACGCTGCCGCAAGGGCCGGCGCTGTCGCCGCATTCTGCATGAACTCCGGCGCGATGTTGCGGCCAAGGACGAGGTTGCACAGCAGCACGCTGTGGCTCTTGACGAGCTTGCCGGCCAGCCAGCCCTCGAAGGCATTGCCACGGTAGGCCCCGACCAGCGGAATGCCCGCTATCGCCAATTCGAGCGTCACCGTGCCAGAGGTGGCGAGCGCCACCCTCGCACGACGGAAGGCGGCACGCTTCGCATCCTCGCCAATGACAACCTCGACCCTGACCGGCCAGCCTGCGACGTCGGCAGAAATGGCCTCGGCCAAGTGCGGCACGGCGGGAATGACCACATGCGCGTGCGGATAGCGGGCAGCGACAAGCCGGATTGTTTCGCGGAACACGGGCAGCAGATGCCGGATCTCCGAGCGGCGGCTGCCCGGCAAGACAAGGATGACAGGCGCAACGGCGTTGTCGCGCAGGCGCTGCTCGTCAGGGTCGGGCCGGATGCTGGCCGCGCTGTCTAGCAGGGGATGGCCGACATAGAGGGTGGACGGCCCCTTCAGTCGCTCGAAGGCGGCCGGCTCGAACGGCAACAGCGCCAGCAGGCGATCGACATGCGGTGCCATGGCCCGGGCCCGCCCGGGCCGCCAGGCCCAGACCGACGGCGCGACCCAGTGCATGATCGGGATCGACGGGTCCGCCTTGCGTACCTTGCGCGCCACCCGCATCGAGAAGTCCGGCACATCCACGGTCAGCAGGAGGTCGGGGCGCTGATCGACGATGGCATCTGCCGTGTCGGTGATGTGCGACAGCAGGGTCGGCAGGCTCTTCAGAACGGCCACCACGCCCATGAGCTGGATGTCGGTCTGCGCAAAACGCGAGACCAGCCCCAGCCGCTGCAGCGGCAAGCCGCCAATGCCGCTGATCTCCAGCGCCCTCGGCGCGAGGCGGGATCTGAGCGCGGCGATGAAACTTGCCGCCAGATGATCGCCTGACGGCTCTCCGGCGATCACGAACAACCGGAACGGCGTCTCGCCTGATGGAAGCGGCTGTTTCATCGCGTAGCCTCGATGAAAAGCCCGCTGGCGTCAGCCAATGCGATGGTTTTCTCTCGGTCTGCGACGATGACTTCGCCGACCGTGATGGCGATGCCTTGCAAGCCTGCTTCGGCAGCGCGGCGCACGGTCTCCGGGCCGATGGTCGGGATGTCGATGCGCATGTTCTGGCCGCGCTTGGGGGCCTTGATCAGCACGCCGCCTCCCGTCTCGCGCTTCAGCCGGCCATTTCGGCGCATTTCGGCCACCCGGGCAAGCATGGCATCGGTGCCCTCCGCGCCCTCAATGGCCACCGGCCTGCCATCGCTGACCACGACGCATTGGCCAACATCGAACGGGGATAAAGCTGCAATCAACTCAAGGCCGAGGTCGATCTCGCCACGCGCTGCCCCTTCCGGCTGGCGGGCCCCGACAGGACCGGGATTGGTGATCGAAAGGTCGGGTGCCAGATCAAGCGCGGACACGACCCTGACGCCGTGCGCTTCCAGAATGTCGACCACGGCGCTGAGAAGGCCATCATCTCCCTTGCGGAATGCGGCCGTGATGGTCTGCCAATGGCGGATGAGCCCCATGTCGGGCCGGATATCGGTGATTCCCGGACGGACCACGGCACCAATGAAGGCCGCGTCGAGAATACCCCGGCTGGTCAGGGCTTTCGACAGGGCACCGAACTGCCCAAGACCAAAGGTCTGATGGTCGAACCCGGCATAGTCGGCGGCATCGGCGGAGCCTGCCAGCAGGGCCACGAACACCGCATGACCAGCCCGCTCTGCGCTTGCTGCAACATGCAGGGGCAAGGTGCCTGAACCAGCGATGATCGCCACAGGGCCAGGCTTGATTGGGCGCGGCGGCGCAACGCTCACGCGGTACCATCCTGCTGCGCCGAACCCTCGTCAGACTGCTGGCCGGAGCGCGGTGTCAGGATCGAGCGGCGCCCGCCTGCCCTGATAAAGGCCAGCACCTCGGAAATCACCGCATGGTCTGGATACTGCGCCTCGACCGCGCCGAGGTGATCCTGCAAGGTGCCGTCGGCATGGAACAGCATGCGAAACGCGTGGCGCAAGGCATGAATGTCAGGCCGGCCCATGCCGCTGCGCTTCAGCCCGATGATGTTGAGGCCGCCGAGATAGGCCCGGTTTCCCAGCGCCATGCCGAACGGAATGACATCGTGCTCCACCGCCGCCATGCCGCCGATGAAGGCGTTGCGTCCGACGCGCGTGAACTGGTGGACCGCAGAAGCGCCAGCCATGATGACGTTGTCGCCGATAACGCAATGGCCTGCGAGCATGACGTTGTTGACCAGCGTGACGTTGTTGCCGACCACGCAATCATGGGCGACATGGGCGTTCACCATGAAGTACCCATTGTCACCGACCCGGGTGTGGGAGCCGCCGCGCACAGTGCCGGTGTTCATCGTGACATGTTCGCGAATGATGCAGTTCTGCCCGATGGTCAGGCGCGACTCTTCCGAAATCGGCTTGGAATCCTGCGGCGCATGGCCGAGCACGGCAAAGGGATGAACGCGCGTGCCTGCGCCGATGGTCGTCACCCCCTCGACCACGACATGGCTCATCACCTCGCAGTTCTCGCCGATCTCGACCTTTGGGCCAATCACGCAGAATGGACCGATCGAAGTGCCCTGCCCGATCCGGGCTGTGCTGGCGACATGGGCAGTGGGATGAATGGCCATCAGTTCGGTCCGGAAGCCCGCTCAGGCGTCATTCTCGACGAGCATGGCGGAAATCACCGCCTCAGCCGCCAGTTCATCATCAACCCGGGCCTCGCCCTTGAACCACCACATGTTGCGGCGCTGGCGAAGCTTGGTCATGTGCAGCTTCATCACGTCACCCGGGACGACCGGGCGGCGAAACTTGCACTCGTCGATGGTCATGAAATAGACCAGCTTCGGCGGCGGCCTGTCAGTGCCGCGCCCGTAGACGCACATCGCGCCAGCCGTCTGGGCCATGGCTTCGATGATCATCACGCCGGGCATGACCGGCTGGGCCGGGAAATGGCCCTGGAACTGCGGCTCGTTCATGGTGACGTTCTTGATGCCGACGCCATAGTTGTCGCCGCGCATGTCGACAATCTTGTCGATCAACAGGAACGGATAACGGTGCGGCAGCAACTCCATGATCTTCAGGATGTTGGCCGTTGCGAGCACTTCCGGGGTTCCGCTGCCGCTGCCAGGTGATTGATCGTTCATTCGGATGGCTCCTCAAGTCCACCTGATCTTGCCGCCTTGTCCTTGCGGGTCGCAAGCTGGTTGACAAGCGCAATTTCACGCATCCATTCGCGCATCGGTTTGGCCGGGGTTCCGCCCCAGCGCGCGCCGGCCGGCACATCCGTGGCTACGTTGCTGGTGGCACCGATCTGCGCGCCCTTGCCGATGCGCACATGGCCGATGACCGAAACCTTGCCGGCGAGCACGACATGGTCTTCCAAGACAGTGGAGCCCGAGATGCCGACCTGTGCGACCAGCACGCAATGGCGACCGACCACAACGTTGTGGGCGATCTGCACGAGATTGTCGATCTTGGTGCCCTCGCCAATGGTTGTGTCACGGATCGTGCCACGATCGACGCAGGAATTGGCCCCGATCTCCACGTCATCCTGAATGATGACACGCCCGATCTGCGGCACCTTGAGATGGCCGCTTGCCCCCATGGCAAATCCGAAACCATCCTGCCCAATGCGCACCCCCGGATGCAGGATGACGCGGTTGCCGATCAGGGCATGCTGGATTGTGACATGCGGACCAATCGCACCATCGCGGCCGATGCGCACATCGGGGCCGATGACCGTCTGTGCGCCGATGACGGTGCCCGCGCCGATCTCTGCGCGAGGGCCGATCACCACGCCCGGATCAATCACGACTCCATGTTCGAGCCGGGCGGTCGGATGAATCACGGCTCCGGGGCTGATGGCTGTGCTGGCAAAGAATGTGGCGGGCCGCGCAGCCTCGGGCACCATGACCGCAAGACAGCGCGCGTAACCCCGCTGGGGATCCTCGCATTCAAGCGCGATCGACGTGGCAGGAACGCGCGCCAGATAGCGCCGCGAAACAAGCACTACTCCGGCCCGCGTGGCGGCCAACTGGTCCAGATAGCGCGGATTGTCCATGTGAGACAGATCGTGAGGCCCGGCTTCATCGAGCGGCCGAACGGACGCGACGAGCCGATCCGGATCCAGTCCTTGAGGCAAGCCCGCGCCGACCAGACTGGCGACGCCGGAGAGCGTCAACGATCTGACATCATGGAAGAAAACGGGCGCTGGCATGGTCACTCGATCCTGAGCGGGAGACCCGCGCCGCCCGCTGGACAGACCGGGGACGGGATACACCGTCCGCGATCAGGGCTCAGGACCAACGTCCCGACCGGCGCGCGGGCCGGTTGCCGCATGAGGGCGGCTCAGTGCTGCCCCTCTGCTCCTCAGAAGCTGGTGCCGCCGGAGAAGCGGAACGCCTGCAGGCGGTCTCCGCCGTAACGACCGGTCGGGGTGTTGATACCCTTGTCGTAGGTCAGGGCGTGGGCATAGTCGAAGCGGATCGGGCCCAGTGGCGACTGCCAGAGGATGCTGGCACCGACCGAGGAGCGCAGCGTGTTCTTGTCGCGGACGCACGCCACTTCGCTGATACCAACCAAGCCAGGATCGGCCACGCCGTTGTTGTTCACGTCGAAGAAGCGCGCCTTTGCGCCAGCCGGGCAAGCGCCTGCTGCCGAACGACCGCCATCGAAGTTGAACAAGGTGCCGGCATCGGCAAACAAGGCACCGCGAATGCCGATTTCCTTCGGCAGCAACGGGATCGGGAACTGCACTTCGAGCGAGCCGCCGAAATAGGTGGTGCCGCCAAGGGCGGCCGTCGAAGCCGTAGACGGGCTCGACACATCGCGCGGACCAATGCCGGACGGCGCAAAGCCGCGGACGAGATTGGGACCGAGGAAGTTGTGATCGATGATGCGCAGCGGCTCATTGCCGAAGCCCATGGTGTGCCCGCCCTGCAGGCGCACGAAGCCGACCACATCGTCGTAGACTTCGCGGTAATAGCGCGCGTCGCCGGAAATGCGGAAGAACTTCGAGTCTCCGCCCAAGCCGGCAAACTCGGGCCGCAGTTCGGCGTAGAAGCCGTTGCGCGGGTTCTTGGCATTGTCGAGCGAGTTGTAGGCGAAGGTCAGACCGGCCAACGACGTGATCCGGTCGCCGCGGGCTTCCTTGATCGCGATCGAGGCCTCACCATTGTTCAAGCAGGCCGGAGAGCCGATGCCGGGACCACCATTCACGCCGACAAGACAGTCATTGTAGGGAAGATCGGCCTTGTTCGGCACCTTGATCTCGGTCTGGTAGAGCGAGTAGCGCGCCGTGACCGAGAACTCTTCGGTGATTGGCAGCGTCGCACGGATGGTTGCACCCGTGGTCTGGCTGGTGAAGCGCGATGTCGCATTGTTGTCGGAGAACTTCGAGAACAGGTCGAAACCGGCCGCGATCCGATAGCCGAGGAAATAGGGCTCGGTGAACGAGAACTCGAGGCCGCGCGAACGCTGGCCAAGCGACCCGCCGATGCGCACGAACTGGCCACGGCCGAGGAAGTTGGATTCCGACAAAGACACGTCGCCGAGGACGCCGTCAGCAGTCGAATAACCGGCGGCGATCGAGAACGAGCCCGTGGCCTTGTCTTCGACATCGACATTGATGACCACGCGGTCTGGCGCGCTGCCAGGCTCGTTGGTGATCCTGACACGGTTGAAGAAGCCGAGGTTGTTCAGGCGCCGTTCGGCGCGATCGATGAACACCTTGTTGTAGGCATCGCCTTCGCCGAGGTCGAACTCACGGCGGATGACGTGATCCAGAGTGCGGGTGTTTCCGCGCACGTTGATGCGCTCGACATAGACACGTGGACCCTCATCAACCACGTAGTTGATCGAGACAGTACCGTTGACCTGATCGCGCTGGCCCGACGGGCGAACCTGCGAGAAGGCGTAGCCGCGACGGGCGACCTCGACCGTCATGGCCGACAGGGACCGCTCAACAGCTTCGGCGTTGTAGGTGTCGCCTTCGTTGGTGCTGACGACGCGGCGCAGCGTGTCCGGATCGACATCACGCAGACGCGAAGAGACCTGGACGCCGCCGATGCGGTAGCGCCTGCCTTCTTCCACCACGATGTTGACCACATATCCGCCGCGCTCGGCGTCGAACGTCGCATCGCTGGAGACGACGCGGAAATCGGCATAGCCGTTGCGCAGGTAGAAGCGGCGGACCAGTTCGAGATCGGCAGCGATACGGTCCGGATCATAAACGTCGGAGGTCTTGAACCAGCTCAGCAGGTTCATCTCGGTCGAGTTCATCAGGCCCTTGAGGCGCGACGTGCCGTATTCCGAGTTGCCGGAGAAATTGATCGACAGGATGCCTGTCTTTCCGCCTTCGGCGATGGTGAAAACCACATCGGACCTGCCATTGGGCAACGGGACAATGCGCGAGCTCACTGTGACGCCATAGCCGCTGCGACGGTAAAGCGCACGGATGCGTTCGACGTCGGAGGCAATCAGGCTGTCGCTGATCGGGCCGCGGGACTTGGACTGCACTTCGCCGGAGAGGAAATCACTCTTCAGTCGCTTGTTGCCTTCGAACGCAACGTTGTTGATCGAGTCGTTTTCACGCACGGTGACCACAGTCTGGCCACCACGGCGCGATACGTTCACCGAAGAGAACATGCCGGTGTTCATCAGCTCGCCACGGATGGCAGCAGGAGAGCCGGCACGGCCCACGTAGCCGCGGATGGTTTCCGCATCGACCCTGCGATTGCCCTGGACCACAACGGCCTGGGCGAGAGCGGCGGTCCCTGTGAGGGCCAGAACGGCAAGGCCGACGGCCGTTGACATCCTGAGGCGTGCCGCAAGGCGGCGATTTGGCACCGTCATCTTCATTGGTTCAATACACCGTCCGTTAACCACGAACCGGGTATCCCCGGCTGCAGACAATACGAGTCAAATTGCTTCTACAAAGTTTCCAACCGGATGCAAACACGCAAACCGGTCAGATAAGTCAAATGTCGCGCGGCGTGACACGGAAGCCACGCGACGGCTTGCTTACCCTACCGCCGCCCTGCTCACAATCCGCGTGATGTCATTCCATGTGACGAAAACCGTCAGCATGAGCACGAAGGCGATCCCTGCCTTGAAGGCATATTCCTGAACCCGCTCGCTCAGTGGGCGTCCACGCAAGGCCTCGAAGGCATAGAACACCAGATGCCCACCATCGAGCATGGGAATCGGAAACAGGTTCATCAGCCCGATCGAGACCGAAAGCACGGCCGCAAGGGTCAAAAGCGAGACGATTCCGCCTGTCGAGGCAACATGGCCCGACACTTCCGCGATGTGGATGACGCCGGAAAGCTGGTCGGCCTTCTCGCGCCCGGTCAAAAGTTTACCAAGATAATCGAAAGTCCGCGTGACGATGAACCAGCTCTCGCGCACGCCATAGGCAACGGCTTCGACCGGCCCGTAGCTGACCTGGCGCACGTCTTCGGGCTTGTTCGCAGCGGTGACGCCGATCACACCGACACGCTCGACACCGAGCGCGTGGCGGCGTTCAACAAGCGCCGGCGTGACATCAATGGTGGTCTCGATGCTGTTGCGGATCACGACAAAGCGCAACGTGTTCTCGGCATTGATCGTGATGATGCGCCGGACCTCGTCGAAGCTGGACATCTGGACCCCGTCGACCGACAGAATCAGATCGCCCGGCGCGAGGCCCGCCTGGGCCGCGGCACTGGCCGGTGTCACGCGGTCGATGCGTGGTGCGATGGTGGTGCGGCCAAAGGCCATGACGATTGCGGCGAACACCAGAATTGCAAAGATGAAGTTGGCCACCGGGCCTGCGGCCACGATGGCAGAGCGGCGGGCCACTGTTGCGCCGGGCAAGGTGCGGCTGAGTTCCGCCTGTGAAAGACCTGCGACAGCCTCGGCATCCGGCTGGCTGGCTGCGTTGGAATCTCCGGCAAACTTGACATAGCCGCCCAGCGGAATAGCGGCGAACCGCCAGCGGGTTCCATGCTTGTCGGTCCAGCCGAATATCTCCTTGCCGAAGCCGATGGAAAAGGTGGTGACATCGACACCGCACCAGCGGCCGACCTTGTAGTGTCCGTATTCGTGCACGAACACGACGATCGTGAGAATGAACAGGAACGGCACCAGATAGAACAGGATGTTCGATCCAAGGGTGACGAGAGACGTCAGAATATCCATTCAAAACTCCCGTCGAGCGCCGAAAACCAGCTCTCAAACCATGTCAATCAGGCCGAACCGTGGCCTCGACGCGCCAACACGTCCTGCGCAGCGCTGCGCGTGATATGGTCGATCTCGAGCGCTTCATCAACCGATGATGGTGCATCATGGCGATGTTTTGCCACCACGTCGCAGGTGATCGCCACGACGTCGGCCATCTCTCCGAACCTCAGCCGGCCATCGAGGAAGGCGGCCACCGCGACCTCGTTGGCAGCATTCAGGATGGCACAGGCGGCACCGCCCGCGGCCATCGCCTCCAGCGCGAGACCGAGCGACGGAAAGCGCGCGAGGTCTGGCTCGTCGAAGGTCATGGTGCCGATGCTGGCAAGGTTCGCCGTTGCGACACCGCTGACAAGGCGCTTGCCGTCCGACAGGCAATCGGCAAAGGGCACGCGCATATCCGGCAGCGCCATGCCCGCGATGACGCTGCCATCGCTGAAGCTCACGAGCCCATGCACGATTTGCTGCGGATGGATGATGGCTCCCAGCCGGTCAGGCCCGATGCCGAAGATGTGGTGGGCTTCGATCAGTTCGAGCCCCTTGTTCATCAGGCTGGCCGAGTCGATGGTGATCTTTGCGCCCATGGCGTAATTGGGGTGTTTCAGCGCCTGCTCGCGCGTGGCGCTGTCGATCTCCGCCTTGCTCCAGGAGCGGAACGGTCCGCCCGATGCGGTCAGCGTGATGCGCGTCACATCGGCGAGTGAACGGCCGGCCAGGGCCTGCGACACGGCGTTGTGCTCCGAATCCAGCGGCAGGATGGTCGCACCGATGCGCTGCGCTTCGGCCATGAAGAACGCGCCGGCGCAGACCAGTGTCTCCTTGTTGGCCAGAGCAATGCGGCGGCCGGGCTTGAGGGCTGCGACCGTCGGCTTGAGGCCGGCCACGCCGCTGATCCCGGCGACAACCACGTCACATGGCCTGTCGACGGCATCATGCACGGCGCTTTCGCCGGCACCGCAGCTGATGCCACTGCCGGCAAGGTGTTCGCGCAGGGCCGGCAAGGCGGCAGGATCGGCGAGCGCCGCGAACCGGGCACCAAGCTGGCGCGCCATGGCGGCAAGAGCTGCGGCATCGCGCCCGCCCACCACGGCCTCGATGGCAAAATGACCGGGATTGGCGAGGATTACATCCCGCGCCGAACGTCCGATCGAGCCGGTGGCTCCCAGAATGGTGACACGCCTCATGAATGGTCCTTGCGTGCCCTGCCCGCAGCCTATCGCCAGATCGCCACGGCGATGGCGACGAGTGTGACCACAACCACGAAGGCGTCAAGACGATCGAGCACGCCGCCATGACCCGGAATGATCGAGCCGGAATCCTTGACGCCGAAATGGCGTTTGAGTGATGATTCCAGCAGATCGCCCATTTGCCCTGCCGCCGAAGCCAGCAGCGCGCAACCTGCCGTGGCGATGAAGCCAAGGCTCCAGGCAGCGCCGAGGCGGCGTGATACCCAGGCCACAAGAAGCCCGGCAGCAATGCCAGCCAA
The DNA here is from genome assembly GCA_027487245.1 of Hyphomicrobiales bacterium. Classification (GTDB taxonomy): domain Bacteria; phylum Pseudomonadota; class Alphaproteobacteria; order Rhizobiales; family Beijerinckiaceae; genus Allobosea. The sequence continues at coordinate 16,354 of JAIYDY010000098.1, forward strand.
TGCGCCACCGATCGCGCCGGACCAGGTTTTCTTGGGGCTGACTGCCGGCCAGAGCTTGGGCCCACCAATGGCCCGCCCGGCAAAGTAGGCAGCGACGTCAGTTGACCAGACCACGGCAAAGCACCAGGCAATCAGGGCCAGACCCAGTTGCACTTCGGCGCGCACGATGATCGGGGCCATGGCGATGGCGGTGGCGTAGATCACGCCTGCGCCAGCCACCAGCCGGAGTGGCCTTGGCGTCGCGGCCATCACCGCGCCCGCCGTCAGCGCACAGGCGGCAAGCCCGGCAGATTCCCATCCGAGATGGGCCGCCAGGCCGGCCAGGGCAGCACCCGCCGCTGCCAGCAGCCGGACAGGACGCTCGCCGTCTGGCGACACAATCTTGAGCCACTCCATGGCTGCAACGGCACCGACGGCGATCCAGAGCAGGGCGAAGGGCCAGCCGCCCCACCACAAGGTCAGCAAGGCGACCGCAACCATGACCAGTCCGGACCTGACCCTGAGGCTCAACTCGTTGCGCGCTGCGGACGCGGCAACAGGCGGCGGCGGGCCCGAAGTCTGGCCTGAAGGCACATCACCGGACTTGGCGTCACCGGACATGGGGCATTCCTGACCTCAACTGGCCGTTTCCGGCAATTCATCCGACCGGCAGGACCCTCTCCATGCCATTCCCGTTCACACGGCTTTCTGTGCCAGTCCGCCAAAGCGCCTGTCTCGCATGCGGAACTCGGCAATCGCAGCTTCCAGCGCCACGTGATCGAAATCGGGCCAGAGAACCGGCGTGAACACAAGCTCGGAATAGGCTGCCTGCCACATCAGGAAGTTCGACAGCCTGACCTCGCCGGATGTGCGGATGACAAGATCCGGATCAGGGACATCGCCTGTATCAAGACTTGCCGAAATCTCTGCCGCGGTGATTGGCGTGTCGTCGCCCTTCGCCAGCCGATCTGCCAGCAACCGGTTGGTCGCGCGCATGATTTCGTCGCGAGCGCCATAGTTGAAGGCGATGATCAGCGTCAGGGCGGTGTTGTCGCGCGTCAGCGCCTCCGCCTGATCGATCAATTCGCGGATGTCGGCGGGCG
>JAIYDY010000120.1 GCA_027487245.1 Hyphomicrobiales bacterium
CATGCTGAAGGGCAAGCAGGGCCGGTTCCGCCAGAACCTGCTCGGCAAGCGCGTCGACTATTCGGGCCGTTCGGTCATCGTGGTCGGTCCTGAACTGAAGCTGCACCAGTGCGGCCTGCCGAAGAAGATGGCGCTCGAGCTGTTCAAGCCGTTCATCTACGCGCGGCTGGACGCCAAGGGCTATTCGGCCACGGTCAAGCAGGCCAAGAAGCTGGTGGAGAAGGAAAAGCCGGAGGTCTGGGATATCCTCGACGAGGTCATCCGCGAGCATCCGGTGCTGCTCAACCGTGCTCCGACGCTGCACCGCCTCGGCATCCAGGCTTTCGAGCCGACGTTGATCGAGGGCAAGGCCATCCAGCTGCACCCGCTGGTCTGCGCCGCCTTCAACGCCGACTTCGACGGCGACCAGATGGCCGTGCACGTTCCGCTGTCGCTGGAAGCGCAGCTGGAAGCGCGCGTTCTGATGATGTCGACCAACAACATCCTGCATCCGGCCAACGGTCACCCGATCATCGTGCCGTCGCAGGATATCGTGCTGGGACTGTATTACCTGTCGATCATGTCGGACGGTGAGCCGGGCCAGTATGTCATGGACGCGAAGAAGGGCATCCTCAAGGGTGTCTATTCGGACCTGGGCGAACTGGAGCAGGCCATCGCCAACAAGACCGTGACGCTGCATTCCAAGATCAAGTATCGCTGGGAAGGCATCGGTCCGGGTGGCAAGACCTACACCAAGACCTATGACACCACGCCAGGCCGGGTGATCCTCTCGACGGCGCTGCCGCGCAACGAGAAGGTCTCCTTCGATGTCGTCAACAAGCTGATGACGAAGAAGGAAATCTCCGGAATGATCGACGCCGTCTACCGCATGTGCGGGCAGAAGGACACGGTCATCTTTTGCGACCGCGTCATGCAGCTCGGCTTCACCCACGCGTTCAAGGCAGGCATCTCGTTCGGCAAGGACGACATGGTCATCCCCGAGAACAAGTGGGAGATCGTCGATGGCACGCGCGCGCTCACCAAGGACTACGAGCAGCAGTATCAGGACGGCCTGATCACGCAGGGCGAGAAGTACAACAAGGTGGTCGACGCCTGGTCCAAGTGCTCCGACAAGCTGGCGCAGGAAATGATGCTGCGCATCTCGTCGGTGAAGAAGGACGAGCATGGCCGCGACAAGCCGATCAACTCGATCTACATGATGAGCCACTCCGGGGCCCGTGGTTCGCCAACCCAGATGCGCCAGCTGGCCGCCATGCGCGGGCTGATGGCCAAGCCGTCGGGCGAGATCATCGAGTCTCCGATCATCTCGAACTTCAAGGAAGGCCTTGACGTTCTGGAGTACTTCAACTCGACCCACGGCGCCCGCAAGGGTCTGGCGGACACCGCGTTGAAGACCGCGAACTCGGGCTACCTGACCCGCCGTCTGGTGGACGTCGCACAGGACTCGATCATCACCGAGGTCGACTGCGGCACCACCAAGGGCATCCGCATGCGCGCCATCGTCGATGCAGGCCAGATCGTGGCCTCGCTCGGCATGCGCATCCTTGGCCGCACCACGGCCGAGGAGATCGCGAACGGGGAGGGCGAGGTGATCGTTCCGGCCGGCATCATGCTGGAGGAAAGCCACCTTGAGCTCATCACCAAGGCGGGCATCCAGGAGGTCAAGATCCGGTCGGTGCTGACCTGCGAGACCAAGAACGGCGTGTGCGGCACCTGCTACGGCCGCGATCTGGCGCGCGGAACACCGGTCAACATGGGTGAGGCGGTCGGTGTCATCGCCGCCCAGTCGATCGGGGAGCCGGGCACTCAGCTCACCATGCGCACCTTCCACATCGGGGGCGCGGCGCAGATCAACGAGCAATCGGTGATCGACTCGAACTTCGAGGGTGAGATCCGGATGCGCAACCGCAACGTGGCGCGGAACTCCGATGGTGATCTGATCACCATGGGCCGCAACATGGCGATTGTCGTCGCGGCTCCCGATGGCACCGAACGCGCCGTCCACCGTCTGGTTTTCGGCTCCAAGCTGAAGGTCGACGAGGGCGACAAGATCAAGCGCGGCCAGCGCATTTCCGAGTGGGACCCCTATACCCGTCCCATCATCTCGGAAGTCGACGGCATCGTGGCCTACGAAGATCTGCTCGAGGGCTCGTCCCTGTCCGAACAGATCGACGAGGCCACCGGCATCGCCAAGCGCATGGTCACCGACTGGCGGTCCAATGCCCGTTCGGCGGAACTGCGTCCGGCCATCGTGGTGCAGGGCAAGGACGGCAAGATCCTCAAGGCCGCCCGCGGCTCCGAGGCGCGCTACATCCTTCCCGTCGACGGCATCCTGTCGGTCGATCCGGGCGTCACCGTGAAGGCGGGCGACATCCTGGCGCGTATTCCTACCGAGAGCGCCAAGACACGCGACATCACGGGCGGCCTGCCGCGCGTGGCGGAACTGTTCGAGGCCCGTCGTCCCAAGGATGCTGCGATCATTGCCGAGAAGTCCGGCACGATCGCCTTCGGGCGCGACTACAAGAACAAGCGTCGCATCACGCTGAACCCGCATGACGGATCGGAGCCGATCGAGCACCTGATCCCGAAGGGCAAGCACATCCACCTGCAGGACGGCGACGTGGTTGAACTCGGGGATTACATCCTCGACGGCAACCCGGCGCCGCACGACATCTTGGCGATCAAGGGCGTGGAGGAGCTTGCTGCCTACCTCGTCAATGAAATCCAGGAGGTCTATCGCCTTCAGGGTGTGAGCATCAACGACAAGCACATCGAGGTGATTGTCCGGCAGATGCTGCAGAAGGTGGAGATCACCGATGGCGGCGACACCGAGATCATGACGGGCGACCAGGTCGACCGGCTTGAGTTCGATGAAGCCAACGACAAGGCGATCGCCGAAGGCAAGAAGCCGGCTTCGGGCGTGCCCGTGCTGCTCGGCATCACCAAGGCGAGCTTGCAGACGCGCTCCTTCATCTCGGCGGCGTCCTTCCAGGAGACCACCCGCGTCCTCACGGAAGCGGCGGTGAATGGCAAGACGGACACCCTCGAAGGTCTGAAGGAGAACGTCATCGTCGGCTCGCTGATCCCGGCAGGGACGGGGGCCCAGGTCTCCAAGATCCGGTCCGTGGCCCAGCGCCGCGACGACCTGATCGTCAACCAGAAGACCGAGATGTCGGCCGCAGCCGCAAGGGCAGCCCAGGCCACATTGCCTGCCGCCGAGTAAGGCTGCCGGACGCGCAGAATCGACGGGCCGTCCTCCGGGGCGGCCCGTTGCCGTTTGCAAGCACCAATCGCGGTGGAACGGCCTTCACCACGCCTGAAAGCCCCGCGCAAATTGCATTTCCGGGGGGCGATTAGGGGTTGACGCGATTCCGCTGCCGAGTCATAAGCGCGTCACATCGACGGAAGTCGGACACGTCTAGTCGCCCACAGGCTTTTGCCGGGCGAGGATCGCGACCGAAACGCCGCCGCTTCTAGCGACCTGAGATTGGTCTTGATGAGCATGATTGCGGTTCGCCGTGATCCTCTGCGTGACAACAACGCCGGAAGCGTCGCAAGAGGCTGAAGGCGTTGGTTTGTTTTGGCCTGTGTCATCGCTGGATGAACTGAACGTTTGATACGAAGCGCTCCACGAGCGAGAGGTCGTCAATGCCCACGATCAGCCAGCTGATCCGCAAGCCGCGGGAAGCACAGAAAAGCCGGAACAAGGCCCCAGCACTGGAGTCCTGCCCGCAGAAGCGTGGTGTCTGCACCCGCGTCTACACCACGACCCCGAAGAAGCCGAACTCGGCTCTCCGCAAGGTTGCCAAGGTCCGCCTGACCAATGGCTTCGAGGTCATCGGCTACATTCCCGGTGAAGGCCACAACCTTCAGGAACACTCCGTGGTGATGATCCGCGGCGGCCGCGTCAAGGATCTGCCCGGCGTGCGCTACCACATCCTGCGCGGCGTTCTCGACACCCAGGGCGTCAAGAACCGCAAGCAGCGCCGTTCGAAGTACGGTGCCAAGCGTCCGAAGTGAGCTTCGGCAGACTGGCCAACACGTTCCGGGTCTGATCCGGGACTGAACTGAACCGGGCCTCGCGGCCCAATGTTTTCGAGAAGCGAAGGGGTGACAGCAATGTCCCGTCGTCACAGTGCCGAAAAGCGCGAAGTCATTCCGGACCCGAAGTTCGGCGACATTGTCGTGACCAAGTTCATGAATTCGATCATGTACGAGGGCAAGAAGTCCGTCGCTGAATCGATCGTCTACGGCGCATTCGATTCCATCGAGGCCCGCATGAAGTCCGGCCCGCTGGAAGTTTTCAAGCAGGCCCTCGAGAATGTGGCTCCGGCCATCGAGGTTCGGTCCCGCCGCGTTGGCGGTGCGACCTACCAGGTTCCGGTGGAAGTCCGCATGGAGCGCCGCCAGGCGCTTGCGATCCGCTGGATCATCACGGCTGCCCGCGGCCGCAACGACAAGACGATGGTTGAGCGCCTTTCGGCCGAGCTGATGGACGCTGCAAACAACCGCGGAAACGCAGTGAAGAAGAGGGAAGACACCCACCGCATGGCAGAGGCGAACCGCGCCTTCTCGCATTATCGCTGGTGATCAGGCTTTCACGGATTCACGGAGTTTCATGACATGGCACGCGTCCATAAAATTGAAGATTACCGAAATTTCGGGATCATGGCGCACATCGACGCCGGCAAGACCACGACCACCGAGCGGATCCTGTATTACACGGGCAAGTCGCACAAGATCGGGGAAGTGCACGAAGGCGCTGCCACCATGGACTGGATGGAGCAGGAGCAGGAGCGTGGCATTACGATCACCTCTGCGGCCACCACCTGCTTCTGGCGCGACAAGCGCCTGAACATCATCGACACTCCCGGCCACGTCGACTTCACCATCGAGGTCGAGCGCAGCCTTCGTGTTCTCGACGGCGCGGTTTGCGTGCTCGACGGCAACCAGGGCGTTGAGCCCCAGACC
>JAIYDY010000064.1 GCA_027487245.1 Hyphomicrobiales bacterium
CCATCTCTGGCGTGAGCATCTGGTCACCCTCGACCACCTCCGGCAGGTGGTCGGCTGGCGCGGCCTCGCCCAGCGCGATCCGCTGAACGAATACAAGTCGGAAGCCTTCCAACTCTTCGACGGGCTGATCGACAAGCTGCGCGAGCAGGTCACCAGCCAGCTGATGCGGGTCGATGTCCGTTTCGAGGAGCCACCTGCCGACGCGGCCCCCGCGCTCGGTCAGCTTCCCCGTTCCGACCAGCAGGCCATGTTCGCGCCGGCCGAGGCGGTTGCGCCGACGCAGCGCGATCCGAACGATCCTGAAACCTGGGGCCGTGTCGGGCGCAATGAGCCCTGCCCTTGCGGTTCAGGCAAGAAGTTCAAGCATTGCCACGGTCAGGTCGGCACCACCGCCTGACAGGGCTCGCTGACAAGGCCGGGCTGCCCCGCCGTGCGCATTGAGGCGCAGGCAGCGCCGCCGCGCAGGACTGCCAGCGGGAATGTACCGGACAGGGCGAACCTGTCCGCCACCCGGATGCTGCTCGCAGGATTGTTGCTTACTGAACGGCGGCGACGCTGGGTGCGCCCGGCGCTGCGGCCTGCGGGGCCGAGCGGTTCTGGCTATCGGCACGCCTTGGCGGTTGAGGAGCTGTCTGCGTGGCCCGGCCGGCTGGCGGGGTCACAGCCACCGGCGCGGGAGCCGGCGCTTCGGCGGCGGGCTGGGCCGCACTGAACGGGCTGAACGACAGCATGCGCTGCATCATTGAGGGCTGCGCGGCCGGTTCCGGCGTTGCGGCTGGCGGAGCGGCGACATTGCCCCGCGCGACCTGCGACGTGCCTGTTGATGGGGTGCCGGGCTGCGCCGAGCCTGCCCTCGCAGTCGCCGCCGGCACCGTGACCCGCGTGGTCGTGCTCGACGCCAGCGCGGGGCCAGACGATGCGGCTGCTGTTGCCGGGCGCGGCGTGACGCCGCCGGGTGAGGCAACCACGATTTCTTGCGGGCCCGAGATCACGGCATCAGGACGGCTGACGCCAACGGCGCGCGAACCCCAGGCAGCCTTCTGTTCAAGGGCCTCGGGGCCGCTGGCCATCAACACCTGCGTGAACTTGTCGTGCTGGCCGCCATCCTGGTAGACCAGCCGGATGGCCGGCGTGCCCTTGGCGACCAGAGCCGCGACCTGGGCTTCGTCCTGACGGCGCTTCTCGGCTGCGGCGGCAGCAATCTGCTGCGTGGTCGGGTCTTCGCGGCAATCGCCCGTGCGGTTGAAGGCATAGCGTGCCTGGCACACCGAAACCTTGGGCTCGACCCGCGCCACCTCGAACATGTCGGAACCTTCCTTGAGGTTCCGCCAGAACGGCATGTTGGCGTCGTAGCGGTGCTTGGCGAGATTCTCAGCCGTCATGCGGAACGGCATGGCCTGCATCTGCACAGCTCGCTGGCCGCCATTGTGGGCCTCGCGGACAATGGCATAGATCTCGGCGATCTGGTCATCGCTCATCGAGTAGCAGCCGGCCGACGAGCAGGCCCCGTGCACCATCAGGTGTGCGCCAGTGCGACCGTGGGTACGGTCGAAGGCATTGGGAAAGCCCATGTTGAACGACAGGTAGAATGACGAGTTCGGGTTCATGCTGGCGGGCGTGATGTCGTAGAAGCCCTCAGGGGCCTGCCGGTCGCCCTCGCGCTTCTTGGGACCGAGCTGGCCGGACCAGCGGCACATCGGATAGCTCTTCAGCAGCGCATACTGGCCATTGCTGGCCATTTTCCAGATTTCGAGTTCCGATTCCTTCTTGAAGGACCGGATCAGCACCGAGCTGTTCTTGTTCATGCCCTTGGTGGACATCAGCGCCTGGACATCGGCCGGGATCGGGATGTTATGGCGCGCGGCTCCGCGTGGACGGTTTTCCTCGCAGGCGGCAAGGCCAAGGCCGATGACCAGAACAAGCGAGAGTGGCTTCCAACGCAAGGCACATATCCAAGGTTCTGTCCCGCCACGGGACGATCAATCTGACGACTGGATTATAACCGTTAGCCTTGCCGGATGGTTACCACAAGCACGCGCGATCTCGAACCATGGTCAACAGTTTGTTAACGGCGAAACTGTGGCGGCCACCCGCCGCAGGGCCGCATCACATCAGTTTTCGGCCAATGGCGAGAAACTTGTCGGCCCGCTGGTTGCGCAACTGCTCCGGCGAGAGCCCTGCCAGTTCGCCGAGTGCCGCCGACATGGCATGGCCGGCCCGCGTGATCGCTTCGTCAGGGGCGCGGTGCGCGCCACCAGCCGGCTCCGAAATGATCCTGTCGATGATGCCGAAGCGCAGCAGGTCCTGCGCGGTGATCTTCATGCCCGTGGCGGCATCCTGCGCGCGGGCGGCATCCCGCCACAGGATCGAGGCTGCCCCTTCCGGCGAGATCACCGAATAGACCGCATGCTCGAGCATCAGCACCCGGTTGGCCGTGGCGATGGCAACAGCGCCGCCAGACCCACCTTCACCGATGACCAGCGAGACATTCGGCGAGCCGAGCGCCAGGCAGGCCTCGGTCGAGCGGGCAATGGCCTCGGCCTGGCCGCGCTCTTCCGCCTCGATGCCCGGGAATGCGCCGGCCGTGTCCACGAAGCACAGCACCGGCAGGCCGAACCGGTCCGCCAGTTCCATCAGCCGCACGGCCTTGCGATAGCCTTCCGGCTTGGCCATGCCGAAATTGTGCCGCAGCCGTGTTTCGGTGTTCGAACCCTTTTCCTGTCCGATCACGCACACCGGTTGGCCCTCGAAGCGCCCGAACCCGGCGATCACCGCCTCATCCTCGCCGAAGCCGCGATCCCCCGCCATCGGCGTGAACTCGCTGATCAATCGGGCGCAATAGTCCACGAAATGCGGCCGTTGCGGATGGCGGGCGACCTGGGTTTTCTGCCACGGCGTCAGCGCCATGTAGAGCCCCTTCAGCGACTGGTCCGACTTGGCCTCGAGTTTGGCGATCTCCTCACCGATCGCGACCGCATCGCCCTTGGCAGCCATGGCCTTCAACTCGTCCACCTTCGCCTCCAAATCGGCGATGGGCTTTTCGAAATCGAGGTAACTTCTCATGGTCAGGATTGATCCGGCGACGGGGCTCTCGAACTGGGGTCGCCCGGCAGGACGGCCAAACCGGAAGGGCCGCGGCGTCGCGCCGGGAGGCACTGGTTCGGCCCTGATGTGGCGACCTCGGGCGTGGCTGTCAAGTTTGGGCCTGCCGCCCGGCGCTGGGCGAGGGGGCAGGCATCGGCACCAGCACCTGTCGCAATGCAAAGGCGCGGCGGCTCTTGGCAGGCGCGCGCCGGTAGAACTGCTTGGTGGCATCGATCACGTGGACACCGGAGAAGGGCAGGCCGAGCCCCGCTCCCAGCTTCTCCCACATCGGGGCAGAGCGCAGGATCGACTGGCGCTGAAGCGGCGGCGTGAACAGGGCTTCGGCCCAGTTCTCCGGCGAGAACAGCGTGTCCCGCATCAGCCGTTCGAGCTGGCGGCGCGAGAACGGGCGGCCATGGCCGAAAGGCGTGCCATCCATCCGCGCCCAGAGCCCGCGCCGGTTCGGCACGATCAGCAGGATGCGCCCCCCGGGAGCCAGCACGCGCCAGCATTCAGCGAGCAGTTCCTCTGCATTCTCGCTCGATTCCAGCGCGTGCACCAAGAGCACCCTGTCCACCGAGGCGTCATCAAGCGGCAGCAGCAGCGGATCGACGAGGGCCGACGACGAACCGCTGCCCGATGACCAGTTCACCACGCCCTGCGTGGCCGGCATGAAGGCGAGACAGCGCTCCGTCTGGTCACGCAGCAAGGACAGGTAAGGCACGGCATAGCCGATGCCCACCAGCCGGCTGCCGCCGACATTGTCCCAGAAGCGCAGCACCGCCTTGCCGATGAAACGCCGGGCGACATGGCCGAGCGGGCTGGCATAGAAGCTGCGAAGATCGACGACATCGGTACTCATGTCCCGATACCATTGGCGGATCGCTGGACAAGCGCAAGGCCTGACGCCCATGATGAAGTCCGTCGCGAACGCTTTCGAGGATGCCCGCTTGCCTGTTGACCTGCATGCCTTCCGACTCTTGTCCGACAATTGCGGGGCGCTGGTGCATGACCGCGCCACCGGCCTGTGCGCGGCCATCGACGCGCCCGAGGCCGGCCAGATCCATGCGGCAGCGATCGAGAAGGGCTGGACCATCAGTCATCTGTTCATCACGCACGAACACGGCGACCATGTGCAGGGCGCGGAAGAACTCGCCCGCCGCACCGGCTGCGAGATCATCGGCCCTGCCGAGGCACGCCCCGCGGTCGCGCTCGACCGTGTCGTGGGCGAGGGCGACCGGGTCATGCTGGGCGAGACCGCGTTCGATATCTGGGCAACGCCCGGGCACGCCGCCGGCCAACTGTGCTGGGTCGCTGCGGAGGCCAGGCTTGCGGCTGTCGGCGATGTGGTCTTCGTCATGGGCTGCGGACGACTCTTTGGCGATACGGCGCCGCAGATGTGGCGCTCGCTGTCACGCATCGCGGCCCTGCCGGATGACGTCACTCTCATCACCGGGCACGACTACACGGCTTCCAATGCCCGCTTCGCGCGCGCCGTCGAGCCCGGCAACACCGCCATTGCCGAACGGGCCGACGAAGCGGCGCGGCGCGCGGCATCGGGCACCTTCTGGGCGCTGACCACGGTCGGCGAGGAGAAGCGCACCAATCCCTTCCTCAGGGCAGGCGGGCCGGCCATGATGGCAACGCTCGGGCAATCCGATCCTGGTGCCAGCTTCGCCCGCCTGCGCCAGATGAAGAACGACTTCAGGGGCTGATGACATGAACACGCACGATCTTGACGGCCTTGGCGCAGCCGAGGTGGTGGCGCTGCTCGGTCTTCAGCCACACCCGGAGGGCGGCTTCTACAAGGAGACCTTCCGGGATACGCACCTTCTGGCCGATGGCCGGGCCGCCTCGACCGCGATCTACTATCTGCTCGGCGTCGGCGAGGTCTCGGAATGGCACCGGGTCGATGCGGCTGAGGTCTGGCACTGGCATGCCGGCGCGCCCATGGTCATCACCATGTCGCCCGATGGCCACGATGCCGAGGCCCACCACCTCGGCCCGAACCTGCGCATGCGGCAGCGGCCGCAACTGGTGGTGCCGGCCCATTGGTGGCAGACCGCGACCAGCCTCGGGCACTGGACACTTGTCGGCTGCACGGTCGCACCGGGCTTCGATTTCAAGGGCTTCGAGATGGCGCCGCCGGGCTGGCGTCCGGTGCCGCGCAAGCCCTCGCCGGCCTGACCGCAAGCCTCAGCGACGCGCGGGCAGCGACGCCGTGACGGCACCCGCCACGATCAGCAGGCAGGCAAGTGCCAGCGCCCAGGTGGCCGCCGCAGCGCCGGTGAGCACCAGCGCCAGCGTCGAGATCACCGGCGCGGCATAGCTCGCCACGCCCAGGAGGCGGATGTCGCCGCGCTTCATGCCGATGTCCCAGACGAAGAAGGCGAGCCCGACAGGCCCAAGGCCAAGGCCGATCAGGGCAAGCCAGCCAGAGGCGTCCGGCGAGGCGGTGGTCTCGAAGGCCAGATGGCAGAGTGCGGCCAGCAGTGCCGTGATCAGGCATGAGCCCGCCACCGCCTCGGTCGGCACCGAGGCCATCCGCCGCGACAGCACCGAATAGGCCGCCCAGACCACGGCGCACCCCGCTGCCAGCAGATATCCCGGAAGATGACTGGCCTCGAAGCCGGCGACGCCGCGTCCCGCAGCCAGCACACCGACGCCGGCAAAGCCGATCAGTGCGCCGAGCACGTGGCGCGGACTGAGGTGCTCACCCGGCAACAGGCCCGACAAGATCACGATTAGCAAGGGCCACAAGTAAGCTACGAGGCTGGCCTCCGCCGGCGGCGCAAGCTTCAAGGCCGCGAAGTAAAGCGCGTGATAGCCGAACAGCCCGCCAATCCCCAGCGCCATGGCCGCGGGCGGCTGGCGCAGCAGGGCGAGCTTGCCCTGCCAGGCGACGATGGCAAGCCCGATGCCGCCGCCAATGGCAAAGGTGATCGCCGTGACCTGGAAAGGCGGGATGCCGGCGGTCGCGGTGGTGAACAGCGCCAGCAGCCCCCAGAGCAGGATCGCGACAAGGCCGAGAAGGGTGGGGCGCGAAAGTTGAAGCATCTACAACCTGGGATGGAAAACACACCTGATGCAGCAGATTGATCAGCGCAGCAGTTGATGACAGCCTTGTACGACAAAGCAGGAAAGGAACACGCATGGCCCTGTCAGCACTTGAACAGCTGCGCAAGTCCCGCTCGCCGAAGATCGTGGCGCAGTTGCCAGAAGGCGCACGGCGCTGGGGACCGCCAGGCGCCAGCATGGTCGTGTCGACGCCTGGAGAGGTCGATGCGCTGATCCGGCAGGTTCCAGCCGGAAAGATCACCACGTTGGATGATCTGAGAGCCTGTCTGGCTCGCCGCCACAACACCACCATCGCCTGCCCGGTGTCGACCGCGATCTTCATCGGCGTGGCAGCGCGCGCCGCAGAAGAAATGCGTGCGATGGGTTCGACGGACATCACGCCGTTCTGGCGCGCTCTCAGGCCGGATGGGTCGCTGAACCCGAAATACCCCGGCGGGATCCGTCTTCAGCAGGCCTGCCTCGAGGCAGAAGGGCACCTGATCGTGCAACGCGGCAAGAACAGCTTCGTCGTTGAGTTCGAAGCGGTTCTTGCCGAGTTGAACTGATGGCGTCAGGCCATGTACTGACCGCCATTGGCGCTCAGCGTCGAGCCGGTGATGAAGCCGGCCTCGTCGGCGGCGAGGAAGACCACAGCGCGCGCGATTTCCTCGGGCTCGCCCAGACGGCCCACCGGGATCAGCGGCAGGATGTTCTTCTCGACCACGGCCGGGTCGATGGCCTTGACCATCTCGGTGGCGATGTAGCCCGGGCAGATCGAGTTGACGGTAATCCCGGCGCGCGCGCCTTCCTGCGCCAGTGCCTTGACAAAGCCGATGTCGCCGGCCTTGGCAGCGGAATAGTTGACCTGACCCATCTGGCCCTTCTGGCCGTTGATCGAGGAAATGCAGATCACGCGGCCGAACTTGCGGGCGCGCATGCCCTCCCAGACCGGGCGGGTCATGTTGAACAGCGAATTGAGGTTGGTGTTGATCACACCATACCACTGGTCCTTGGTCATCTTGTGGAACATGCCGTCCTTGGTGATGCCGGCATTGTTGACCAGCACGTCGATCGGGCCGAGATCGGCCTCGACCTTGGCGATGCCGGCGACGCAGGCGTCGTAATCCGACACATCCCACTTGTAGGTCGGGATGCCCGTCTCCCGTGTGAAGGCCGAGGCGGCCTCGTCATTGCCGGCATAGGACGCGCCAACCTTGTAGCCGGCTGCCTTCAGCGCCTTTGAAATGGCGGCGCCAATGCCGCGGCTTCCCCCGGTCACGAGAGCAACACGTGTCATGGATCTTCCCTTCCCTGATGTCTTTTTTGATCTGGTGGATTTACTGCGCTGAAAGATCGAGGTCGGGAGCGTAGCTGATGCCCTCGACATCCTTGATGATGGCCTGGCCGCAGATCACGCGGCCAGTCTTGTCGTCGAAGGCCAGAGTCGGGTTGCCGTAGAGTGTCCAGCCAGCGCTCAGCGCCTCCGACACCCGGTGACAGAAGGCCGCGTCATCGGGTCCGGTGAGGTAGCGATACAAGGTCATGGGCCGGGAGAGCGACACTCAGCGCTCCAAGCACATGGCCACGCCCATGCCGCCGCCGATGCACAGGGTGGTCAGGCCCTTCTTCGCGTTGCGCTTGCCCATTTCATGGAGCAGCGTCACGAGAACACGCGCACCGGAAGCCCCGATCGGATGGCCGATGGCGATGGCACCGCCGTTGACATTCACCTTGGCCGTATCCCAGCCCATGTCCTTGTTGACCGCGATGGCCTGGGCGGCGAAGGCTTCGTTGGCCTCGACCAGATCGAGATCGGCGGCTTTCCAGCCGGCCTTTTCCAGTGCCTTGCGCGAGGCGGGGATCGGGCCGCTGCCCATGATGGCAGGATCGACACCGGCCGTGGCCCAGGAGGCGATGCGAGCCAGCGGCGTGAGGCCGCGCCGCTTCGCTTCGGCCGCGGTCATCAGCACGACGGCAGCGCCGCCATCGTTGATGCCCGAGGCATTGGCCGCCGTCACGGTGCCATCCTTCGAGAAGGCTGGCTTGAGCTTGCCGATGCCTTCCAGCGTGGTGCCATGCTTGGGGTATTCATCGGCGTCGACGATGATGTCGCCCTTGCGGCCCGAGATCGTGAACGGCACGATTTCGTCCTTGAACTTGCCGGCCTTCTGGGCTGCTTCGGCCTTGTTCTGCGAAGCCACAGCGAAGGCATCCTGTTCGTCGCGGCTGATCTGCCACTTGAGGGCAACATTCTCGGCCGTGTTGCCCATGTGGTAGCCGTGGAAGGCATCGAGAAGGCCGTCCTTCAGCATCGAGTCGAGCATCTTCATGTCGCCCATCTTGGTGCCGGCGCGCAGGTGCGCCACGTGGGGCGCCAGCGACATCGATTCCTGGCCGCCGGCGACGATCACGGTCGCATCGCCGTTGGCGATCTGCTGCATGCCGAGGGCGGCGGCGCGCAGGCCCGAACCGCAGAGCTGGTTGAGGCCCCAGGCTGTCGCTTCCTGCGGGATGCCGGCGGCGATGGCCGCCTGCCGTGCCGGGTTCTGGCCCTGCCCTGCCGAGAGGATCTGCCCCATGATGACTTCGTCGACATCGGCAGGATCGACGCCAGCGCGCGCCAGTGCGGCCTTGATGGCGGCTGCGCCCAGTTCATGGGCGGGCGTGGCGGCAAATGCGCCATTGAAAGCCCCGACCGCGGTGCGCGCCGCGCCCACGATCACGATATCCTGTGAAGCCATGATGTGTCCCTCTCTTGTGTTCGCACGGCCTCGACGAGGCTTGCCTGCACCTGTTTTGTCGGCAGTAGGTGATGGTTGTCGAAGCCAAACAGCCATCCGTCAAGCATCCAGATCAATTGTTTTCATACGACTTTGAGCCATCTCACGCTGCCACCCGTGGTCGCTGGCACGGTTCTGGGCACCGGCTGGCAGCGCCGGATGGCTCACGGCACTTGCAGGCAACGCACAACGCGCTATCGTGACTGCTTCATATTTATGCGCCGGTTCATTTGAAACGCCGACGGGACAAGGATTGCCATGGCCGCTGACAAGGAGCCGACCGTCATCAAGAAGTACGCCAACAGGCGGCTTTATCACACCGGCACGAGCTCATATGTCACGCTGGAGGACCTCGCCCTTCTGGTCCGCAACGGCGAGGAGTTCCTCGTCTATGACGCCAAGAGCGGCGAGGACATCACCCGCTCCGTGCTGGCGCAGATCATTTTCGAGGAAGAGAGCAAGACCGGGCAGAACCTCCTGCCCATCGCCTTCCTGCGCCAGCTGATCCGCTTTTACGGCGACAGCATGCAGGTTCTGGTGCCGCGCTATCTGGAAATGTCGATCGACAACCTGACGCGCGAGCAGCACACCTATCGCGACCACCTGTCCAAGGCGTTCGGAACAACGCCGTTCGGCTCCAAGGCTGTCGAGGCAATGGAGGCGCAGACCCGCGCCAACATCAAGATGTTCGGTGACGCGATGCGCATGTTCACGCCGTTCGGCATTCCGGGCGCGGCAGAGGATGGCGGCACAGCCGGTCAGGACAAGGCCGCTGGCCCGGCGAGGCCAGCCGCAAAGGCAGCTGCCGGCGATGACGAACTCAACACCTTGAAGCGCGAGATGGCGGCGATGCGCGACAAGCTCGACCAGTTGTCTGCCAAGTCCTGACGATGTGACCAGACGGAGCGGCGTTCAGGCCGCTCTGGCATGGCCGGAGGACCCCGGGGTCCAGATTTCTGCGGCACCGGTCAGATGACCCTGGAGATAGGTCACGCCCCAGTCGGCCAGCATCCGTGCAGCCGCTTCCGAATCCACCCATTCGGCCACGGTCTCGACATTGAGGTGCTGCGCCAGGTCGAGCAGCGTGCGCACGAAGAAGCGGTCGTCGGTCGATCGGGCCAGGTTCTGGGTGAAGGCGCCGTCAAGCTTGAGGATGTCGATCGGGAATTCGCGCAGGTGCCGCAGCGAGGTGTGGCCCGCGCCGAAATCATCGATGGCGACCTTGCAGCCGCAATCCTTGATGGCGTGGATGACGCGAAGGCTTTCCTGCGCATGCGAGATCGTGGCGGTCTCCGTCACCTCAACGATCATGCGCTCGCTCAGGCCGGAATGGGTGCGCATCAGCAGGCGGAAGGCATCGAGCCAGACCGGATCTGTCAGCGAGATCGGCGAGACGTTGATCGACAGCACGGCCGAAGGATCCTGAACCAGGCCGGCGGCGGACAACTCCAGCACGCGGTGATCGAACAGCCTGACCAGACCGCGCCGTTCGAGCACGGGCAGCAGGTCTCCGGGCGCGAAATAGCTGCCATCCGGGCGCTCGATCCGAACCAGACCCTCATGGAAGGCCAGGCTGCGGTCGCTGGCCCGCACGACCGGCTGCCGCGCCATGCGGATCCGCCGTTCGTTGAGCGCTCCGAGAGCATCGTGATCCATGCTGGCTGCGTCGCTGATCACGGCCGGGCTTGCGCTGCGCGCGACCATCACCGCTTCAAGCGAGCCGCGCCGCGCATCGAGCAGTGCGCTCTCCGCCGCCGTCAGCAAGGCGCCGCTGTGCCGCGTGAGGTCGGGTGCGATGGCCGCACCGATGCGGATGCGGGCCAGCGCAACACCGCGCGTCGTCTCGATGGCTGACTTGGAGACCGCCCGCACGAAGCGCCGCGCAGCCGTCTCGATCTGGCCGACGGGACAGCCGGTGAGGATGATGGCAAAGCGGTTGCTGGAATAACGCATCAGCCGGTCGCGCGTCCGCATCACGCCGCGCAGCCGTTCCTGAACGGCGATCAGGATCTCGTCGGTGGCCTCATGGCCGAAATCGTCGTTGATGCGCATCAGGTCGTCGATGGCAGCGGCCAGCACCACCACCGAACGGTCAGCCGGCATCTGGTCGGCCATCAACTCGTCAAGGCGCTGGACCAGCGCCGAACGATCGCAGATCGTGTAGCTGGGCGCGGCAAGATCGGTATCGGTGACAGGTCGCTCAAGACGCAGCACACCGCGTGCGCGCACCGGTGTGCCGTCAATGCCTCCGAACCAGCGGCCCGTGTCCTCTGCCCACATCTTGCGCTCGCCGAGCAGCACCGCATAGCGCGTGCGATAGGGGACGCCGTCGCCGAGATCGGCCCCCGAGGCATCCATGATGGCGTCATACCGGCTGCGGCCCGCACCCGGCTCAAGCAGGCGCGCGAACGCCAGCCCCTTGTTCAGCATACCGGCTTGCGCATCCCCAAGGATGTCGCTGGCATTGGGGCCCCAACGCAGGTCATCGCTGGGCAGATCCCATGTGTAGACGACTTCGCCGATCGAGCTCAGCACATCCTTCGGATCAACCGGATCATGGTTCCGGCGTGGATCGTTGAACATCTGGGGCTCCCGACTGGGCTGTTCCGTTCGCCGCAGGCGCGGACCAACAGCTTGATTCTGCCAGGGAACGATGCGACTCGCCTGCTTAAGGGCCGGTTAAGTGCAGCCCGGATCTTGCGAAGTCCCTGCCCAGACGGCCCCGCACGCAGGAAATTGCACCATGTCCGGACAGTTTGATGCCAGCAATGAGCAAAATGGCACAGGTCGCGCGCTCGTGCTGATCCGGGATGGGAGCGCGGATGCGACAGCCGCGCCAGACAAGCCGGGGCACGGACCCGGCAACGCCCCGCCCGCGACAGACATTGGCTTCCTCGCCCAGTTGATCGCCTGCCGCCATGGCGTCAGTGCTTATCGCCGTCATCGCCGCGAGGAACCGGCCGTGGCGAGCCGCCGCTATCGTGAAGGCGCTGTGGCAGCCGAAACTCCTGTGCCGCAACCCCGCACCGTGCGCCTCGCCTGAGGGCCGGTCACCGGCCCGGCATCGTTCGCATCTCCAGCCCCACAAGAAAAAGGCCGGCGAAAGCCAGCCTCCGGATCGTCCATTGAGGGGCATCTTCATGGTCTTCGGGCGCAAAGGAGTGCCCGGAATACCACATGTCTGGCCGGAGCCCCGGCCACACGCCCCGGGCCTCAGCGGCCCGCAGACGGTATCAGCCCTTGGGCTTCAAGATTTGGCGACCGCGATACATGCCGGTCTTGAGATCGACGTGGTGCGGACGGCGCAGCTCGCCCGAATCCTTGTCTTCGACATAGGTGGGCTGCTTCAGGGCGTCTGCCGAGCGGCGCATGCCGCGGCGCGACGGCGACGTCTTTTTCTTGGGAACGGCCATAACGAAACTCCGGGATCATCACCGCGGCACGGCCATGGCAGGACGGCAGGACGGAGACGGTTGTTCAACAGAAGGGCGCACATACACGCTTGCTCGCGCGCTGGCTAGAGCTTTTCGGCAATCGATCCACCGGCCAGGGGCCAAGGCCGGCATCATGACGCTCCGAGCACGCAGGTTGCCCTGTCACCCAGCCCCGCCATGCGCTGCTGGATACGGAAGCTGTTGGTCCTCGCCCGCTGCGAAGGCGTTGCCGGATTGCGCAGGCGTGGATTGGGCAAGCTTGCCGCCAGCAACGCCGCCTCGCGGCGGGCGAGGCCGGCAGCGCTTCGGTTGAAATAGCGCTGCGCAGCCGCCTCGACACCGAACAGCCCCTCGCCGAACTCTGCGACGTTGAGATACAGCTCGATCATCCGGCGCTTGGACCAAACCAGATCGGCCAGCAGCGCCAGCGGCAGTTCGATCCCTTTGCGGATGTAGGAACGGCCATGCCAGAGATAGAGGTTCTTGACGGTCTGCATCGCGATCGTCGAGCCGCCGCGCTGCGGTCCGTCCTCATCGCTGAGCACCTCGCGCAACGCGCCCCAGTCGATGCCACGGTGGCTGCAATAGCGCTGGTCCTCAGATGCGATCACGGCGCGCACCAGTTCCGGCGACATGCGCTCCAGCGGCACCCAGACGCGTGTCACCGGTTGCCCGCTCGCAAGACGCCAGAGCATCAGGGTCGACGGCATGGGCAGGACCGCGGCAGCCAGCAGCAGAAGCGTGATCAGCCCTGCCCCGCCAGCGAACAGCCACAACAAGAGCCGCCGCCAGCGCGGGCGCACCCGACGCGGTGGTCCGGCCTTCTGCGTGGTCTCGGGTCTGTCGGCATCGGCTCTTCCGGTCAACACGCTGTCCTGGCTGATGCGGTTCGGGTTGAGACGGGCAGGCAGGCACGATACACCGGATCGCACACGCCTTTCCCACAGGACATGACATGCCCCATGGACACACGCCATGAGTGATAGCACAAGCCGCCCCGATACCAGCTTTGCTGCGCGACTGTCCGAGACCGCCAGCAGCGTCGAGACAGCCCTTGCCGATCTGCTGGATGACCGCCAGCGCGATCACGAGATCGCCCGGCCAGCCCGCCTGCTGGCTGCCATGCGCCACGGCGCACTCGGCGGCGGCAAGCGGCTGCGACCGTTCCTGCTCATCGAAACCGCGCGGCTGTTCGGCGTATCACCCGCCGAGGCCATGCCGGCAGCCTCGGCCATCGAGCTGATCCATTGCTATTCGCTGGTCCATGACGACCTGCCATCGATGGACAATGACGACCTCCGGCGCGGCCAGCCGACGGTTCACAAGGCCTTCGATGAAGCGACCGCGATCCTCGCCGGCGATGGCTTGCTGACCCTGGCCTTCGAAGTCCTGGCCGGCAGTGCGGCGGAAGCTGCCATCCGTGCCGATCTTGTGCTCTGCCTCGCCCGCGCTTCGGGTCTGGCAGGCATGGTCGGCGGGCAGATGCTGGATCTCGACGCCGAGGGCCGATATGCCGAAAAGGCAGTTCGCAGCCCGCCCTCGCCGGGTGAGGTGCGCCGCATTCAGGCCATGAAGACCGGAGCGCTGCTCGCGGCGGCTGTGGAGATGGGGGCCATCCTCGGTGGGGCCTCGCTCGGCCAGCGCATGTCGCTGTCGACTTTCGGTCAGGCGCTCGGCGCATGCTTCCAGGTGGCTGACGATGTGCTGGATGTCGAAGCCAGCCCCGACATCATGGGCAAGGCGACGGCCAAGGATGCCGATGCCAACAAGGCGACGCTGGTCGCCGCGATCGGGCTTGAGGCCGCGCGGGCGGAGCGCGACCGGCTGGCCACCGATGCCATCAGCGCCCTGCGGCGCTTCGGGCCGGAGGCGGACGTGCTGCGTGCGGCCGCGCGCTTTGCCGCAGAGCGGGCCAACTGAAGGCCCCGCCGTCCCCGCGGCTAGACGGTGACCTGCGTGCCGACCTCGACCACGCGTCCGGTCGGAATCTGGAAGTAGCTCGTGGCATCGGTGGCGCTGCGTGCCATCGAGATGAACAGCTTGTCCTGCCAGAGCGGCATGCCGGAATTGGCCGATGGCTTGATCGAGCGACGCGACAGGAAGAACGAGGTCGACATGATGTCGAACTTGAAGCCCTGCTTGCGCAGGATTCCGAGCCCCTTGGGAATGTTCGGGCTTTCCATGTAGCCGTAGCGCAGTTCCATCTTCCAGAAACCGTCCGAGATCGGCTCGATCCTGACCCGCTCATCCTCGGCAATGCGCGGCACGTCCAGCGAGCGCACGGTCAGGATGGCGTTCTTCTCGTGCAGCACCTTGTTGTGCTTGAGGTTGTGCAGCATCGCGGCAGGCGCCACGACCGGATCGCCCGTCAGGAAGACGGCGGTTCCCTTCACCCGGTGGGGCGGGCTCTTGGCCAGCATGTCGAGCAGTTCCAGCAAAGGCACATCTGCCTTGCGGGTCTTCTCGAAAAGGATGCCCGAACCCCTGATCCATGTCGCCATCAGGATGACCAGCACCGCCGCCAGCATCACCGGCACGAAGCCGCCATGGAACAGCTTGAGCATGTTGGCGGAGAAGAAGGCCACATCGATGGCCAGGAACGGCAGGATCACGCAGCAGGTCGCGGCAAGGCTCCAGCGCCAGCCTTTCCAGATCACGATGAAGGCAAGGATGGCATCCACGGTCATCGCCCCGAACACCGAAATCCCGTAGGCATTCGCCAGCCCGGAGGATGAGCGGAACGACCAGACCAGACCCAGCACGACCACCAGCAGGATCCAGTTGACGCGCGGCATGTAGATCTGGCCCGACGTGTGCTCGGACGTGTGCCTGACTTCCATGCGCGGCAGGATGCCAAGCTGGATCGCCTGGCGCGTCAGCGAGAAGGCCCCCGTGATCACCGCCTGGCTGGCGATGATGGTGGCGACTGTCGCGAGGATCACCAGCGGCAGGATCAGGAAATCCGGTGCCAGCTTGTAGAACGGGTTATCGATCGTGGTCGGGTCATGCAGGATCAGCGCGCCCTGTCCGAGGTAATTCAGCCAGAGGGCGGGAAACACCATGAAGAACCAGGCGCTCTGGATCGGTCCGCGGCCGAAGTGGCCCATGTCTGCGTAAAGCGCCTCAGCGCCTGTGACGGCCAGACAAACAGTACCGAGCACCACCAACGATACGCCCGGATGGTTGACGAAGAACATCACGCCATAAAGCGGATTGACCGAGGCAAACACGCCTACGTCGTCTTGAATGTGGTAGATCCCAAGGCCTGCCAGCGTGAGAAACCAGATGCCCATGATCGGGCCAAACCACTTGGCCACTCTCTCCGTACCGCCGCTCTGGACTGCAAAAAGGCCAATCAGGATCGCTGACGCAATGTAGACCACATAAGGTTCAAAGGCCGGGGTGACGAGCTTGAGCCCCTCCACAGCCGAAAGAACTGAAATCGCCGGTGTGATCACGGCATCACCATAAAACAGCGCAGCACCGACCATGCCAAGCCCCAGCACCCAGCCGGTGCCCTTGGCCTTGCCGACCGCGCGCTGTGCCAGTGCCACCAGCGTCAGCGTGCCGCCTTCGCCGTTGTTGTCGGCCCTGAGCAGGATGAGGACATACTTGATGGTCACCACGAACACGAGCGACCAAAGGATCAGCGAGAGCACACCGATGACGATGTCGCGCGGAACCTCGCGGATCACAGCCGCGCCGTGGCCGCCATGGCTGCCGATGTTGCCGCTCATGGCAGCATTGATGGTTTCACGCAGCGCATACAGCGGGCTTGTGCCGATATCGCCATAGACGACGCCAAGCGCTCCCAGCGCCAGGACGGCAAAGCCGGTCTTGCCATGGCCTTGTCCCGGAACATGGTCGCCCTGGCCGTCATTCGGGGCGGGGTCGCCAAGGCCGAACCTGTGATCATCCTTCGCAAAGGACGTCTTGTCGGTAGCCATCAAGGATCTCCGCTCATGCGGCGCTGCAACAAAGGGCTGGCGGCTCTACCACATTCATGGGGGCGATCAAGGGCAGGCACATCGTGCCCTCCCCGCCCTCTCCGGTCGCCGCTGACCTGCCGGGACGTGCCGGGCCCTAACGCGCCGCACGGCCGGACGCACCATAGCGGGTTTCCACATAGGTGCTGACCATGTCCTTGAACTCCCCGGCAATGCCTGCGCCGCGCAAGGTGGCGACCTTCTTGCCGTCCACGAACACTGGCGCCGTGGGTGCCTCGCCCGTGCCGGGCAGGGAAATGCCGATGTCGGCATGCTTGGATTCGCCGGGCCCGTTCACGATGCAGCCCATCACGGCGACGTTGAGCGTTTCCACGCCCGGATAGCGGCTCTTCCATTCCGGCATCGAGGTGCTGATCCAGGTCTGGATGTCGCGCGCCAGCTCCTGGAACACGGTCGAGGTCGTGCGCCCGCAGCCGGGACAGGCTGCCACCAGCGGCACGAAGGCCCTGAAGCCCATGGTCTGCAACAGCTCCTGTGCGGTCTTGACCTCGATCGTTCGGTCGCCGCCCGGCTCAGGCGTCAGCGAAAAGCGGATCGTGTCGCCGATGCCTTCCTGAAGCAGCACGCCAAGCGCGGCAGACGAGGCGACAATGCCCTTCGAGCCCATGCCGGCCTCTGTCAGCCCCAGATGGATGGTATAATCCGACCGGCGCGCCAGTTCGCGGTAGACCGAGATCAGGTCCTGAACCCCCGAAACCTTGGCGGACAGGATGATGCGGTTGCGCGCAAGACCGATCTCCTCGGCCCTGGCCGCCGACAGCAGCGCGGACTGCACCATCGCCTCGCGGGTCACCGCGCGCGCTTCGAGCGGGGTTGTCGAGGCCGCGTTGAGGTCCATCAGGTGGGTCAGCAATTCCTGATCGAGCGAACCCCAGTTCGCCCCGATCCGGACCGATTTGCCGTGGCGGATGGCCATCTCGACGATCTGGGTGAACTGCCGGTCCTTCTTGTCCTTGAAGCCGACATTGCCCGGATTGATGCGATACTTCGCCAGGGCTTCGGCGCAGGCCGGATGGGCGGCTAGCAGCGTGTGGCCGATATAATGGAAGTCGCCGACCAGCGGCACGGTCACGCCGATCCGGTCGAGCCGCTCGCGCACATGCGGCACGGCGGC
This sequence comes from Hyphomicrobiales bacterium, assembly GCA_027487245.1. Classification (GTDB taxonomy): domain Bacteria; phylum Pseudomonadota; class Alphaproteobacteria; order Rhizobiales; family Beijerinckiaceae; genus Allobosea. The sequence continues at coordinate 17,477 of JAIYDY010000064.1, forward strand.
CGCAGCCTCGTCGCGGTCGACCGTGATGCGCACCAGCTCGGAGCCCGCCCGCGCCAGCGCCGCGACCTGGGCCACCGTGGCCGCGATGTCGGCCGTGTCGGTGTTGGTCATCGACTGGACCACGATGGGGGCACCGCCGCCCACCATGACGCCGCCGACATCGACCCCGACGGTGCGGTGCCGACCCGCCGGGCCGGCTTCGGCTACACCCGCAGCAAGCGCTAGATCACCCATCTGCCAGATCACTTCCCCTGTTGCGCACAGACGTTGCCCAGTGCGCTGCCGGCGTCAAGCCGCAATGATCCGGACAGGGGCGCTTCGCCGCAGTGCGACCGGCCCCTTTGCGGCAAGGCACGGGTGTTGTTACATTGTCCGGAACAGGGCCGTCGCGGCCCCTCCGAGGATCGTCCCATGCAGCGCGCCACCAGCATCGTCCGCAAGCCGGCCGTCAAGGCCGACAAGGTCATCGACACCGTCGTGCTCGCCCATGAGGACCGCCAGCGCCGGCGCGCCGTACTGAAGACCGTTCATGGCAGCGACATCCTGCTCGATCTCGACAAGGCGGGCGTGCTGTCGGAAGGCGACGCGCTGAAGCTGGACGACGGCCGTCTGGTGCTCGTCCAGGCAGCCGCCCAGGATCTGATCGAGGTGCGCGCCGAGAACCCGCTCAGGCTGATGCGCGTGGCCTGGCACATCGGCAACCGGCACACCCCGGCGGAAATCACCGCCGATGCCCTCTACATCGAGGACGACCATGTCCTGGCGGAAATGATCCGCGGTCAGGGCTGCTCGACCACGAAGGTCACACGGCCCTTCAAGCCCGAGCGCGGCGCCTACGACCATGGCGGCCATGATCACGACCAAGACCATGACCACGCCCACAAGGATCATGATCATCACCATCATGATCACGGCCACGACCATGGGCATGACCATGATCACCATGCCAAGGCACACGTGAATCCGCCCCATGGTCAACCCGGCCACGTGCATGGTCCCGATTGCAATCATGACCACAGCCACGATCACACCCACGACGTGCTTCAGGTCGGCAGCCATGATCACAAGCATGATCATGACCACAAGCATCATCATGGCCATGACCATGGCCACGCACCGCGCGCCAAGCACGACCACTGATCGGACTTGAAAACCGCGCAACTCCTGCTGCTGACCTGGTTCTCGCCGTCCTATCCGGTCGGCTCGTTCGCCTATTCCCATGGCCTTGAATGGGCGCAGGAGGCTGGCGACCTGCCGGATGCCGCCAGCCTTGCAGCGTGGCTCGCCGACCTGATCGAGCGAGGCACGGTGCGCAGCGATGCCATCGTCGGCGTCGCAGCATGGGACGCTGCCACGGCAGGGGACTGGCCTCAGGTGGCAAGCATCGCCGAACTGGCTCTCGCCATGGCGGCCTCGACCGAGCGGCGCATGGAAACCATGACGCAGGGCAATGCCTTCCTCTTGGCGACGGCGGCCGCCCACCCGGTGCCCGAACTGGCTGAACTCAAGCAGGTCGCCGGCCCGGATGTGGCCTACCCCGTCGCTGTCGCCGTGGCGGCCGCCGGGCACAGCATCGCCAAGGAGGAGCTGCTTCCGGCCTTCATGCTGGGCTTTGTCGCCAATCTGGTCTCGGCTTCGGTAAGGCTCGGCATCGTCGGGCAGACGGATGGCCAGCGCGTTTTGGCGGGGCTGATGCCCGCCATCAGCCGGGCCGCAGCCGAGCTTGTCAACGCTTCGCTCGACGATCTTGGCGCTTGCGCCTTCCGCTCCGATATCGCTTCATTGCGTCACGAAACCCAGTATTCGAGGCTGTTCCGCTCATGAACCACTCCCCCCACGGCCCGCTACGTGTCGGCATCGGCGGCCCTGTCGGCTCCGGCAAGACCGCCCTGATGGAACTGCTGTGCAAGGCGATGCGCGATGACCTCGACCTGTGCGCCATCACCAACGACATCTACACCAAGGAAGATGCCCGGCTGCTGACAGTGGCAGGCGCGCTGCCGGTTGAGCGCATCATGGGCGTGGAGACAGGTGGCTGCCCCCACACCGCCATCCGCGAGGATTGCTCGATCAATCTGGCCGCGGTTGCCGAAATGCGGAGCAGATTCCCCGACCTCGACCTGATCCTGATCGAATCGGGCGGTGACAACCTGGCCGCCACCTTCTCAACCGAACTGGCCGACCTGTGCATCTATGTCATTGATGTGGCCGCCGGCGAGAAGATCCCCCGCAAGGGCGGACCTGGCATCACCCGCTCCGACCTCCTCGTGATCAACAAGATCGACCTTGCGCCCCATGTCGGCGCCGACCTGTCAGTGATGGACCGCGACGCCAGGCTGATGCGCGGCAAGCGCCCCTTCGTCTTCACCAACATGAAGACGGGCCAGGGCCTCGCCGAGGTGCGCGCCTTCATCGAGCAGGCAGGCGGGCTGGCGAAGGTGGCGGCCTGAGGGGTCGTTCTCCCTGCCCATCTGGACAGACGTGGCAAATCGGCCATAACGCCGCTCATGGTCGCCCCTTTAATATCCACCTGGCGCTTTTCGGTCGCCCCGATGATGGACTGGACGGACCGGCATTGCCGGGCCTTCCACCGCATCTGGTCGCGCCATGCCCTGCTTTATACCGAGATGGTCACGGCCAATGCGATCATCCATGGCGATCCGGACCGGTTGCTGCGCTGGAACAAGGCCGCAGAAGGCCAGGTCGCACTCCAGCTTGGCGGCAATGACCCTGCAAAGCTGGCCGAGGCTGCCCGCATCGGCGAGGCGTTCGGCTATGACGAGATCAACCTCAACTGCGGCTGCCCGTCCGACCGGGTGCAGGGCGGCGCTTTCGGTGCCTGCCTGATGCAGACCCCTGAGGTGGTCGCCGACTGCGTCGCGGCCATGAAGGCAGCTGTGCGCGTGCCCGTCACGGTCAAGTGCCGCATCGGCGTCGATGATCAGGATCCGGAAGCCGCGCTCGATGCCCTCACCGTGAGCGTTCGGGCCGCCGGCGTCGATGCGCTGATCGTCCATGCCCGCAAGGCCTGGCTTCAGGGCCTGTCGCCGAAAGAGAATCGCGAGATCCCGCCGCTCGACCACGACCGTGTCTACCGTCTGAAGTCAGCCAATCCGGACCTGCCGGTCGCGATCAATGGCGGCATCAGGGGGACTTCCGAATGGCAGTCCCACCTTGCCAACCTTGACGGCGTGATGATCGGGCGCGAGGCCTACCAGAACCCGGCCCACCTTCTCGATGTCGATCCTGTGCTGTTTGGCGAAGCGCCGCCCGTGCCGGACGGCTTCGCAGCCATGGCGGCTTTCGAGCCCTATATTGCGTCAGAGCTTGCGCGCGGCACGCGGCTGCATGCGATCACGCGCCATCTCACCGGCATGTTCACCGGCCTGCCCGGCGCGCGCAGCTTCCGCCAGACTCTGGCCACCGAATGCATGGCTCCCGCTGCCGGGCTCGACGCCTTGCGTGCCGCCGTCGCCTGCGTTGCGCGCACACCGGAGCCGGCGCAGCGCGAGCCGGCAGGACAGGCCGCCTGATGGGGGACGCGACACGCTCCGAAGAGGCGGCGGCGCGCGTCACCGCCAGCTTTGACAAACAGGGCCTGATGCACACGCTCGGTGCCATGCTTGGCCACATCGAACCCGGTGCGGTCGAGATCATCCTGCCGGTCGCCGCCCACATCGGCCAGCAGCATGGCTTCGTCCATGCCGGCGCGGTCGCCGCGATCGCCGATTCTGCCGCTGGCTACGCAGCCTTGTCGCTGATGCCGCCCGGCTCGGGTGTGCTGACCACGGAATTCAAGATCAATCTGCTCAGCCCCGCCGGCGGTGAGCGGCTGGTTGCCAGGGGCCGGGTGATCAAGGCCGGTCGCACGCTGACATTGGCGCTGAGTGAGGTTTTCGCCGTCAGGGAAGGCCAGGAGAAGCTCTGCGCCATGCTCACGGCAACCCTGATGACGGTCGAGGGCCGCGACGGCATCGCCGATTGAGTTGCCGAAGGGGCAGCAGCCTTGCCGGCATTCGACCAATGTTCCACAGGCGGGCACATCGACTGCGGCTTTTCGCCTGCCTGTTCGGGTTGCGCGGTCCGGATCAGCATGCTACGGCACCCCCGCTTTCCGGGAAAACTGGTTCCCGCGAAGTCTCCATTCATGCGCATCTCGCGCGGTCCGGATGCAGCCCAGATGCGGGTTTCTGCATCCGGCGATCGTGAACAAGAGAGATCAGACACGTGGCCCAAGGCGGTTCAATCGTATCAGGTGTGAGCGGGCGTTATGCCTCCGCGCTGTTCGAGCTGGCGCAGGAGATGAAGGTTGCCGATTCCGTCGGCGCGAACCTTGATCGCTTCGGCGCGATGATCGAGAGCAGCGCCGATCTCCAGGCTCTCATCCGTAACCCGGTGTTCACCGCCGACCAGCAGGTCGCGGCCGTCAACGCCGTGCTGGCCGGAGCCAAGATCGATGGTCTTGCGGCCAAGTTCATCGGGCTCGTGGCCGCCAAGCGCCGGCTCTTCGCGCTGCCGGGGATGATCACCGGCTTTCGCCAGCTCCAGGCCGATGCCAAGGGCATCGTGCGCGCTGAGGTGACGGTGGCCGAACAGCCCTCCGCCGCCCAGGTCAAGGATATCGCCGCCGCGTTGAAGGACACGGCCGGCAAGGAGGTCGAGATCGACCTCAGGATAGATCCCTCGCTCATCGGCGGGCTCATCGTGAAGATGGGCTCCCGGATGGTCGATGCTTCGCTCAAAACCAAACTCAACTCGATACGTCTTGCGATGAAAGAGGTCGGCTGATGGAACTCCGCGCCGCAGAAATCTCCGCGATCCTGAAGGATCAGATCAAGAATTTCGGCTCCGAAGCCTCGGTGACCGAGGTCGGGCAGGTCCTGTCCGTCGGTGACGGCATCGCCCGCTGCTATGGCCTCGACAAGGTCCAGGCCGGCGAGATGGTCGAGTTCGAATCGGGCGTTCGCGGCATGGCGCTGAACCTCGAAAGCGACAACGTCGGCATCGTCATCTTCGGCTCCGACCGCGAGATCAAGGAAGGCCAGACCGTCAAGCGCACCGGCGCCATCGTCGACGTTCCGGTCGGTAAGGAACTGCTCGGCCGCGTCGTCGATGCGCTCGGCAACCCCATCGACGGCAAGGGTCCGCTCAAGGCCAAGGCCCGCGCCCGTGTTGACGTCAAGGCCCCCGGCATCATCCCGCGCAAGTCGGTGCATGAGCCGATGGCAACCGGCCTCAAGTCCATCGATGCGCTGATCCCGATCGGCCGTGGCCAGCGCGAACTGATCATCGGCGACCGCCAGACCGGCAAGACCGCCGTGGCGCTCGACACGATCCTGAACCAGAAGGCCAACAACGAAGGCACCGACGAGAACCAGAAGCTCTACTGCGTCTATGTCGCCATCGGCCAGAAGCGCTCCACCGTCGCCCAGTTCGTCAAGGTGCTCGAAGAGCGCGGCGCGCTTGAGTATTCGATCATCGTAGCCGCAACCGCCTCCGATGCCGCTCCGATGCAGTTCCTGGCGCCGTTCTCGGGCTGCGCCATGGGCGAGTATTTCCGCGACAACGGCATGCACGCCGTCATCATCTACGACGACTTGTCCAAGCAGGCCGTCGCCTATCGCCAGATGTCGCTGCTGCTGCGCCGCCCGCCGGGCCGCGAAGCCTATCCTGGCGACGTGTTCTACCTGCACTCCCGCCTGCTCGAGCGCGCAGCCAAGATGGGTGACGCAGCCGGCAAGGGCTCGCTGACCGCGCTCCCGG
>JAIYDY010000019.1 GCA_027487245.1 Hyphomicrobiales bacterium
AACGATCCCGGCGCTATGGGACGCCATCGGACGCCTCATCGACCTCGTCACGCCAGCCGAGGCAGCCAACTTCTTCACTGCCGCAGGATATGAGCCGGATTAAACCGAAAACGCTCTAGGGAGAAATCTGCCAATGACTGAAACAGCGTGACCATTCGCTTGGAAATTGTTCGGTTGCCACCATTTTGGCGCGAAATGGGCAGGCTCATAATGTCCAATTAGATGAACAGCAACTTCCCCGAACGGGGCGAGCAGCAGCATGTCCAGAAATTCACCACGGTAATTCGAATGCATAACGTATGTTGCCGAGACAAATCTTTCTGGGATCCGGTTCGCCGCGAGGTCCCTGGAGTGATCATTCCTTCCGAAGAGACGCGAGTCGTGGAGATAAGCGCCCGCTGCCCGCATAACGGCATGCATTACCGCCTGTCGCACATAAAGCGACGTCGTATCTCCACTGAGTTCGTTCATGCGTGCGGCGAACTGTTCCGGTACGCCCGGGGGGCCGGGAGGTGATGCATTGACATAGGTCCGCGTCGGCCCGCGCAGCGGCGCCCAGACGCCTTTTCCTTCCGCCTGGAGCGCTTTGACACGCGCCAGCATCTGCCGATACTCCGCATTCGTCACCGGCCCGAAGCTGCACGCGTCCTGCTCCGGAAAGTGGTCGAGCGCCGTCCACCAGTAGCGCCAAATCCCAAATCCGACGGCGAATACTGCGAGGCCGACGAGCGCAGCCGTCACCGCAATCTTGCGTGCCATGCTTGTCCCTTATGCTCGCCAATTCATTGATCAATCGATCGGACGCGCCGTGCGCCTGTCCGGCGGCGTCAGCAGCCATTCTACGAGGTGCTGCACGCGCCGATCCTGCTCGCGCTCATTCTGTTCGCCGACTTCGAGGCGGTTCCACTGATAGCGGATGCTCAGCCCATCGGCGACGCGGCGCATGACCGTGCAACCGAGGTAATCGTAGATGCCGAACTCAGCACGAAGTTGGCTGTGTTCGCGCTGGCACGAAACGAGACCAATGCCTTCACGTGTCGGATCGACCTGGGTTGGCAAAGGCCACCAGCCGTCGGGAAACGCTTGGCTCAAGGGCCGGTTGAGCGGCTCAGCGTGGTTTACTCTTATTTGTAGTTGCGTGATTCTAAAATCAGGCCAGAGGTCAGTGTTCCAGAAGATGCGCCGCTCGTTCCAAGCCCGCGTTGCTCTGTTACGCTGCACTACGAAGCTTGTGCGATAGGTAACGTTTATGTTTGGATTATGATTGTCATATTCGGGTTGACCATCCCCAAGAGCTATCCAATCTGCCCAGCCAATTGGAAAATACAACATCTTGCCATTAATCTCGATCTTGATTGTCGTGTTAGGGTCGCTGGCGATGGCGGGATAAATGTTAGATGCCGAGAGGCTGGCGGCTAGCGCGAATGCTGCTGGTGCGGCGACCATTGCCAATCGGCGTCTTTGGAGATCCATTGTCATCTTCATTGAGTGAAGCCTTCCACCTTTCGCATCGCCTTGATCAACTCAGGCTCGACCTGCGTCGCGGCCACGGGATGCACCGAAAGCCCGTCAGGCGCGGCGATACTCGCCGACCGACTCCGACAGGAACGGATTGTTCTGCTCGCGCAAGGCCGCTGCCGCATCGTCATAGACGAATGGCAGGAAGGCGTAGCGCCGGCCTTGCGTGACCTTCGAGACGGCATGCAGCAGCGAGCACGAAAACACCACAGCCCCGCCCGGTGGCGGCTTGAAGCTGCGCGGGCCGTATTCCGGAAACGAGACCTCGCCGCCCTCGAACTCGGCGTTGAGGTTGATCGAGATGGCGAAGCGCCGATGCGCGGTGCCCTTCGTGGTGTTGTCGCGATGCGCCCGGAAGTGCCCGCCATCCTCGGCGGTGTAACAGCCGACGATGTAGCGCTCCATGCGCGTGACATGGAACTGGTGAACCTTGGCGATCTCGGGCACGATGCGGCGCTTGATACGGGCCTGCGTGGCGCTGATGATCGCCTGATCCTCGATCGTGTAATCGCGCCGGCGCTTGTGGTTGGGGTCCGTCACGCCGACCGTCTTGCCGCCGACCTCGCGCATGAAGCCGCTCTCCTCGCCGCCATTGGCGTCATAGAGCCCGATGAGCTTGCGGCAGAAATCGGGCTCGAAGACATTCGGCAGGAACAGGACAGGGGCCTGCAAGGGCACGCCGGCAAACTGGTCGACGGCAGGAAGGGCTGACAGAAACGCCATCAGCTCGGATGCGTCCGAGCCATCAGGCGCGAACGGGATGGTGCGCATGATGCGCAGTGTCGGATCGAGCACGATCCAGAGCCGCCGCACCGGCACCTGGGTGACCCCTTCGGTCTCGCGCGGCACCGACCCGTAAAGCCGCGAGACCGCGCCGCCGACATCGAAGAAGAAGCGGATGCCGGGCAGGTTTTCCTTCACCCGCCCTTCGGCTTGGTCGGCAGGGTCTGCCGTGACACCGAAAAAGCTGATGCGGCTGTCGTCGAACAGGTGGCGATGGGCTGCCACGCTGAACAAGGTCGCCTGTGCGACCGGATCGGACGCGGAGCCGAGAAAACACAGGACGATGTAGCGCCCGCCGACCGTGTCGAAGGCGAAGTCGGGATTGCTGGTGCACGGAGCACGGAACCACGGTGCCGGATCGCCGGGAGCCAGATTGACGAAACTGAAGGACATTCCCCGGAGACCCCTTACGCCTTTTGGCCGAACGAGGACGATTCCTGAAGGGTCGGATGCCGGATGGTCAAGGGGCAGATGGCCGGCACGTGCGGAATCGTCCTGCATCCCTGACGCTTGGCCGTGACAGCGCCGGCCTCTGTGCTGCCAAGCCCGGAACGACCGGCCAAGGCCTGCAAGTGATGGCATTTACGACGTTACGTAAATCGGTCGTATCGGGCCTCAATTGCCGTTGAAGACAAGCGACTTATACGTTAATCAATCGTTTATCATTTTGATCGGATTTGAACATGACACAGCCATCAGTTTCTGGCGCTCCCTTCCAGATCGCCCAGGCCCCTGTCTCGGTTCCGCCGCAAGCGCCCCGGAAAGTCGTCGTCACGCGGCCTGCCGATGGCCAGTCCGTCGTGGTCGATGTGCGCGGCGGCGCTGAAATCGATCTCAGGGGCATTGCAGCCGAACGCGTCGTGTTCGTGCAGGTCGGCGACCGGCTGGTGATCCTGTTCGAAAATCGCGAGGCCGTGGTCTTGCAAGGGTTCTACCGCGACGGTGTGGTGGCGCAGGATCTGATCTTCCAGGTTGCCGACGGCCAGCAGGTCGGGCCGCAGCAGTTCGCATCCCTGTTCCCGATCAGCAGCGATCTGACGATCCTTCCGGCCTCGGGGCCCGGATCGGCCAGCGGCGGCGCCAACACCGCCAAGAACGTCACCGACCCTTCGTTCGGTCCATCCGGCGGCCAGCGCAATGGCCTTGATCTGCTCGGAGATACGGATAGCGGCGAAGGCTTGCCGCCACCTGGTGGCCCCCTGGACGGTCGGCCCAGCGTTGCGGCTCTCCAGATCAGCGTCCTGATCGATGAAGATGGCGAGAGCTTCAAGGGCGGCATCGAAGGCGGCAATGAGGGCGGCAATGACGACCTCGAAGGCGCTCCGACCTTTTTCACAGGGCGTCTGATCTATGATTTCGGCACCGACGGCCCGTCCGCGACCGTGCCGATCAGCTTCAATGTGGCCGGTCTGCCTGCCGCGACCTCGCTTGGCGTGCCCGTTGTCTACCAGTGGAGCCAGTCGACGCGGACGTTGACGGCTTCGGCTGACGGGAAGCCCGTCTTCACCCTCAAGATCGACAACATCTTCACCGGTGAGTTCACCTTCACGCTGTTCCAGCCGCTGGACCATCCGGACGGACAGAACCCGGGCTTCGAGGACGAGATCGTCTTCCGGTTCCCGTTCACGATTGCCGACTCCGATGGCGACACCGCCTCGGGCAGCTTCACCGTGACGGTGGATGATGACACGACCGTGATCGGCCGTGGCGAAGACAGCGGTGAAGGTGCTACAGGTGGCCAGCCAGGCACCGTCGAGGACGAGGCCGTCAATGATGGCAATGACGAAGAGGAAAATCCGGACCTCTCTGCAACCGCAGAGGGCTCGCTGAACATCCGCTGGGGTGCGGACAATGGCGACAACCCGGAAGAAGCCGACGAGGGCAACGAAGAATTCCAGGCGGGCGACAGGAATGTCGCGTTCACGGACAGTTCGGTCGCTGTCAGCGGCGGATTTTTTTCGGGTTCGGAACCGGCAAAGGATGGTGACACGCTGACCGGCTCGGAAGAGCCGGTCATGGGCCTGAACCGTCTGACATCACTTGGCCGCGACGTGCTCACGACGTTGGTCGGTGGTGTTCTCGTTGGTTATGTTGGCGCGGAGCCGCCAACTGCGCTTGATGCCAAGGGAATCGTCTTCACCGTGTTGCTCTCGGACAATGGGTCCGGCTCCTACCTCTTCACCCTTGTCCAGCCACTCGACCACGCGGCTGGTGACGGCGAAAACGACCTGACACTCACCTTCGGCTACACCGCCACCGACAGTGATGGCGACAAGGTCAGCAGCACCTTCACCGTGACGGTACAGGACGATGTGCCGATGATCGCCGGTGGCGAAGGGAGCGGCGATCCGAGCTTTGTAGAGGATGAGGCCGTCAATGGCGGCAATCAGGAGGAAGACAAGGACCCAGAAGGAAATGACCTTTCTGGAACGTCCACAGGGTCTCTGGTCATCCAATGGGGTGCAGATAGCGGCGACGACTCGACAGAGACCGACGAGGGCAACGAAACCTTCCAGGTGGGCGACAGGAACGTTGCCTTCACCAACGCCAATCTCGAGCTTTCTGGCGGCTTTGGCGAGGGGCTGACCTCCCTCGGCAGCGCCGTATCGACCGTGCTCATCGCCGGGGTTCTGGTCGGGTATGTCGGGACTCAGCCGACGAGCTTCGACCCCGAGGCCCCTGCCGCCGGCACGGTGTTCTTTGTCCAGCTCTCGGACAATAACTCCGGCTCCTACACCTTCAATCTCGTCCAGCCGCTCGACCACGCCGCCGGCGAGGGCGAAAACGACCTGACCCTCACGTTTGGCTACACAGCTACCGATAGCGATGGCGATAAGGCCAGCAGCACCTTCACCGTGACGGTGAAGGACGATGTGGTGACGATCGGCAAGCCGGAAGGCGGCGACGTCGACGAAGATGGGCTTATCCCCCTGCGCGGCAATCCGTTCGGGCCGGGCGACACGACCCAGCTTGACGGCAGCACAACGACCAAGTCGCTGGCCATTTCCTGGGGCGCCGACAATGCCAATGATGGCGATGGCCAGCCCGGTGACAGGTCCGTAGCCTTCGCCGAAGGGCTGACAGTGCCGGCAGGCCTGACCTCAGACACGCTGGCCGTCACCTACAGCTTCAACGAAGACCGGACCGTGCTCACGGCCTCGACCACTGCCGGCACCGTCTTCACGGTCACGCTGTCGGATGTCGATGGCACCTACCAGTTCGATCTGGTCGGCACGCTCGACCACAGCGTTTCCGGCACCGAAGACAACATCGACCTGACGTTCGGCTTCGTGGCGACAGACTCCGATGGCGACACGGCTGCCTCGTCGTTCACGGTGAGCGTCGATGACGACACGCCGCTGGTGATCCTGCCACTGAACAGCTCGGTGGACGAGGACGGCCCCTTGCCGATCGTCACCGGCTTGCCGGGCAGCAACCCGCTCGGCAATGGCGACAACCTCCTGGCGCTGACCACGGCGACCAACATCCTCGGCATCTCGTGGGGTGCGGACAACAACAACCCGACCACGGGCACAGGCTACAGCCTGGGCGACCGGGCAGTGACCTTCGGCGAGAGCACGACCAGCGACCTGGCCGCGCGCGGCCTGACTTCGGACGGGCATCCGATCCAGTATGCGGTCAGCGAAGGCGGCACACTGCTGACGGCGTTCACGGATGTTGGCGGTCGCGTCACCGTGTTCACGGTGTCTCTGTCGGATCAGGGTCCTCTGGGCGTGGGCAGCTACACGTTCACCTTGCTGAACAACCTCGATCATCCCGGCCCGAACACCGAAGATAACATCGACCTGACGTTCGGCTTCGTGGCGACGGACTCCGATGGCGACACGGCTGCCTCTTCGTTCACGGTGAGCGTCGATGACGACACGCCGCTGGTGATCCTGCCACTGAACAGCTCGGTGGACGAGGACGGCATAATCCCCGGAGCGCCGGCCCTCGGCCTCGGCAATCCGGGAGGTCCGGGCGACAGCCTGCTGTCTCTGACCAGTGCCACCAGTATCCTCGGCATCTCGTGGGGTGCGGACAACAACAACCCGACCAGCGGCACCGGCTACAGCCTCGGCGATCGGTCGGTGACATTTGCCAGCACATTGCTGGCCACCCTGAACGGTCTGCAACTGACTTCCGGCGGCGCTGCGCTCAAGTATGAGGTCAGCCCATCGGGCACGACCCTGACGGCGTACACCGGCGCCACCTCTGCCGACGGTCAGGTGTTCACCGTCTCGCTGTCGGATGCCGATCTGGCAACCTACACCTTCAACCTGCTCGACAACCTCGATCATGGTGTGGCCAACACCGAAGACAACATCGACCTGACGTTCGACTTCGTGGCGACGGATTCCGACGGCGACACGGCGGCGGCGTCGTTCACGGTGAGCGTCAATGACGATTCGCCCGTGATCCTGCCGCAGATCATCGGCGGGTTTGCCGATGAGGATGGGCCGCTCCTCAACCCGGGTGCCGGCCTTCCCGGCAGCAATCCTGGGCCACTCTCCGAATCGCTGGTGAATGCGCTGGCCACCACGTCGGCCAATGGCGGCCTCGGCATTGTCTGGGGCGCTGACAGCCACAACGTGGCCACCGACAATGCCTATGTGAAGGGTGACCGCGCGGCGACCTTCGCGACGGCTGTCAACACGACCGAAGCGGCCAACACGACCATTGCCACGCTTCAGGCGCTCAATCTGAAGTCGGGCGGTGTGGCGCTGACGTTCAGCATGAATGCTGCCGGCACCGAACTGGTGGCGCATACCGGTGCCACGCCGGATCAGGGCCGCGTGTTCGAGGTCAAGCTGTCTGACAGCGGCAATGGCAGTTATGCCTTCAAGCTGCTCGGTCCGCTGGATCATGCCGAAGGGGCGGGCGAGAACGATCTCGTGCTCAACTTCCGCTTCGTGGCGACCGATTCCGACGGCGATACGGCGACCTCGCAGTTCACGGTGACCGTGAACGATGACTCGCCGACGATTCCGGTCAATGTTTTCACCGGGAACCGCGTCGACGCCAGCTTCACGGATGATGAAGCGGTTGGCCTGCAGACGGCGAACACCGGCAATAACTCAGGCTTCCTCGGCACTGATACATCCGGGCAGCCGGGCACCGCCACAGGTGGCGCTGGCGCTCTGTTCAGCATTGGGGCTGACGGGTTGCGTTCGGTTGAGCTGACCGCTGTGACCGCCGAGCGCCCAACAGGGCTGATCAGCACGACGCCCGTGAGCCCGCTTCAGGCGGTCTTCAAGGATGCCAACGGCTTCTCCGTGCTGGAGAATGTGAGCTTCGGTCCGGGCGTTGTCGGCCCTGCCGGCACGACGACCTTCACCGCGACCGGCACGAGCGGTGGCACGGCTGGAACGCTGGTGATCAGGGCGGATGGCTCCTACAGCTTCACGCAGGTTGCCCCCTTTGCGCACACGGGCGGAAACTCGGGTGAGGAAGACCTCTTCATCAACCTCGCCTACCGCGTCACCGATAAGGATGGCGACACCGCCAGCAACACGCTGCGCGTGCGGGTGGATGACGACGCGCCGACCACGCAAGGCAATGTCACGGCCGGCACAACGACGGATGACGATGTCCAAACCGAGTTCACCGGCAATGCTGGTGGCTCTGGCGATGTGGCCGACACGAACGTCGCGCAAGGCGGCGCGGGCGCGCTGTTCTCGGTCGGCGCGGACGGGCTCCGTTCCATCGTGATCAGCCCGATGCCGAGCTTGTCGACGGTCTACAAGAACACCGCCGGCTTTGCCCAGACCGAGTCGGCGACCTGGGGTTCTGCTTCGACCTCGGCTGGCGGCAAGACGACCTGGATCGCGACCAGTGCCAACAACGGCGAAGTTGCCCGGCTCGAAATCAGTGCCGATGGCTCCTACACGTTCACGCAGTCTGCGCCACTGGTGCACGCAGCCACCAGCAGCACGACCGAGGATAACCTGCCGCTTGCGTTCAACTACACCATCACCGATGGCGATGGTGACACAGCGACCGGCCGGCTGACGGTCAACATCGATGATGACACGCCGGTGGCCAGCACCGTGACGGCAGCGACCGTGCTCGATGACGAGGCGCAGACCGTGTTCGCCGGCAATGCCGGTGGCAGTGGCGATGTCGACAATGCTAGCGTCGCCTCCGGCGCCGCCGGAACCCTGTTCACGGCTGGGGCCGATGGTCTCAAGTCGGTGGCGATTGCTTCGCCGCCCTCGCTGAGCACGATCTACAAGGATGCGAACGGCTTCGCTGTGGTTGAAGTCGCCAACTGGGCCAATCCGCCGCTGACATCCGCCGGCGGGGTCACGACCTGGACCGCGAGCAGCACCAACAACGGCACCGTTGCCACGCTGGTGATCGGGGCTGACGGCTCCTACACCTTCACCCAGTTCAAGCCGCTGGTGCATTCGACCAACAGCGCGACCGAGGAAAACCGGGATCTGGTGTTCAACTATGTTGTCACCGATGGCGACAACGACACCGCCTCCGGCTCGCTGACGATCAGGGTGAATGACGACACGCCGGTTGCGGGTTGGCATGGCGCTACGGCGGTCACCGAAGATGTCGATGCCGGGGGGGCTTTTGCCAACCAGACATCGACCGGCACGCTGAATTTCAGCGCTGGAGCCGATGGTGGCAAGGTGAGCGACATCGTCTACCGGTTCGGAGACAGCATTCCGGACAGCGATGCGCCGACATTCACCGCTCCCGCTTTCAAGAGCGGAGGCGTTCAGGTGACGACCGGCCCGGCTGTGATCGATGCGTCGGCCTTCGGTGGCCAAGGTTCGATCACAGTCACCGGCATGGCCGGTGCTGTGACGGTCTACTCGCTTGTGATCAACCAGGTGACGGGTGCGTATACCTACACGCTCCTCGCCCCGATTGATCACCCTGACGCCGGCGAGACCGGCGCAGCCGATCCGCTGACGATGGTGTTCGATTTCGTGGTGACGGACGGTGATGGGGACAAGACGGCTGCATTCAATGCCGGCATGCTGCAGATCGATATCCGTGACGATGCGCCAGCTTCTGGCCAGATCGTGACGGCGACGGCTGTCAGCGAAGACGCGCTGGCAGGCAATGCGACGGCCTTCGGCTATTCATCTGCGCCAGCCACGGCAACCGGTGTGCTTATCGGTGTTGGTGGCCTGGCGGGTGGTGCTGATGGCCCCAGTGGCGTCAGCCTCAAGGCAACAGGGCAACCTGCACTGACGGCGGGTGGTGAAACGGTCAAGTATGTCGTCGTTGGCGGCACACTTTATGGCTACGTTGATCCTTCCAGCAGCTACACCAGCGGTGTTCCGGCCAATGCCGTGCTGTCGCTGGCTCTTGCGGCCGGCTCCTACACGTTCACGCTGCTGGCCCCGATCGACCACACGACGAACGATCAGCAGTCTACGCAGGTCCTGCCTTTCTCCGTCGATCTGACGGATGGCGATGGCGATACGGTCAGTGTCACGCTGAATGTCAGCGTCGAGGATGGCTGGGATGGCAACGATCTGGTCACAGCCACAGGTGCCGCCGAGCGCCTGGTCGGTGGGCCGGGCAATGATACGTTGAACGCTGGCGGCGGCGACGACACGCTGATCGGCGGTGCCGGCGATGACCGGATGTCGGGCGATGCCGGCAAGGACCTGTTCATCCATGTGGTTGGCAGCGACGGCAACGACGTTGTCGATGGTGGCGCTGAGTCCGATTCCGTCGACGTCACGGGTCTTGGCACCGACGAGACCTTCACGCTCGATGAGAAGGACAGCACGACGGCGGCCGGGCCGGACTGGACCCTGGATTCGGACGGCGCATCCGGTGTCGAGATCGACGCAACCGATGTGGAGACAGTGACCATCAACGGTGGCGCTGCAACGCTCGACCGTCTGGTCTTCTCGGGCACGACGGGAGCGGAAGAAATCCTCGTCACGGGCTCCAGCGGATCCTTTGGCATTGAAACGCGCGATGCGGCTTCCGGCGGCACGAAGCGCTTCGTTGCCACGACCACGAACATCGAACTGGTCACCGCCCGCGGCGAAGATGGCCATGACAGGATCAATGCGTCTGCCGTGAATGACGGTTTCAGTTCCGTCACCCTGTTCGGCGATGGCGGCAACGACACCGTGACAGGCGGCGCCGGCTCTGACGCCCTTTATGGTGGCGCGGGCGATGACAGCCTGATTGGCGGCCTGGGTGCCGACTATATCTTCGGCGGGCTCGACAACGACTTTGTGATCGGCGGAGATGGCGATGACGTCATCGAAGGCAATGATGGCAACGATACAGTGTTCGGGGACGCCTGGACAGCTGACGCCAACCCCGGAGGCAACGACTCCATCCTCGGCGGGGCCGGAAACGACATGATCGTGGCCGGTGCTGGCAATGACACCATCGATGGCGGGACTGATGCCGACAACCTTCAGGGCGAGCGCGGCAATGACAGCATTCTCGGTGGCGCCGGCAACGACACCATCACCGGCGGCGATGGCAATGATACCCTGCGTGGTGGCCAGGACAACGACGACATCACCGGCGGCGCTGGCGCTGACAGTCTCTTCGGCGATGAGGGCGATGATGTTCTGAGGCTTGGGCCAGATATCGTGGTTGGCAGCAGCCAGATCCGCAATCTCCTGCTGGGCGATGGGACGGAACTTGGTGTCGACATCAACGGTATGGCCGGCACGGCCGACATCGCCGATGGCGGGGGAGGATCAGACCAGATCGTGCTTGACCTTGGCAGTTCGGCTGCACCGGGATTTGTCTGGGATACGCGGGCTGCGCCGGCTTTTGCCAACAGCATCGAGGCGATCAGCGGAACAGGCGGCAATGACCTGATCATGTTCAACCCGACCTATACCAGCGGTGCGGCCAATGGCGGCGTCGGTGCGTTGCTGGGCGGGGGCAATGACAGCTTCGGCGGCACGGCCGGCGCGGACGAGGTCTACGGTGGTTCCGGCCAGGATGTGATTTCCGGCCTTGGCGGCGCTGACTCGCTCTATGGCGTGGACGGCGACGACACGCTGTGGGGCGGCGCGGGGAACGACTTCCTCGATGGTGGCATCGGTGCCACGGCCGGATCAGGCAACGATACGCTGATCGGCGGCGCAGGCGATGACCGGATGTTTGGCCGGGACGGCAACGACCAGTTCGTCCACGCTGTCGGCGACGGCAACGATGTTGTCGACGGGGGTAGCGAGAGCGGGGCCACCAACCCGGATTACGACATTCTTCGGGTCGTCGGCGATGGCTCGGCCCGCACTGTCACAATCGGCAAGGTGATCGTCGGGGACGAGATCATTCCTGCCGAAGGGGCGGACTCTGCCGATGTCCTGGTGAGCTACACCGGTGCTGGCGCTGGTTCGATCCGCGCTGACGAAATCGAGCGTGTGGTTGTGCAGGCTGGTCCGGGCGCGATCACGCTCGCTGTGGGTGATGTCTCGGGCACAGCCATTGCCCCGGCAACGATCGTGCTGGAAGGCGCGGGGGGAGACGATGTCCTCGATCTGTCTGGTCTTGGCGGCAACACGCGCGTCCAGTTCATCGACAGCGATCCGACCACGGGTGGCGACACCGACAAGGTGATCCTCGATGGGCGCTGGCGTGACTACACCGTCACCACGTCGAATGGCGTCTACAGCTTCAGCCGCAATGGCGCGGTGGTGCTGGAGACCAGCAACGTCGAGACGTTCGAGTTCCGCGGCGACAATCGGATCATCGATCTGACCAATGTCGTCAACGTCCAGCCGGATGCCACGAACGATACGGCGTCTGTCACCGAGGACACGGCTCCGAGCGCAGGCGGCAACATTCTCAGCGCCAATGACACCGATGCAAATGTGCTCGATGTCCTGCGTGTGACGACGGTGACGTTCGGGTCGACGACGGTGACGCTGCCGACGAATGGCGACAACGTCACCATTTCCGGTGCCTATGGTTCGCTGGTGATCAACGCATCCGGTGTCTACACCTACACGCTCGACAGCCGCGCGCAGGCACTCGGCGCAGGGGCAGCCCAAACCGAAACCTTCAGCTATGTGCTCAGCGATCTCGCCGGATTGACCGACAGCGCAACCCTCACCGTGACGGTCAACGGCATGAACGATGCGCCGACATTTGGCGGGCAGGCGACGGGGTCTGTCACGGAAGACGGCACGCTGACGATCGGCGGCACCTTGGCGGTGACTGACCCGGATGCCGGCCAGTCCTCGTTCCAGCCGCAGACGAACGCCCCCGGCACCTACGGGACGTTCTCGATCACCACCGCAGGGGTTTGGACCTACACGCTCACCAACACGGCAGCCAACGTCCAGGCGCTGAATGCCGGCCAGTCGCCGACCGAAGTGTTCACCGTCACCTCAGCGGACGGGACCAACACGTCTGTCACCGTCACGGTGAATGGCGCCAATGAACCGGTGGTGGCTGTCACGGCGAACGATGCCAGCCCCTTCTACGCCTTCACGAACAACGCATCATCGCCGAACAGCATCAGCCTCAACTATGCCGATCTGTTCGAAGGCGAGACGGCTGGCACAACCTATGGCTTCACCTGGCTCAAATCGGCCAACAGCGGCAATGCGATCAATTGGTTGACGGTAGGTTCATCAAGCGCGTCGGCCAATGCTGCTGCTGTTGACAGCAACAGTTCGGGCATGACGATCGCCCGTATCAGCGCGACCACTGGGGGCATCACCGTGACGAACTATGTCGCGTTCGTGCTGCTGGCCAATGAGACCGGCGATCCTGATACAGACGCGCTTTTGATCGATGTGACCAATTCCACATCTGCTTCCAACGCGAATTATGTACTCGGGGACAACATCACGCTCAGTGCAGGCAGTTATGGCACGGTCAATGCCGGCGGCGGCGATGATCTTGTCAGGAACCTGACCTCGACCGGGCGTTCCGCCGATGGCGGCACCGGCAACGATGCCATGTATGGCAACAGCGGCAACGACACCTACTCGGGCGGGGACGGGTTCGACTATCTGTCCGGCCTTGGCGGCAACGATTCCCTGTCCGGCAATGACGGCGACGATGTGCTGCTTGGCGGAGCCGGCAACGACACCCTGTCAGGTGGCAATGATGAGGACACGCTGATCGGCGGGGATGGCACTGACAGCCTGTCCGGCGGCGATGACGACGACTTGCTGGAAGGCGGCGCCGGAAACGACATTCTTGCCGGAAACGACGGCGAGGATGTGCTCCTTGGGGGCGCTGGCGACGACCTGCTGATCGGCGGTGACAACGACGATACGTTGACAGGCGGTGCTGGTGCAGACCGTTTCCGTTTCGAAGAGCAGGGCGACCGCGACGATACGATCCTCGATTTCGGTAGTGACGATGTCATCGAGCTTGAGGGCTCCGAGTTTGGCATGGGCAGCTTCACGGGGCTGCTGAGCACGCAGTCATCGATGACGGATGCGAATTCGACCAACAACATCTTCCAGGTCATCGCGTCTGACGGGGCAAATGCCGGGTCTTCCGCCCGCTTCATCGCCTTCAATCAGGCCAGCGGTGCGACGTCGTTCTACTATGACTCTGATGGCGGCAGCAGCAACAACCGTATCCTGCTTGCCACGCTGGAGAACGGCTTCGACCTGAGCGCGCAGCACATCCGTATCGTCTGACGAACCCGGCTGTTCAGCACTGCGATGCCGGGTCATCAGGCCCGGCGTTCCGGCGCGCTCATCGCATGAAGGCTCACAGCGCCACGGTGTCATCCCCGGCGGCCCGCAGGGCCGGGAAGGGGATCCAGACTTGACCGCCTGTAGCCGGATGGATCCCCTTCCCGCGCCAAAGGCGCGCCGGGGATGACACCGCTGGTCGACGAGGCTGCTGGTTGATGACACCGCTTGTTCTTGAGGCTGTCGACTGGTGACAAACCTGCTGTTGGCAGGACTGGCCGATCCCGGTCCGGCCATCAGTCTGCCCTGGGCGATCAAGCCCGGCGCTTGCTCAATTCAGCGAGCCGCGCAGGGGCAGGGGCTCGGCCACAGGCTCCGCGCTGGCAAGGCCGGAGACGGTGAGCGAGCCGCGCAGGGCAGGCGGGGCCTTGTCCCACAGCTCGATGGCGGCCACGGCCAGTTCCAGCGTCGGCAGCACGAGATCGTCCTCGCTGGCGTCCAGTTCGGAGTAGGGGGCGGCGAAGACGCGCTGGTCGATCTCGTTGACGGCGATCACCGGGCGATAGTGCGGCACGCGGGTATCATCGTCGATGCCGTCCCAGCGGTTGTCGAGCAGCCGCCAGCCGGTTGGCCCGCGCACGGCGAGCACGGCGTGGTCCTCGCGCACCTTGCGGTCGCGCAGCAGCACAATGGCCATGTCCTTGGCCTGCCAGCCGAGATCGCGCAGCATCATGTACTTGGCGATGGCGTAATCCTCGCAGTCACCGGCGCGGCCAAGGGCCTGCAAGGGGCTGTTCCAGATGTCGGCCTGGCCATGGCGGGCGATGTCCGACTGGTAGACGATGGCGGCGTTGACGCGCGCGTTGACCGCCTGAAGCTGGGCGGTGCCGGCCAGAGCATCGACGGATTTGCGGATCTCGGAATAGACCGAAGCCGGACGCGAGCAGGCCATGCCGGCCCTGCCGCAGCGCGCGATGGTCAGGCGTTCCTTGTCCCAGGCCCGCTGCACGAGGGCCCACTGCGCCGCCACACCCTGGTGCACGGATGCAAAGAGCTGATATCCCGCCTGCCGGAAAGGCGCACTGACGCCAAGGTCCGCATCGCCCGCTGGCAGCGGTCCGGCCAGCCGCGGGGCGCTGGAGGGGCGATCAGCCGGGGCCGCGCCGGCGCGGCGGTCCATGACCTGCTGGATGGTGAAAAAGCGCGGGCCTTCGAGGCTGCGCAGATCGAGCCCGCCCTGGGGACGGGCGCCCTGCGCCGGGCCGCTTTCGCGCGCCTCGGCCACGCCGCCAAGCATCAACGCCATGGCGATGACGGCCAGCTTGCGTCGCCCGCCGGCGAAATGTTCCAAGAGGCTGGCCATGCGCTCGCTGCTCCCGCGTCCCTGTCGCGTGCCAGCCTGGCCTTTTGTGGCCCTGCAACGGGCCGGCCCTGTCCTGACAAGCGAGGGGAAATGTGCGGGAAGCGCGTTCGCAGGGCCTTAAGCGACATGCTTTCTCCGGCCTTAAGGATGAACCATCCCTAAGCAGCGGCTAATGCGATGCCGACAATTGTCGTGAAATCAGCGCTCGCGAAGCGCTTCGCCGAAGGCCTTGCGGGCCGGCTTCAGCAGGTATTCGAGCACGGATTTGCGCCCGGTGAGCACCTCTACCGAGCCGACCATGCCTGGCATGATCGGCAAGGGTCGCTCGGGCGAGCCCAGATGGCTGCGCTCGGTGCGGACGATGACCTTGTAGAAGGTCTCGCGCTGGTCGGTGGTGATCGTGTCGGCGCTGATCCGCTCGACCTTGCCCTTCAGTGAACCATAGGAGGTCGAGTCGTAGGCCGAGATTTTCACCACCGCATCCTGACCAGGCCTGATGAAGGCAATGTCGGCCGGGCGGATGTTGCCCTCGACCAGCAGGTTGTCTTCCATCGGCACGATTTCCATCACGGCCTGGCCGGGCTGCACCACGGCGCCGATGGTGGTGACGCTCATCTTGTTGACGATGCCGTTGACCGGCGAGCGCAGTTCGGTGCGGCGCACGCGGTCCTGCGCGGCGCGGATGGTTTCGTCGACGGCTGACAGGTCGCCTTGCGTCTTGGCCAGTTCCTCCTCCGCAACGGCCCGGAAGGTCGAAACGGCGTTCTCGCGCCGGGCCTTGGCCTCGCGGATCGAGACTTCCGCGCGCGCCATCGAGGCTTTCGCCACCTCGAGTTGCCCGCGCTGCTCGGACATCTGCCGCTCGGTCCGGAGCATCTCGATTTCGGGGACGATGCGCTCGCGGAACAGCCTGCGGGTGATCGCGATTTCGCGGGTCAGCAGTTCGGTGCCCTGGGTGAGCCGCACCTCCTGGGCTGCCAGTTCGGCCAGTTCGCTCTGGCGCTGCGCCACCTGCTGGTTCAGCACCTCGATGTCCTGCACGAGCTTTCGGGTGCGGGCCTCGAACACGGCCCGTTCCGACTCCACCGCCCGCGGCGAAGCGGCCAGCAGGGCGGGTGGAAAGTCGAGGTCCTTGGCGCCCGCTGCTTCCGCCGTCAGCCGGACCACCCGGGTCGCCAGCACGGAGCGGCGCTCGCGGATCTCGCCAAGCTGGGCTGAAAAGCTGGTGTCGTCGATCCGCACAAGGGGCTGTCCCTGCTTCACGATCGCACCCTCCCGCACGAGGATGGCCTCCACCAGTCCGCCCTCCAGCGGTTGCACGAACTGCATCTGCTGGGACGGGATGACGCGGCCTTCGCCGCGCGTGACCTCATCGAGCACCGCGAAATGGGCCCAGACCAGCGCGGTCACGAACAGGGCCAGCGTGATGCGCACCAGCAGCACATAGGTGCGCGGCGTCCGCAGCTCGATCGCGGCGCGCACGTCGTTCGCAAAGGCGAAATCGCTGTTCTGCCGGCTCATGCCACGCGCCCCGGCATGCGCGCGGGCTGGCGCTTCGACAGGCTGGACAGAACCTGCTCGCGCGGGCCATCGGCGGCCAGCCGCCCGTTTTCGAAGACAATGATGCGGTCCACGAAGTTGAGCAGGGTGACGCGGTGGGTGCAGACCACGAGCGTGGTGTCGCGGCCCAGCATCTGATCGATCTTGCCGCAGAACTCCGCTTCGCTGCTGACATCGAGCGCGCTGGTTGGCTCGTCCAGAAACAGGATCTTCGGTTTGCGCAGCAGCACGCGCGCCAGCGCCACCGATTGCCGCTGCCCGCCCGACAGCGAACGGCCACCTTCGGCGATGCGCATGTCGTAGCCATCGGGGTTCTGGGCCGCGAAGACATCGACACCGGCCAGCTTGGCGGCTGCGATGATTTCGGCATCGCTGGCATCGGGGCGGCTGATGGCGATGTTGTCGCGCAGCGTGCCCATGAACAGGTCGACATCCTGTAGGACGCAGCCGATGTCCTTGCGCAGGTCGACCGGGTCGAACTGGCGCTGGTCGGCGTTGTCGATCAGGATCCGGCCGCTGTCTGGGGCATAGAGGTTGATCATCAGGCGGCCGATCGTGGTCTTGCCCGAGCCGATCTTGCCGACAATGCCGACCCGTTCACCGGCACGGATGCGGAAGCTCACGGTTTCGAGGGCCGGCCTCGCCCCACCCGGATAGGTGAAGCTGACCTGATCGAACTCGATCGCGCCGCTCTCGATCTTGCGGGCGGTCAGCACCTTGTCGACGGGCTTGTCGGTGGGCAATGCCATGATGCCATCAATGGCGCGCAACGACACCATGGTCTGATTGGCGCGCGCGATCATGGCCGCGATGTTGGTGAGCGGCGCGAGCACGCGGCCCGACAGCATGTTGGCAGCGACAAGACCGCCAATCGTGATCGTGTTGTTCATGACCAGGAAAACCCCGACGATCATGATGAGCAGCGAAGCGACCTGCTGGGCAGTGTTCGACATGGTCAGGGCCAGTGACGACCAGTGGTGCACATCCTCGCCGGCCCGGGCAGATGCTGCGACGGAGCGCTCCCAGTTGGTCTGCATGCGTGACTGCGCGCCCATCGCCTTGATCGTCTCGAGGCCCGACAGGGTCTCGATCAGGATGCCGTGCTTGGCGGCGGCCTCGCCCTGAAAGCGCTGCATCGCCCGGTCGAGCGGCTTCTGGATCAGCAGCCCGATCGCCACCACGACCGGCACCAGCAACAGCGGAATCCAGGCAATGGGGCCGGCAATCAGGAACATGATGCCGATGAAGATGAAGGCGAACAGGATGTCGGTCACGGAAATCAGTGTGGCCGAGGTAAAGAACTCGCGCACCGAGTCGAAATCGCGGATCTGGTTGGCCACGATCCCGATCCGCGCCGGGCGGTGGGCCAGCCTGACATTGAGCAGATGCTCATAGATGCGCGCTGCCAGCACCACGTCAGCCTGTTTGCCGGTCATGTCGATCATCCGGCTGCGAGCCAGCCTGATGATGAAATCGAAGGCGAACGCCAGGAGGACCCCGATCGACAGGGCAATCAGCGACGAGATCGCATAGTTGGGCAGCACCCGGTCATAGACCGCCATGGTGAAGAGCGGAAAGGCCAACGCGATGACGTTGATCAGCAGCGCTGCCAGGGCGATATGGACGTAATTGTCCCGGAAGGTCGCGACAACGCTCCGGAACCAGCCGAAAGCGCGTGCGGTTTCCAGCGGCCGGCCCTGCGCATCGTGGCCGCGCTCGTCGACCGGGCGGGGCCGCAGCAGGAAGGCGTAGCCGGCATATGTCGCCTCAAGCTCGGCGCGCGTCATCGTGCTGGTTGCTTCGCCGGAGCCGGGCACGAAGACCGTGCAGGTTTCATCCGGCTCGACGCGCGACAGCACGATGGCCTGTCCGTCCATCAACAGCACGACAGGCAGGACGAGGGCGGGGATATCAGCCAGCGGGCGCTGCACGACCTCGGCGTCAAGACCTGCCCTGAGGGCTGCCCGCGCGAACTCCCGGGCCGACAAGGCCCCGGTCTCGATGGGAAGCCCCGCCAGCACAACCTCGCGGCTGACCGCGCGACCGTGATGGGCCGCGACAAACAGCAGGCAAGCTGTCAGCGGATCTCCCTTGATGTGTTGCAATGGACCTCGCGACAACCCCGAACCCGAAGGCACAGTGTGCAACAGCCGCGCCGGTTTTGCGACTGCCGCTGCCAGGAATTGACAGGAACTGGTTAACCCTGACGCCGGTCAGCCATGGCCTTTCGGGCCATGACAGAGGGTCAGCGCAGCTTCGGCATCAAGGTGTCGAGACCGGGGAAGGTGGAGCGCTGATCCCATGACACGGCCATGCTGTCGCTGGGGGCCGGAATGTTGAGCTTTGCCAGCAATGTGCCCGTGGTGGCGAGCAACTGGTAATCGGAGAACACGCCGACAACCTTGGCCGATTCCAGTGCCAGCTTGGCATTGAACAGGCCGTTCTCGGCATTGAGCAGATCGAGCAGCGTGCGCTGGCCGAGCTCATACTCGCCGCGATAGGCGCTCACAACCTGGCGAGCTGCGGTGACCTGACGCGACAGGGCGCCAACGCGCGAGCCACTGTTGGTGTGGGCACCCCAGGCACGGTCGACGGATTCGAAAGCCGAGCGACGCAGCGAGTCCTTGCGCAGTTGCGCCTCGGTGACCCGCTCGCCGAGTTCAGCCCGGCGCGCCACGTGGCTGCCGCCGGCGAAGATCGGGAAATCCATCTTCACCTTGCCGGTCGCGTCGTCATAGGCACCGATGCGCTGGTTGGAATTGCGACCGCTCGACAGCCGACCTTCCAGGTAGACGCGCGGCGCGAACAGGCCGGCGCTGGCATCGAACTCGCGCTCGGCTGCCGACGCATCGGCCTGGGCAGCGAGGATGCTCGGATTGGCCGCAATGGTCTGGTTGAGGGCTTCCTGCCGCGAGCGTGGCACGCCGCGCGGACGGGAGGCCCCGGCAAGGCGGCCCGGATCGCGACCGACCGAGCGGCGGAACGAGGCCTTGGCCTCTTCCAGCCTGATGCGCAGTTCGGACTGCACAGCCTGGGCAGCGGCAAGGCGCTCGCGCACCTGCTCGGAATCGCCCCGGCCCGAGCGACCGCCATCGAAGCGCCGCGAGACATTGCCTTGCAGGCGCTGGTGGGCGGCCACGTTGTCGGCCGCGTGCTGCAGCGATGCGCCGTAACGCAGGATGTCGAGATAGGCCTCGACCGTGTCGAGCGCGACCAGTTCGGCGCGCTCCATGGTGCGCCACGCGGCAGCTTCCGAACGGGCCATCTGGCGGTAGATCTGATTGATCGACGACATGCCGTCGAACAGGGTCTGCGTGACCACGACGCCGATCTCGCCGCCGGCGGTGCGCCAATCGTTCGAGCCGGGGACAACAAGGCCATCAAAGCGGCGGAACCGCTCGGAGCCATACTCGCCCTGAACGCGGATCTGGGGCAGGAGGCTGCCTTGCGCCTGACGCACCTCATGCTCAACGGCACGGCGATTGGCCGACGCTTCGCCGACGCGGGGGTTGCTGGACACGGCGGCGCGGATCGCCTGATCGAGTGTCATCTGGGCATGTGCAGCACCGGAGGCGAGCACAACACCGAAGGCAACGGCCAGTCCAACGAATCGTGAGTTCATGACGCGCCTCAAAAGTGTCAAATTATCGTTAACGATCTTACAGGAGGCGCGACCTAGCGTAAAGCTGCAAACGCGTTTATCTGTAAAATCATCTGTTATTGTGGTTACTGCGCAACGCCGGGCGAAGGGGAATATGATTTCGCGGGAGCACGCGATCCCTTCAATAATGTGGGCAGGCACATAACAACAGATCGTCGAACGGGTGCCGATACCGGCGTGTTATCGTTCGGATCGGCAGCTTCAATTTGATGAAATTGCAATTATAGTTGCATGTTGCATATTTGATGGTGGACTATTCATTTTGAAAATTGACCGCAATTCTCAAGCCGCATCGAATTGGAGTGCGTCAGGAAGTAAAAATTGTGTCAATTTTACGTTTCTTTTGCATGCTTGTCCTAGCATTGCTGCAATGCTGGCACGGTTCTGCTTTTCTTCGGCAACAAAGGCGCCTTCGATGACCTGGGTCCATGCGCCATCGACGATCAACCGGGCGGCCTCAGGCCGGCAGAGCGGATCTCATGGCCGTTACCTGAGCCGGGTCCGGCCATGCTGACGCAGGGTGGCCGGGCCGGTCTCATGGTGCGTGCTGGCATGCTCATCGTGCTGGCGGTGGCCCTGGCAGGCCTTCTGATGCTTGTTCGCACCGGGAACGACTCCGCTGAGCCGCAAACCGGCCAGGATCAGCGACCCACGGCCGCCGCAGGGCCGGTGCGGAGTGGTGACGGGCCGGCAGCGGTGCCGAGCGCGGTCAATGCCTTTGCCCCGACCATGGCTGTGCCGGACATCACGCGCTATGGATTTGCCCGGTTTTCCACGAACCCGCTCGCCGACCGGGTGATGACTGGTTTCGGCGCGCCGCCCGCCATGCGCCTCTCCGGCAAGGAACAGGCGCAAATTCCCGCCGGTCCGAGCCGCGTTGAGGCGCCGGTGACCGCAGAGGACCTTGCGTGCGCGCCGCCAGCGGGGCTTGGCGAGGCGCTGAGAGCCGGCCTGCTTGAAGATATGGCCCTCGGCACGCCCAACCGGCAGATCGAGATCGGCAGCATCACATGGGCCGGGCTGGCCGGGTTGAAGGGGCAGGTCTGTGAGATTGTGCTGACGGGCAAACTGGCGATCGACAAGGCGTTGCGCGGCGAGGTCACGGTGTCCATCGTTCAGGACGGGGGCGGCCGCCACACGACCAGCATCGACTACCGCTTTTCCGGCCTGCCTGCCGACATGGAGTTGATCGAGGCGCCGCTCAGGGCGCGGGGCATGGTCGGCAGCGAGGGCTCGGAGGTGGCCGGTGCTGTCGCGGTGGAGCGCGAGCGGCGCAGCCTGTCGTTCCAGCCTGCACGAGGTGGCGTCCAGCAGCAAATCCTGCAGGATGCGCACTGGATCGATGTACGGATGAAGCGGGCGCGCCGTTCCTTCGTCCTCACCATCGAAATGCCGCTGTTCCGCTAGGTCAGTCGGCGGGATGCCGGACCAATTAGGCGTTTGTTCATTGTAAAAGAATGCTGAAAGGTGCATGACAGGCCACATAATTATCGGGGTGGCTGCCATGACGATTGCTTTCGACATTTACACTGCCCCGGTCATCACAAACCTGCCCTCATCGGGCATCAACACGATGAGCTTTGCGGCCATCGGGCAACCATCCGGCTTTCAGTGGCGGCTGGTCGGCACAAACCTCGCCTATCCCAATCAGAGTCAGATCACCGGCGTGATCAGTTCGATCCAGCTTGTCAGCGACACGGGCGTTGTCTTGCAGACAATCTCGGTCGATCCGGCCCAGATGGCCGGGTTGGCAGGGGCCTTGTCGGCTTTTGCGGATGTCGCGGATGACTATACGTTTCTGGCCAGACGTTCGCCGGACCAAGCCCAGCCGGAAACGATGGGCACGCCTGTGGCCTCCGGGGGCGGCACGCTTCTCATTGTGCCAGTGACGTTCGCTGGCGATTCGAACCTCTGGCGCTGGCGTTTCGAGGGGACAGGGTTTGTCGATGGCAGCCTTCAATACGGCCAGTTTGCTGTCGGCAGACTGCAGGTGTCCAGCGACAACGGCGTCAGCTGGACAAACAACCGGAGCCTCTCGCCCCCTTCGCCAGCCTCGCTCGATGCCTTCAACTACGGCCTGTTGTTTTTGCCTGCGGATATCACCGGATATGCGGAGAGCAGCGCCGCTGCGATGAACCGCATTCTCACGCAGGGCAGCAACACCCTCTATGGCTACGCGCCCGATGGCTCGCTGCTTAACGGGGGCGTCGGCAATGATGTGCTGATCGGTGATGTCTCGGTCCTGACACCGGGCAATGTGCACGTCGTGTCGTATTCGGCGCTGAGCGCCGCTGGCGGCGTCAATGCCAGCCTGGCCATTGCCGGGGCGCAGAACACGGGCCCTGGCGGCACCGACACCTTCATCGGCATTGGCGGGCTGATCGGCACGCAGTTCAACGACACGCTGACGGGCGACGGCGTCAACAACCTCCTCATTGGGGGGCTTGGCAACGACCTGATGAGCGGCGGCGCTGGCAACGACGTCCTGATTGGCGGAGACGGCGACGACACGCTGATCGGCGGCGCAGGCGCTGACAATCTGGAGGGCGGGATCGGCACAGGCGATACGGTGACGTATCTTGCCTCGACCGCCGGCGTGAACGTGACGATCGGCGGTCCGGCTGGAACTGTCGGCGATGCATTGGGCGATACGCTGTTCGACATCGAGGTTTTGATCGGTTCGGCCTTCGCCGACACGCTGACCGGGGATGGCCAGGCCAACATCATCGAGGGGCGCGGCGGGGCCGATGTTCTCGATGGCGGCGGCGGCCTCGACACCGTGAGCTACGCCAACTCGGCGGCGGCCGTGACGGTCGATCTCACCCGGCTGTCATCGACGCTGGGCGCCCTTGGCGCGCAAGTCAGCGGCGGCGATGCGGCGGGCGACAGGCTGATCGGCTTCGAGAACATCCTCGGTTCGGCCTTCAACGATACGCTGACCGGCGATGGCGGCAACAACAGGCTGACCGGCGGGCTGGGCAATGACGTGCTCAAGGGCGGCGCTGGCCGGGACACGCTGGATGGCGGCGCGGGCACATCCGACACGGCGAGCTATGCGGGTTCGACAGCGGGCGGTGTCATTGTCGATCTGATAGCAATCTCTCAAAATTTTTTTGGCGACGCTCAATTTGATGAGTTGATTGGCATCGAGAACGTCATTGGCAGCGAGGCTGGCGATGAGCTGTACGGCACAGCCGATGCCAACGTCCTCAATGGCGGTGGCGGCAATGATACGATCGAGGGCAGAGGCGGCAACGACACGCTGATCGGTGGCGCGGATATGGACCGTGTCGATTTCAGCAATCTTGGTGTTGCGGTCTCCGTCAACCTGTCGATCACTACCGCGCAGATCACCGGCGTCGGCACGATGGTGATCACCGGTTTCGAGAACCTCTTTGGCTCTGGCTTCAATGACACGCTGACCGGCGATGGCAACGTCAACGACATCTTTGGCAATCCCGGAGCGGACCTGATCAGCGGCGGCGGCGGCAACGATACGCTGCAGGGCAGCCTTGGCGACGACACGCTGATCGGCGGGGCGGGAGCGGATTCGCTGGATGGCGGAGAAACCTCTGAGACTGTCGGCGACACGGCAAGCTACCTCACCTCTGCGCTGGGCGTCACCGTCAACCTGACGATTGGCGGCGCGCAGGCCGGAGTGGGCGATGCGCTGGGTGACACGCTGACCGGCATCGAGAACCTGATCGGCTCGGGCCTGGGCGACACGCTGACCGGCGATGGCGAGGTCAACATCATCGAAGGGCGCGGCGGGGCTGACAGCCTCACCGGTGGCGGCGGCCTCGACACCGTGAGCTACGCCAATTCGGCGGCGGCGGTGAACGTGGATCTGACGCGGCTTTCAACGACGTTGGGCGCCCTTGGCGCGCAAATCAGCGGCGGCGATGCGGCGGGTGACCGGCTGATCGGCTTCGAGAACATTCTCGGCTCGGCCTTCAACGACACGCTGACGGGCGATGGCGGCCAGAACACCCTGACCGGCGGGCTGGGCAACGACGTGCTCCGGGGCGGGGCCCTGGGCGACCTGATCGACGGCGGGGCAGGCACCTCCGATACGGCGAGCTATGCGGGCCTCGGCGGCGGGGTCAGCATCGATCTGTATGAGATCAACCTTCCGAATCCCCTCTATTCTCCATCCGGCGGGGACGCTGCGGGCGACACGCTGGTCGGCATTGAAAACATCACCGGCAGTGATGGGGATGATTTCCTGGCAGGCGACTTGGCTGTCAGCGGCAACATCCTCAACGGTGGCAAAGGCAACGACACCATCGAGGGCGAGGACGGCAATGACACGCTGATCGGCGGCGACGGGATTGACATGCTGAGGTTCGAATTCGCGTCCGCTGTCACCGTCAACCTGTCCGTGCTCACGGCGCAGAACACGGGTGAGGGCCTTGATGTCATCTCGGGTTTCGAGAACATCACCGGGACGGGCGGCAACGACACGCTGACGGGCGATGGCGGTCTCAACCAGCTCGAAGGCCGGAATGGCAATGACCTGCTCAATGGAGGCCTGAACAATGACACGCTGCTGGGCCAGGACGGCGATGACACGCTGATCGGCGGGGCTGGCGCGGATTCGCTGGATGGCGGAGAAACTGGCGAGGCTGTCGGCGTCGGCGATACGGTGAGCTACCTCGCCTCGGCGGCGGGCGTCACCGTCAACCTGACACTGGCTGGCGCGCAGATTGGCCTCGGCGATGGGCTGGGCGACACGCTGGCCGGCATCGAGAACCTCATCGGCTCTGCGCTCGGCGACACGCTGACGGGTGACGGTGGCAACAACATCATCGAAGGGCGCGGCGGGGCTGACAGCCTCACCGGCGGCGGCGGCTTCGACACCGTGAGCTATGCCAACTCGGCGGCGGCTGTTACGGTGGACCTCACCCGGCTGTCAACGACGTTGGGCGCCCTCGGCGCGCAAGTCAGCGGCGGCGATGCGGCGGGGGACCGGCTGATCGGGTTCGTGGATATCCTTGGCTCGGCCTTCAACGACACGCTCACAGGTGATCTCAATCAGAATTTCCTGACCGGCGGGCTTGGCAACGATGTGCTCCGGGGCGGCGGCTTCGGCGACCGCATCGATGGCGGGGCAGGCACCTCCGACACGGCGAGCTATGCCGGTTCGAACAGCGTCACCATCGACCTGTTCACAGGCGAACTGTCCGGCGGCGACGCCCAAGGCGACACGCTGGTTGGCATCGAGAACCTGATGGGCAGCGGAAACGCTGATGTGCTGACGGGTAACACAGTTGCCAACATCATCAACGGCGGCGCCGACGACGACACGATCGAGGGCGACCTCGGCAACGATACGCTGATCGGTGGCGACGGCATCGACACAGTCCGCTTCCTGTTCGCGCCCGGCGCGGTCACCGTCAATCTGGCGCTGCTCACGGCGCAGAACACCGGGGTCGGGCTCGATGTGATCTCCGGCTTCGAGAATGTCTTCGGGACGGGTTTCGACGACACGCTGACCGGCGACGGCGGCAACAACAACCTCAACGGGGCTGCCGGCAGCGACCTGATCAATGGCGGGTTTGGCAACGATGTCCTGTCTGGCGACAATGGACTGGGCGGCGGTGACGACACGATCAACGGCGGCGAAGGCAACGATGCCCTGCTCGCCTACGACGGCAACGATGTGCTGAACGGCGGAGCCGGGTCTGATGTGATTCAGGGCGGCAATGGCATCGACACGGCCAGTTATCTTGCCTCGCTGGCGGGCGTCACGGTCAACCTGACACTGGCTGGCGCGCAGATTGGCCTCGGCGATGGGCTGGGCGATACGCTGAGCGGCATCGAAAACCTCATCGGCTCGGCGCTGGGCGACACGCTGACCGGCGATGGCGAGGTCAACATCATCGAAGGGCGCGGCGGGGCTGACAGCCTCACAGGTGGCGGCGGCCTCGACACCGTGAGCTATGCCAACTCGGCAGCGGCCGTGACGGTCGATCTCACCCGGCTGTCAACGACGTTGGGCGCCCTTGGCGCGCAAGTCAGCGGCGGCGATGCGGCGGGTGATCGATTGGCCGGCTTCGAGAACATCCTCGGTTCGGCCTTCAACGACACGCTGACGGGCGATGGTGGCAACAACAGGCTGACCGGCGGGCTGGGCAATGACGTGCTCAGGGGCGGCATTGGCGCGGACACGCTCGATGGCGGGGCGGGCACCTCCGACACGGCGAGCTATGCCGGCTCGACGGCGGGCG
>JAIYDY010000087.1 GCA_027487245.1 Hyphomicrobiales bacterium
CGCGCTGGCCGCTCGCTGGATCAGCCCATCCATGGCAGGGCTGGCATAGCCGTACTGGTTGGAGAACGGCACCCCTGCCGGCAATCCGCTTTCGTACAGGATGGTGGTCGAGATCGCCGGATCGTTGCGATAGACCGGCGAGCCGATGGCGAGATCGAAGGCATGATCGGTGTAGACGGCTTTCAGATGGGCGGCCGGGTCGTTGTTGACGATCTGCGCATCGATGCCGACAGCCCTGAGCGCCTGCCTGAAATAGTCGCCGAACTGGCGGGTCTGCTCGAACCAAGGCGCTGGCAGCAGCCTCACCGAAAAGCGCATGCCATTGGCCCCACGCGGCAACCCAGCCTCGTCAAGCAGGGCCTCCGCGCGGCGTCGGTCAAAGCCGCTGTCCGGCAGATCGGTGCGGTGGAACTGCTTGTCGAAGGCCGGCACGGGGCCGTTCGACGGTTTGGCATAGCCTAGGAAGATGGTGTCCACCACGAACTTGCGGTCGATCGCATGGGCGATGGCCCGGCGCACCCGGGCATCGGCCAACTCCTTGCGCCGATGGTTGATCTCGACGGTGAGCTGGTAAGTGATGCCGTCATAGCCCTGCGGGATGACAGCAATGCCCGGCACCTTCGCGAGCCGCTCCATGTCGGCCAGCGGCACCGCCGAAAAGGCCGCCAGCTGGATCTGGTTGGCTTCGAGCGCAGCGGCAATGGCTCCGCGATCGGGCAGGACGCGGTAGATGATCTGGTCGAGATAGGGCCGCCCTGCTTCCCAGTAGGACGGGTTCTTTTCCAGGCGGTAGAACTCGCCAGGCCTGTGCTCGGCGAAGCGGAAAGGCCCCGTCCCGATGAGCCTCGTGTTGGCGGGGTTCGTGGCAATGTCGCCAACCTCGTAAAGATGCTTCGGCACCACGCTGGCAAGGCCCGGCAAGGCGTTGCGGACAAGCTGGAAGGGTGTCGGCACCGAAAACCGGAACACGGCAGTGCGGGCATCCGGCGTGTCGACCGCTTCGAGGTTCTTGAAGACGATTCGCCCCAGGTTCTGCAGTGGCTTCCACAGACGCATGGCGCTGAAGGCGACATCGGCAGAGGTGAACGGCTTGCCGTCATGCCAGCTCACGCCGTCGCGCAGGGTGAAGGTGACGGTGCGGCCATCGGGCGATCCCTCCCAGCGCGTCGCCAGGCGCGGAGCCAGCCCGTCGCCGCCGTCGATCATTTCCGCCAGCGGCTCGATCACTTTCGAGGCGACATAGAAGACACCGTTCGATGCCACCATCGCCGGGTTCAGGTTGCGTGGCTCGGTGTCGGCGGCCACGGTCAGGATGCCGCCGCTGCGCGGCGTCGCCACCTGTGCATTGGCTTTGCCGGTGATCGCGGCGGCGGTCAGCGTTGCCGCACCTGCCAGAATGTCGCGTCGATGCAGTGTCATGGGTCAACGTCTCCCTCTCCCAGACAAGTCTGCCAGCTTTTCGGTCCTTCCGGAAGCGCCCGTGTCATGAGCTCAATGCCGGCGCCGAGAGCAATGACGACAGACGTTGCCCAATCGCAAAAGCCTTGCCGCGTCTGAGGCCGTCGCCGCTCACTGGCATCGTCATGACCGGAGATGCGGCGTTCAAACCCATGAGGATCGCGTGCGGCATTCTGACCGCCAACACGCTGAAGGAACTTGCCACCACCGATGCCAACCGCAAGCTCTTAAGGGTGCAGGGGCTCTGTCCCAAACCCGTCAGAATGAACTTGCACGCGACCGGATGGACACAGAAATACAGTCGGCTAAGATGTCTCAGTCAAACTTGTCATCGAATTGTCACTTGTCTGTGTTGATCCAGTTGCGCAGGCTGATCGACCAACCAAGAACGGGCGGTCGCGGAGCCGACCCCAAGCGAGGGAGAGACGCATGTTTTTCACCAAACGCGCCGTGATGGGCGCAATGGCCGCCGGCATGATTGCGGCATCTACTGCCGCCTATGCCCAGCAGCGCACCAATATCGAGGTCTGGATCGGTCTGACAGGCCCGGCACAAGAGGAAATGATCAAGTACGGGCAGGAGTTCAACGCTTCGCAGTCCAAGTACAATATCAACGTCACGTTCCGCGGCCAGTACCCTGAACAGCGTGCAGCCGCATTCGCAGCTTTCCGCGCTGGCAATCCTCCGCATGTGATGCAGATGTTTGATGCAGGCACCGGCGACATGTTCGGCCTGCCGCGCGCCACGGTCCCGGTTTCTGAGGTGTTTCAGCGCGCGGGTCTGCAGTTCGACTCCTCGCAGTTCCTCGGTCCCGCACGCGGCTACTATTCGAGGCCAGATGGCACGCTCAACTCGATGCCATACAACGTTTCGACCGCCGTGCTGTTCTACAACAAGGATATCTTCAAAAAGGCCGGTCTCGATCCGAACAAGGCCCCGGCTACGTGGCCGGAAATGATTGAAGCCGCGAGGAAGATCCGTTCTACTGGCGCTGCCGAATGTGGCTTTTCCACCACGTGGCTCGCCTGGATCATGCTGGAGCAGTTCTCCGCGCTGCATGATCTGCCACTGTCGACCGAGAACAACGGGCGCTCTGGCCTGAATGCTGTCCTCAACTTCAATGATGCGCCACGCGCCAAGATGGTGCAGACACTGATCGACCTGTCCCGCGACAAGACGTTCCAGTATGGTGGTCGCTCTAATGATGCCAACGCGCTGTTTGTGGCTGGGACCTGCGGCATGCTGTTGCAGTCCTCCGGCGGCCATGCCGGCATTGCCCGCGACCTGAAGGCCGAGTTCGGTGTTGGCTTCCTGCCGCATTTCCCGGACATCACGACCAGCCCGAAGAATGGCATCGTTGGCGGTGCTTCTCTGTGGGTCTTCAATGCGCCGAACCGCTCCGCAGAAGAATTCCGCGGTGTGGCTGAGTTCCTGGCGTTCATGGCACAGCGAGACCGCCTTGTTCGCTTCGCCAAGGCTACGGGCTTCCTGCCGGCGACGAACGAAGCCTTTGCTGCGATGCAGGCAGAAGGATTCTTTACGCAGAATGCCGGTCGCGATGTCCCGATCCTGCAGTTGACCCGCGGTACACCCACATCCAACTCGGCTGGTTACCGGTTCGGTCGCTGGACCGAGATTCGTGACATGTACCACGAAGAGGTCGAGAAGGCGCTGCAGGGTCAACAGACTGCACAAGTTGCGCTAGACAACGCGGTTCGTCGCGGGAACGAGGCCCTGCGCCAGTTCGAGCGTACGGCGACTGCAGCACAGTAACCAGACCAAACGGGCTGGCGGCTTCCCCGCCAGCCCATTCTTGTCGGAATCCGGGGGCTGATCCGATGGAGCGCAAGGTCTTTTTTCCTGGCATGCTGCTGCCCTATGCGCTGCTGGCTCCACAGATTCTCATCATCATGGTGTTCTTCTATGTGCCTGCAGCGCAGGCACTTTGGATGTCGACCCTGCTGCAGGACCCGCTCGGACTGTCGGTGCAGTTTGTTGGGCTCGAAAACTTTCAGATCGTTCTCGGCGATCCGGCCTATCGTCAAACCATTGCCCGAACCATGTTCTTTTCTGTGGCTGTTACCGTGTGCGCCATGGTGCCAGCCGTGCTGCTCGCCCTGATGGCCGACCGGGTGGTGCGGGGCGCGACACCCTACAAAACCATTCTGATCATACCTTATGCCATCGCGCCTGCTGTTGCAGGTGCCCTCTGGCTCTTCCTTTTCAACCCCTCAGTTGGCGTCGTGTCCTACTATATGGGCCGCCTGGGACTGAACTGGGACCCAAAGATCGATGGTTCCCATGCGATGTGGCTGATCATTATCGCATCAGCGTGGAAGCAGATCGCCTACAACTTCGTCTTCTTCCTTGCCGGGCTGCAGTCCATCCCGAAGTCGTTGATCGAGGCAGCGCAGATTGATGGTGCGGGTCCACGGCGGCGCTTCTGGACCATCATTTTTCCGTTGCTGTCACCGACCACGTTTTTCCTGATCGTGGTCAACTTTGTCTATGCTTTCTTTGAAACATTCGGCGTGATCCATGCGGCAACCCAGGGCGGGCCCGGAAAGTCCACCGAGATCATGATCTACAAGGTCTGGTACGATGGCTTCATTGCGCAGGATATTGGTCGCTCGGCAGCCCAGTCGGTCATCCTGATGGCAATTGTGATTGGCCTGACTGTGCTTCAGTTCCGTTTCATTGAGCGCAAGGTGCATTACTGATGTCTGCACGCGCTGCACGCTCCCATCTGGACCGGCCCGACATACTGGCCCATGTCATCATCTGGATAGGCATCCTGATCACGGCTTTCCCAATCTGGGTGGCATTTGTGGCCTCGACCGTTGACAATCAGGCCATCGCTCAAGCTCCGATGCCACTCCTGCCGGGCAATCTCGGCTGGCAGGTTTATTCGGATGTCCTTGGGGTCGGCGGCAACAACCGCACGGTAGGGACGCCGGTGGCCCTGATGATGTGGAACAGCTTCGTGATGGCCATGATCATCGCGGTGGGCAAGATCGTCATCTCCTTGATGAGTGCCTACGCCATCGTGTTCTTCCGCGTGCCGTTCCGCAGCTTCATATTCTGGATGATCTTCGTCACGCTGATGCTGCCGGTAGAAGTGCGGATCATTCCAACCCTTAAGGTCGTCACAGATCTGGGCATGCTGAACACGATGGCAGGGCTTACTATCCCACTGATCGCTTCGGCCACCGCAACCTTGCTGTTCCGCCAGTTCTTCCTCACCATTCCGGATGAACTCGTGGAGGCCGCCAAGATCGACAATGCCGGGCCCGTGAAGTTCTTTTTCGATGTGGTCTTACCTTTGTCGACCACCACCATTGCAGCGCTTTTCGTGATCTTGTTCATCTATGGCTGGAACCAATACCTCTGGCCGCTCCTCATCACGACCGACCAGAGCATGACCACGATCGTGATCGGCATCACCAAGATGATCGACACCAGCGGCGGACCAACCGACTGGAATCGCGTGATGGCAACAGCCATCCTGACGCTGCTGCCGCCGGTGTTCGTCGTAGTGCTGCTGCAGAAATGGTTCGTCAAGGGCCTCGTTGAGACGGAAAAATGATATGGCTGAAGTCAGCATCACCAACGTCCGGAAGGTTTATGCCGGCAATGTCGAAGCCGTCAAAGGCGTGTCGTTCGACATCCCGGATGGCGGGTTCTGCGTGCTGGTCGGCCCGTCCGGCTGCGGCAAGTCCACGCTGCTGCGCATGGTGGCGGGGCTGGAGACCATCACTTCGGGCGAATGCCGGATCGGCGCGAAGATCGTCAACGAGGTCGAGCCAGCCGACCGCGACATCGCCATGGTTTTCCAGAACTATGCGCTCTATCCGCATATGA
>JAIYDY010000075.1 GCA_027487245.1 Hyphomicrobiales bacterium
ACGACGCTGTACTGAAAGCTTTCGGCGCCATCGGCAGGCGCCATGTTGGCCGATGGTTGGACAACCGGGCAGAGAGTTCCCACCAGGCATTCCGACGACGGGAATGGGCCATGCTCCGGTTCAGGCGGATGCGAAGTCTGCAGAAATTCGCCGCCCTCCACGGCTCGATCCACAACCACTTCAACCAGGAACGCACTCTCATCAGCCGCCGGAATTTCGTTCCGAGGACCTTCGGTTCAAGGATCGACGCACCGCCACGCTGACAGCATGGCGTCAGATCTGTGCGGCCTGAGCAATCACGGGTTGGGGCGCATTCCGAGACTATTTTGGTTTGTCTGACAGCACCGTCATGAGGAGCCACCAGTCATCAAACCGGTGCGGCCCGGTCGGCGCGAACTCAATCCGGAAGATCATGCCTGATGAGCGACCGCCGCGGCATGTTGGTCGTCGTGCCGCCTACATCGGTCCAGCGTGAGGTGTCCTGCGCGATCATCATGCGTGGCTCCACAAGTTCGTGGCTGATCTTGCCACCATCGAGCGTCCAGATCAGATAGCCCGGGCGTGGCCAGCGCCGCCATTTGCGCCACTGGCGCTCGAAGTTGACCATCGCGGTAGGGGGTGCCCAGACAATGCCCATGCCCTGGTAGCGAAGCCTGCGATAAACATGCAGATGACCGCAGGCGATCACTTTCACGCCCTCATCGCGGCAGGTGTCAAGCAAGGCGCGCCGAGCCGGATGGGGTACGCATGCAGTGGTGGCACGCTCGTCGTTCGGATCCGTTTCGAAGGGCGGCATGTGCATGAAAACCATGGCAGGACGGTTGCCACGCGCTTCCAGCTGCTTGCGCAGGAAGTCATGTTGCGCAGCCTCCTCATCCTTACCGGACGCCATCAAAGCCGTATCGAGGCCTATCAGACGCCAATTGCCGATGTCATGGCTCCACCACATCGGCCCTATCGCGCTTGTCCAGGCTAGTATGCGCGCGTCGTTGATAGGTTGATCAAGACGCGAGAATGGCGGCGCCTCGCCGATGTCGTGATTGCCAGCCAAAGTCAGAACCGGCGCGGGCAAACGGTCAAGTTGCGCTTTTGCGAAGCTGAGGTCGTCGGATCTCACAGGGCCGTTGAACGAAATATCGCCTGTGTGAACAATCAGGTCAGGCTTGAGTGCCCGCATCTCCTCGACGAAGACATCGTAATTGTCGATGAAATAGGCATGAGTTTCAGACAGGTGTGTATCCGAAACCTGCACGACACGAAAAGGCCGATCCGAGCTTTTGGTTGCGCCCATGTCACGCAAAACTCAGATTGTCGGCGCGCAGGTCCATGAAGAAGAAACTGTAGGGCGTCCAGTTGACCTTCTTCTTCACACCATAGGTTTCCAGCGGCTGGTACAGGATGGTACCTGGGCATGCATCCTCATAGGCGTCCAGCATCTGGGCGAACAATGCCTTGCGTTTGGCCGGGTCGGTTTCACCAAGCAGGGAGCGGCCCGCGGCGTTGAACGGCGCGGCGTCCGCCTCCGCAAAAGCCTTTGTGGTCTGGAAGGCCGAGGCCGGGCCCCAACTTGGCCAGATCGCACCGAGTGGATCGGGAAAACGGGTCGAGTTCGAAGTGTTGCCGACCTGCTGGCCCGGCCCCTGCATCTGGGCAAAGTTCTCGACAACCTGAAGGCGTGCATCGATGCCGACCGCCTTCCACATCTCGACAATGATCTGCGCGGCATCAAGCGCGCCGGTGTAATAATTCGGCATGGTGCGATAGGTGATGGGCTCGCCCTTGTAGCCGGCTTCGCGCAGCAGGGCCCGCGCCCGTTCCGGATTGAAGGACAGGCTGCGTCCCTCAAGGAACATCTGGCCGTACTCCGGGTAGTTGTGCGATGCGGGGATCACCGCCTTGCCGAGCCACAGGGCGTCGACCAGTTTCTTGCGGTCGATCGAGACCGCCAGTGCCTGCCTGATGCGTTTGTCAGATGTCATCGGTCCACGTGCATCGAAGGTCAGCAGATGGCTGTTGGCCAGCACGACCGAGCGCGCCTCGACATCACGGTAGCTCGACATCACCTGGATCTGGTCCGGCGGCACATTGGTGATCAGATCAAACTCGCCGGAGACCAGGCCCGCGATCCGGGTCGACAACTCCGGCACCTCGCGGAAGGTGACACGGCGCGCTGTCGGGCGGCCCATCCAATAAGCGTCGAAGGCTTCGAACTCCATGAACTCGTTCGCGCGCATGCGTGTGAACCGGTAAGGCCCGGTGCCGACGGGATTTTTGCCAAAGCCGTCTATGCCCACCTGTTCGTAATGGCGCTTGTTCACGATCCAGGAACACCAAGACGCAAGCCTCTGTTCCATCAGGACATCGGGTGCGCGCGTCCTGAAACGGACGGTATGCTTGTCGATGGCTTCGACAGCTTCCAGCGTGCCGAAGAATGGTCTGCCACCGGGGATTGCAGCTTTCTCGCCCCACAGGCGCCCTTCGCGGAACGTGTAGGCGACATCATCGGAGGTCATGTCGTCGCCGTTGTGGAATTTCACGTCATTGCGAAACTTCACGACCAGGGAACGGGGGCTTTCCTGCTCCCAGGACAGCGCCAGATGCGGCACCAGCTTCGAGCCCCCACCATCGGGCTGGCTCTTGAAATCGCGCCTGATCACCGTATCGAAAACCGAATAGGTAACGCGCGTGCCAACATTGTTGAGCTCCATCGCCGGCTCGAGCACCTTGGGAAGCTCAGCCACGGCAACTGTCAGCGTCGGACGCCGGTCCGTCTGCGCGAAGGCATGGGGCGTGGTGACGACGAACGGAGCGCTGACCGCGCCTCCAACGAAATGACGGCGATTGAGCGACATGATGAACCTCCAGAAGAAGCTACTTCGCTAGGGTGTTCATACGACATGGCCATGACGGGCTGAGCTAAACTCAAGAATTGGTCATGGATCGCTATCAAGCGTGGGATCAAGCCGGTCGCGGAGCCAGTCGCCGAACAGGCTGACAGACAGCGTGGTCAAGAAGATCACAACGCCGGGACAGACCGCGATCCACCAGGCCTGCAGAAGATAGTTTCGGCCTGCACCGAGCATCTGCCCGAGTGACGTACCCGGCGGTTGCACACCAAGGCCGAGAAACGACAGCGTCGTTTCCAAGAGGATCACCCACGGAAAGGTGATGGTCATCTGCACAACCAGCGAGGCGGCGATATTGGGCAGGACATGGCGCAGGTTGACTCGGTTGATGTTTGCTCCCAGTGCCTGCACCGCCCTGACATAGAGCGCCGCCTGCTCCGAGATCACCAGTCCCCGCACAAGCCGGGTATAACGCTCCCAGCCTTCAAGGCTGACCAGCACGATGAAGATCAGGAGATTGGAGCCTACCAGCGCAATGAAGGCGATGGCGATGAAGAATGCTGGCAAGGCCGCCTGCACATCGACCATCATCATGATGATATCATCGAGCCAGCCTCTGCGGCGCGCAGCGACGTAACCGAGCGCAGTCCCGATGGCCGCGCCAATCAATGTGCCGGCAAGCGCAATCGCGATGGATGTGCGTATGCCATAAATCAAGCGGCTAAGGATATCGCGCCCAAGGTGATCGGTGCCAAGCGCGTAGGTCCAATCGCCACCCCAGAATACCGGCGGGCGAAGGCGGCGTGCAAGGTTTTGCGTGGCGAAATCATAGGGCGCGATCAGTGGCGCGAGGATCGAAACCACGACCATCAGCGCCAGAAATCCGGTTGCCAGCTTGATGCTGAGCGGCATTGCCAGAGTCCGCGCGGCAGTCGGCTTTGCGGATGCAACCGCGCCATTCACAGGCTGGGCAGCGCCCATCAGACCTGTG
>JAIYDY010000101.1 GCA_027487245.1 Hyphomicrobiales bacterium
ATGGGCAATTCGGCCTCGGCGAGGATGGTTTCCCGGACAAGATTGGTGAGTGGTGCTACTGATGTCGGGATTAGCCAATGCGAGACCCCTGCCCGGAACAGATCATCGTTGAATTTCGCAAGGCTTGTTACGCCATTGATCACCTCACCGCGCACCAGCAGCGGCGGGCTGACCTCGGTATAGCCATGCAGGCCATCCTTTTCGGCCTGCGTGTGCGTGTCGAGGAAGAACTGGCCGATGGCGCGCTCCAGCCGCGCGAGGCTGCCTTTCAGGACCACGAAGCGCGCGCCGGAGAGCTTCGCCGCCGTCTCGAAATCCATCATGCCGAGCGCTTCACCAAGCTCCCAGTGTTCCTTCGGCGCAAAGACCATTTCGGGCCGGTTGCCGTGCACCGAGCGGATGACATTGCCATGCTCGTCGCTGCCCGCCGGCACATCGGCCTGCGGCACGTTGGGGATCGCGGCCAGCGCGTTGTGCAGCGCCTCGGAGGAGGCGCGTTCGGCGTTCTCCAGCTCGGGGCCGGCTTCCTTCAGGCGCGCCACCTCGGCTTTAAGCGCTTCGGCGGCGGCGATGTCCTTGCGGCCCATCGCCTGCCCGATCTCTTTCGAGAGCGCGTTGCGCCGCTCCTGCGCGGCCTGGTTCGCGGCAATCGCAGTCTTGCGGGTGTCATCAAGCGCCAGCAGCGAGGCCGACAGCGGCTCCGCCCCGCGGTTCGTCAGGGCCTGATCGAACGCGGCAGCGTTCTCGCGAATCCACTTGATGTCATACATGGCCGGTCACTCCGCTGGTCGGCAGCCCGATAGCAGCGCGCGCGCCGGAACGCCAGTTGGTTGGTGCGGCGGACTGAA
The DNA here is from genome assembly GCA_027487245.1 of Hyphomicrobiales bacterium. Taxonomy (GTDB): domain Bacteria; phylum Pseudomonadota; class Alphaproteobacteria; order Rhizobiales; family Beijerinckiaceae; genus Allobosea. The sequence goes on from JAIYDY010000101.1 coordinate 849, forward strand.
AAGCCCCCTGCCCTCAGGCAGCAGCGTCCTCGGCGGCCTTCTTCGCGGCGCACTTGTTTTCGACATAGCGCACCGAGAACACCGACAGCTCGTAGAGCAGGATCATCGGGATCGCGAGCATGAGCTGGCTGAGCACGTCCGGCGGGGTCAGCACGGCGGCGACCACGAAAACGAAGACGATAGCGTAGCGGCGCTTGTCCTTGAGGAACTGGCTGTCGATGATGCCGGCCTGCCCGAGCAGCGTCAGCACCACAGGCAACTGGAACGAGATGCCGAAGGCGAAGATCAGCGTCATGATCAGGGCGAGGTATTCGCTGACCTTGGGGAGCAGTTCGATCCCGGCCTGATCGACGCTGGCGGCCTGCTGCATGCCGAGCGAGAACTGCATCAGCACCGGCATGGCGAAGAAGAACACCATGGCCGCGCCCGCCACGAAAAACACCGGCGTGGCGAACAGATAGGGCCGGAAGGCATCGCGCTCGTTCTTGTAAAGCCCTGGCGCGACAAACTTGTAGATCTGTGTGGCGATCACCGGAAAGGCGAAGAAACCCGCACCGAACGCGGCGATCTTGATCTGGGTGAAGAGATATTCGAGCGGCGCGGTGTAGATCAGGCGCGCCTTTTCAGGCCCGCCGACAGCCCAGACATAGGGCATCACCAGCACGTTGTAGATGTATTTCGCACCCGCAAAGCAGATGAAGAACAGCACGATGAACGCCACCATCGACTTGATCAGCCGCGAGCGCAGCTCGATCAGGTGGTCGATCAGCGGGGCGCGGGACGCCTCGATGTCATCCTCGCCGGGGCGCTTGCCGGCATCGGCGATGACGTCGGTCATGCCTCGTCTCCTTCGGGCGCGGCGGCCTTCTTGCGGGCGCGGGGCGCCTTGGCCGGAGCAGGCTCGGGCGGAGCGTAGGCGCTGACGTCAAGCGGCGGCGGTGGTTCCGGCAGCGGAATCACCGGATCAGGGAGCGGCGCGGCAGCGGCCACGTCCGTGGCAAGGGAGACGGGCTGCGTGCTGGGTTGCGCCGCAGCAGTCGTGGCGGAGCTGCCCTTGATTTCGTTGCGGATGGTCTCGATCGGGTTGAAATCAACCTTCGTCGCCGTCTGAATGGAGCCGCCCACATCCTCGACCTGCTTCTTGATGTCGTGCAGTTCGGCTTCGCGCATCGCCTCGTTGAACTGGCCCTGGAACTCAGACGCCATGCGCTTGATCTTGCCGACCGCCTCGCCAACCGAGCGCAGCGCCTTCGGCAAGTCCTTGGGGCCGATCACGACGAGCGCGACGGCACCAATGACCAGCATTTCGCTCCAGGCGATGTCAAACATTCGGATGTTCCAGCGCGACGGATAAAGGCCCGCCGCTCCCGTTGGAGGGTGAACGCGCGATCAGCGCGCCCTCAGACCTTGCGCTCGGCCTCGACCTTCTGCGCGGCAGCCTGGGCTGCCTGATCGATCGTCTTCGGCGGCTCGGTGGCGGCAGTCGGAGCTGGCGGATTTTCCTCGTCAGCCATGCCCTTCTTGAAGGACTTGATGCCCTTGGCCACGTCGCCCATCAATTCGGAGACCTTGCCACGACCGAACAGCAGCATCACCACGATGCCGACCACGATCCAGTGCCAGATGCTGACGCCACCCATGGCAATACTCCTCAACGTCACAGATTGCCTACCGGAGACGCCCGGTTTCGGCTTGAGCGGAAACTAGGGTTCGCTATCCAAGAACACAAGGACTTCCTCGCGTTTGATATCAACTCCCACATCGGCCCCCTCGGCAAAGGGCTTGTGCTCGGGTGCGCGGATGGTCAGCGGCCGGTCGAAGCCCTGCACCGCGACCTGAAGCACGTCGACTTCGCCCAGAAAGCGGCGCGAGACGACCCGGCCCGGCAGGCAAAAGCCCGCCGCGCGCAAGACCACGGCCTGCGGCCGGATGCAGATCACGGCGCGCTGGCCATCGGCGATGTCAGGCGTGGCGATGCGGCCGAACGGTGTCTCGACGGAGCCGCCGCGCACCATCACGCTGATTTCGTTGAAATCGCTGAAGAAACGGGCCACGAACAGGCTGGCGGGGCGCATGTAAAGCTCCTCGCCCGGGCCAGTCTGCACAATCTGGCCGTGGCGCATCAGCACGATCCGGTCGGCGATGCGCATCGCATCCTCCGGATCGTGGGTCACGATGACCGACGTCGCACCAGTTTCGCGGATGACGGCCACCGTCTCCTCGCGCACGGCATCCTTCAGCCGGCGGTCGAGGTTGGAGAACGGCTCATCCATCAGCAGAACGCCAGGACGAGGCGCGACCGCGCGGGCAAGCGCAACGCGCTGCTGTTCGCCACCCGACAGCATGTGGGGAAAGGCGGCGGCCATTCCGGCCAGACCCACCCTGTCCAGCGCCCTGAGCGCGCTGGCGCGCGTGTCGGCGGCTGGCAGGCCGCGAATGCCGTAGCACACATTGTCGAGCACGCTCAGGTGCGGGAACAGCGCATAATCCTGGAACATCAGGCCGACCCCGCGCCGCTCCGGATCGACGAAGCGCTCCGGGCCGGCAACCTCGCGGCCATCCAGCAGGACGCATCCGGAACTGGGCCGCTCCACCCCTGCCGCAACCCGGAGCAGCGTGGATTTGCCGCAGCCAGACTGGCCGAGCAGGCAGACCACCTCGCCGGCATCGATGGTGAGATTGACGCCTGCCAGTGCGGTGACATCGCCAAAGCGCTGCCAGATGTTCTCGAAGCCGCACGAAACCGGAATCGAGGCCCCTGCCGTGCCGCGACGGCCCCAGCCGCGCCAGCCGCGCTCGATCTCGTTGTCTGCAAACACTGTCATGTCAGGGCAGGTTCCGGATGGGCCTGCTGGCACACATGGAGTGCCAGCCTCATCCGGATTGGCCGGCTCCTTCGCCCGCGTCAAGGGGGCTGAACAGGTCGTCGAGCGGGTCCTCGTCATCGCGCAGGCCCGGATCGTCGCTCGGCATCGGCACATCGAGCCCCTTCGGAAGGCGCCCTTCGATGAACCCGGCGCCCTTGAGTTCATCGAGGCCCGGCAGGTCATCAACACGGTCCAGGCCGAACTGTTCGAGGAAAGCGGCCGTCGTGCCGTAGGTCAGCGGTCGCCCCGGCGTGCGGCGACGACCCCTGAGGCGGATCCAGCCCGATTCCAGCAGTGTATCGAGCGTGCCCTTGGAGGTGGCGACACCGCGGATCTCCTCGATCTCGGTGCGCGTCACCGGCTGATGGTAGGCAATGATCGCGAGGGTTTCGAGCGCGGCACGGGTCAGCCGGCGCGGTTCCTCGACGCGGCGCACGAGCAGATGGCCAAGGTCCTCGGCGGTGCGGAACGCCCACTTGCCGGCGACACGCACCAGATTGACCCCGCGCAGGGCATACGTTTCCTGCAACCGGGCCAGCACCTCGGCAGCCGCCACACGGGCCGGCAGGTAGCCAGCAAGTTCGGCTTCGGAGACCGGTTCGGCCGAGGCAAACAGCAGGGCCTCGGCCATGCGCAGCGCCTCATGCATCAGGTCGGCCTGATCGTCATATCCCGCCTCCGGATCGTGCATCCGCTCTGCCTGAACTGCCATCGGCATGTCTCCTTATTCCGCGGCCAGTTGCGGCGTCGTGCGACGCCGCAGGTAGAGCGGTGCGAACGGCTTGTCCTGGCGCAGGTCGACCAGCCCCTCGCGCACCATTTCCAGCATGGCCGACAGGGCCGAGGCGCGCACGGTCGCCTTCATCGCCGGCTCGACCGCATACTCGATCAGGTATGCGTCCAGGGTGGTCCAGTCCGCCGCCATGCCGACGACCTGTTGCAGTGCTTCGCGCGCCTCGACCAACGACCAGACGAAGCGCTTGTGCAGAGTCACGCGGTTGACCACATGCTTCTGGCGCTGCCGCGCATAGGCGCTGAGCAGATCATAGAGTGTCGCTTCCCAGCTTCCATCCTGCTCGGTGCGGGTCTGTTCGTTGCAGCCGCGTGCGAAGACATCGCGGCCCAGTTGCGCCCTTGCGGCGAGCAGCTTGGCCGCCTCGCGGATCGCTTCAAGCCGGCGCAAGCGGAGGGCCAGCGCAGTGGCCAGATCAGCAGCGCTGGGCTCATCCGCCTTGGGAGGCTCTGGCAGCAGCAGACGCGACTTGAGATAGGCAAGCCACGCCGCCATCACCAGATAATCTGCGGCGAGTTCCAGCCGGAAGCGGCGGGCACTTTCGACGAAGGCCAGATACTGGTCGGCGAGCGCGAGGATCGAGATGCGCGACAGATCGACCTTCTGGCGCCGGGCCAATTCGAGCAGCAGATCGAGCGGCCCTTCGAAACCGTCGACATCAACCACCAGCGCGGGCTCACCGTCATCGGCCTGTCCTTGCCTGCCCGACCGCCCGCGCGGGTCCGCATCCGCTGCGAACGCATCGAAAGGCGGGGCTTGCAGCGGATGGACCTTGGCCAAGCGGTTCATTCCTTTCGGCTTGCGCTGCGAATCAGGCCGCAGCAGCAAGAATACGGCTGATGTCGTCGGCCAGCATCGCCCGGTCCAGCGGCTCGGGCAGATGGGCGATCCGGCCCAGCGCCGCACGGGCGCGCCGCCTTGCAGCACCAGCCAACGGCCGGGCGACCGCCGCGACCGCCGCCATTTCGTCCATGACACCGTTGCAATGCAGGATGATGTCGCAGCCGGCAGCATAGGCTGCGCTGGCGCGATCCGCAAAGCTGCCGGACAGGGCCTTCATCGACAGATCGTCCGTCATCACCAGCCCGTCATAGCCGATCTCGCCCCGGATGATGCGGCGGAAGACCTTGCGGGAGGTGGTGGCCGGCCCTGCCGGATCGATGGCCTCGAACACAACATGCGCGGTCATCGCCATGGGCATGTCGGCGAGATGGCGGAAGGGCATGAAATCCTGGGCGCTCAACTCTGCCAACGACGCCGCGACATGCGGCAGGTTGTGGTGACTGTCAGCGCCGGCCCTGCCATGGCCGGGCATATGCTTGATCACAGGCAGCACTCCCCCGGCGATGAGGCCCTCGGCCACGGCCCTACCGAGCCGCGCCACATCGTCCGGCTGGAAGCTGTAGGCGCGATCCCCGATCACATCATGGGCGCCGGCCACAGGCACGTCGAGCACGGGCGCGCAATCGACATCGATGCCGACCTCGCGCAGGTCATGGGCCATCAGGCGGGCGGACAGGCGCGCCAGCGCCGCCCTCTGGGCCGGATTGTTGACCTGCCCGAACCAGCGGGCGGGCGGATAGGCGGGCCAATGCGGCGCGCGCATGCGCTGCACGCGCCCGCCTTCCTGATCGATCAGGATCGGGGCATGGCGACCCACGGTAGCCCGCAGGCCTTGAGTCAATTCAAGGACCTGCCTGCGGTCCTCGATGTTGCGCTTGAACAGGATGAAGCCCCAGGGCTGGGTACGGGCAAAGAAAGCGCGCTCCTCGTTCGAGAGCACGGGCCCGGCACATCCGGCGATGAAGGACCGTATCGTCATGCATAGAAGCAGCACGACAAAGTGCGTGCACGGTCAAGACACGCGCCCTGATTTGCTGGGGATCACAGCAAAACGGCCCCGCTCGCGCAGGGCCGCAAGGCTATTGTCATGGATGTCGGCTCAGTTGCGGGCGACGAAGCACTGGCCGCCGGCAGCCTTGAGCGCCTCGCATTTCTGGGCCGCATCCTCGCTGGAGAATGGCCCGACGCGCAGCCGGTAGACCGTGCGGCCATTGCCGAGATCGGCGCGGCGGATGGTCGGGCTTTCGCCGGCAAGCTGGTCGGCATAGCGGCGCTGGAGACTGGCGAAGCTGGAACGTGCCTCCGCCTCGCTACCCGGCGCGCCAAGCTGCACCATGAAGCCGCTGCCTGTCGCAGCCGGTGCGGCGGCAGGTGCTGCGGCGGGCCGCAGCGACACGGGAGCGGAAGGAGCTGCAGCAGCCGTCTGGACCCGCTCAGGCGCAGGTTGAGCCGGCGCAGGCGTTGCTGGGCGTGGCGGAGCAGGACGCGGGGCGGAAGCCACCGGCTGGGAAACCGCCGTCTGGCTTGCCACGGGCTGACCCGAGACCGGCAAAGCGGCAACCGGACGGGGTGCCGGAGCGGTCGGAGCAGCCGGAATCGCTGGAATCGCCGGCGGCAGGCTGGCCACCGTCGTGCTGCCCGGCGACGGCGCGATCGTGCCGTCCGGGCGCACGGAAATGGTGCGGACGCGGCGCGGCTCGCCAAGCGCCGCCTGCGGATTGGCGGCCTGGGGATTGGCTCCAGCCAGCGGCACGGATGCCAGTTGCCCGCCATTGCCGTTTGCAGGTGCGGCAGACGGCTCGACGGCAGGCGTTGACGAGGCAGGCGTGCCCGGCGGCGGCAGGATGACCCGTGCAGCGGCGCGCGCCGTGGCCTGGACATCCATCGGCTGCTCTTCGCGGGTGACAACGCGGGTGTCGGCCGGTTTGGGCTCGGGCGTGCGCTCGTAGATCTGCTTGTTCTGGTTGGGGATTTCGACGCCACCCGGATTCTGCGGCTGGACCTTGGCAGGCCCGGTCTCGGCGCGGATGATCGGCGTCTCGCCCGATCCGGCAACGCCGGACGGACCGGACATGCCGCGCAGCCCGACGACAGCCCCGATGCCGAGGGCGGCGACGCCAAGAAGCATGCCGGCAATGACAAGGCCCTTGCGCGGCTGCTGCGGCTCGAGCGAGCGCATGTCCTCCTGCGGGCCGGCGGGAGGCTCGGGATAATCATCGGAAGCCGGATAGCCGGCAGCTGACGCATCCGTGCTGGCGCGATCATCACGGTGGTCGTCGAAACCCGGATCAGGACGGCGAGCCACGGCGCCATGGGCGTCGAGATCGCGCGGGCCGGCGACCGGACCATCGTGGAGTGGCGCGGTTGTCGTTTCCGGTTCGAAACGGCTGGCCATCAGATCATCGGCGCGAAGTTCATGGGCCGTTGTAGCAGACGACCCTGCGGCTGAGGGCCCTGCGGTGCCGCGCAACTCGCTTTGCAGCAGCCGGTCGAACTCGTCGAGCATGTCCTGGGAAGGACTTGGACTGACAGCGGCTGGCGCGACGGGTGCCGCAGCCAGTGGCGCAGCCGTAGCGCGCGGCGCGGAGCGGGCGTCGAGATCACGCAGCAATGCGTCGAGCGATGGCTCGATGCGGCGGTCTTGAATGGGCGTTCCAGCCGACGCAAACACAGATGAAGCCGCAACAGACGGGGCTGACCCTGCCGGAGCGGACGGGCGCTTGTCGGCGAACATCGCCTTGAACGGATCATCCTGCCCGACGATGCGGGCAAGCTCGGCGAGCGGATCGCTGGATTGGGCTTTCGGCTGCGTGCCGGCGGTGACGCGGAGCTGGCGCTCCAGATCATCGAGATCGACGGCAAAACGCGCTTTCGTCTGGTCAGACATGGCGACCTCCACTCCCGCGCCAGAGGGCGATCACGCCCGCAGCGCAGCTGTCACGCTGTTATAGGTCCATCGCCGCGACCTGAACAGCCTCAGCGCATCTCATCGGGACTGGAGACACCCAGGATGCCAAGGCCGGATGCAAGCACGCACCGAACTGCATGGACAAGTGCCAGTCTCGCTTGGGTCAACTCTGGCTGGTTATGATTAACGAACCGTAATTGGGGAGCATCCTTGCCCTTGTTCCACAAGGCGTGGAGCCCCTGCGCCAGATCATACAGATAGAAGGCCACCCGATGCGGCTCATGGGCCGCGGCGGCCTGCTCGATCAGGCGCGGATACTGTGCGATCAGCCGGATCAGTGCGATCTCGCCCTCGTCCGTCAGCAGCGACAGGTTGGCTGCGGCAAGGCTCGCCGCATCGAGAAGGGTTTCCGGCAGGGCTTCCTGCGCCTGCCGGAACACAGAGGCGCAGCGGGCATGGGCATACTGCACGTAGAAGACCGGGTTGTCCTTCGACTGCTCCAGAACCTTGGCCAGATCGAATTCCAGCGGCGCGTCATTCTTGCGGAACAGCATCATGAAGCGCACCGCGTCGCGGCCAACCTCGTCGATGACCTCGCGCAGCGTCACGAACTCGCCGGAGCGCTTGGACATCTTCACCGGCTCGCCGTTTCGCATCAGCTTGACGAGCTGGACGAGCTTAATGTCGAGCGTCCCAGCGCCATCCGTGATCGCCTTCACGGCGGCCTGCATGCGCTTGATGTAGCCGCCGTGGTCAGCGCCCCAAATGTCGATCATCTCGGCAAAGCCACGGTCGAACTTCGACTTATGGTAGGCGATGTCGGAGGCGAAATAGGTGTAGCCGCCATCCGATTTCAGCAACGGTCGATCAACATCGTCGCCGAACGCCGTCGAGCGGAACAGCGTCTGCTCGCGGTCTTCCCAGTCCTCGTCCTTCTGCCCCTTGGGCGGCGGCAGGCGACCTTCGTAGATCAGGCCACGCACGGACAAACCGGCGATCGCTGCGGCAACAGCGCCACCATCAGGGCCGTCCTGCAAGGTGCGCTCCGAGAAAAAGACCGCGTGGCTGACATGCAAGGCCGCCAGATCCTCGCGGATCATGTCCATCATCGCGTCGATGGCGAAGCTCCGGACCAGCGGCAGCCAGTCGGCTTCGGGCTTCGTCAGCAGGGCTTTGCCGTGCGCCTTGGCCAGCACCTTCCCCACGGGGACGAGATAATCGCCCGGATAGAGCCCCTCGGGGATCGGCCCGACATCCTCGCCGAGCGCCTCGCGATAGCGCAGGAAGGCGGAGCGGGCGAGCACATCGACCTGCGCGCCGGCATCGTTGATGTAGTATTCGCGGGTGACATCGCGCCCGGCGAAGGCGAGCAGGTTGGCGAGCGCATCGCCGAACACCGCGCCGCGGCCATGGCCGACATGCATCGGCCCGGTCGGGTTCGCCGAGACATACTCGACATTGACTCGCGGCAGCGCCACCGCTGCGCCCTTGCCGAAGGCGTCGCCCTGATCCAGCGCCGATTTCAGCACCGCCGTGAAGATCGCCGGCCTGAGGGTGAGGTTGATGAAGCCCGGCCCGGCCACCGAGACGGCGGCAATGTCCGCGTCATTCGCCAGTTCTGCTGCGATGAGGTCGGCCAGTTGGCGCGGGTTCATGCCGGCTTCGCGCGCCAGCGCCATCGCCGCGTTGGTGGCAAGGTCGCCATGGCTGGCATCGCGCGGCGGCTCGACCACCACGCGGGTCAGATCAAGCCCCTTGGGCAGCGCACCGCGCTCGGCCAGAGCCGCGAGGGCGGCCGCGATGCGGCGAGTGAAGACATCGAAAAGGTTCATGGTCCGCAGCGCCTTGGCGGCGCATCCTGTCATCGTGAATCATGCGCCGGGCCTGATCAGGCCGCTGGCGTCCTGAGGCGCGCCTATCGCAAGAGCGGGGTCGCGTCAAACAGGCGGGCATGCTCGTCGAGCGCATAGCGGTCGGTCATGCCGGCAATATAATCGCAAACGCGCCGGGCCAGCCGGTCTGCATCGGCCCCGGCAAGGCCCTCGCCCCATTCGTCGGGCATCAGGGCCGGCTCGGCCATGAAGCGCCGGAACAGGTCATCGACCACAGCGGCGGCATCGTGCCGGATCCGCATCACGCGTGGATGGCGATACATGCGCGGAAACAGGAAGGCCTTGATGCTGCGGTCGGCCTCGACCATGGCGGGCGAGAAGGCCACCAGCGCCCTGCCTGCATGGCGCACGTCATCGGCGGACGCAGCGCCAGACGCGGCCAGCAGCGTGGCGCTCTCGGTGATCACATCCTCGACGAAACGGGTGATGACGCGCCTGACCAGTTCGTTGACGGTGCGGGACCGCTCCAGTGCCGGATAAAGCGCGGCGATCTCGTCGAGAATGCCGGCGAGGAACGGCACCTCTGCCAGATCCGCCAGATCGAACAGATGCGCCCGCAGGCCATCGTCGATGTCATGGGCATCATAGGCGATATCATCGGCCAGCGCAGCGGCCTGCGCCTCGGCGCTGGCATGACTGCCCAGCCAAAGATCGTTGCGGGCGTTGAATTCCAGGATCGCGCCCGGCACGCCATGGGCGAGATACTTCGTGGTGGGCCGGCCCTCGCCATCGAGCAGCGGGCCGTTGTGCTTGACCAGGCCTTCCAGTGTCTCCCAGGTCAGGTTGAGGCCATCGAAGTTCGGGTAGCGGCGCTCCAGCCGCGTGACGATGCGCAGGGCCTGGGCATTGTGGTCGAAGCCGCCATGCCCCTGCATGCAGGCCTGTAACGCATCCTCGCCGGTGTGGCCGAACGGCGTGTGGCCAAGATCATGGGCCAGCGCCAGCGCCTCGGCGAGATCCTCGTCGAGGCCGAGCGAGCGGGCCAGCGCGCGGGCGATCTGGGCCACCTCGATCGTGTGCGTCAGGCGGGTGCGGAAATGGTCGCCTTCGTGGAACACGAAGACCTGGGTCTTGTGCTTTAGCCGGCGGAAGGCCGTCGAATGGATGATCCGGTCGCGGTCGCGCTGGAAATCGCTGCGAGTCGGGCTGCCCGGTTCGGTCACCATCCGGCCACGGGTCTGCGAGGGCCGGCAGGCAAAGGCGGACCGGAAACGGTCACCGGGCTCACGCATCGAACGCTTGGCCTTTCGGGCGGGCGGCACTGCCGCTTGAAGTGTCGGCACGCTGTCCTTACCTTGATCGTGACAAGGGAGACAAGATCGCGATGAGCCATGCTGCGACAACCCCGGCCGAAACAGCCCAAGCCGCCAGCCTCGCTGTTACCGAGCGCGCCTTCGCCCGCATCGCCAGCGTGCTGGCCAGCGAGGCTGAGGGCACAAAGCTGCGCGTGGCGGTGAACGGCGGCGGCTGCTCGGGCTTCCAGTATGTCTTCGAGATGGACCGCAGCCAGAACGAGGACGATATCGTGTTGAGCAATGGCGCGGCGACGGTCCTGGTCGACGAGGCTTCACTCGGCTTTCTCGCCGGCTCGACGCTCGATTTCGTCGACGACCTGATCGGTCAGTCGTTCAAGATCACGAACCCGAACGCCACCTCATCATGCGGCTGCGGAACATCGTTTGCCATGTGAGCCGGCCGCTGCCGGCTCTTGTGCGATGTGAACCCGTCAGGCCGGCTTCTCCGCCACGATCAGCCACTGCTTGGCAAAGAACGTGTCCAGCCGCCCGAAAGACAGGGCATTGAGGATGCCGCGCGGCTCATAGGGCTTCAATGTCTGCACTGATCCGGCATGGATCAGCCGCAGCCCGCCGCAGGTCGCCAACTCGATCGCGGTTTCCTTCACGAAAAAGCGCAGGTGCGTGCGGTCCAGCAATCCGAAATCGCGATAGCGGAAATCGCCGCGCGTCAGCAGCCGCCAGATGAAGCGGTAATTGCGGATATTGGGCACCGAGACGATCAGGCGGCCTCCCGGCCCCAGCAGGTCACTGAACCGCTTCACCATCGACCACGGATCGACCATGTGTTCGAGCACATCGAGGCACAGGACCAGATCGAGGGAAGCGGGCGCAATGGCCTCCTCCAGCGGCTGAAGCGCCGCGTCGCCGACCCAGAGCCTGTCGAACGATGGCGCTGCCTCAGCGGCCACATCGGGCAGGTATTCAATGCCGCCGCACCAGGCGACGCCGCGCGCCTTGCGCACGGCCGTCGTGGTTGCGCCCGTGCCGCAGCCGACATCAAGCAGGCGGCCCACTCTCTCAGGCAGCCAGGGCATGATCTCGGTGCGGGCGGTGTCGAAGTAGGAGTTGTTCATTGACGCGCTTCTGATGTTGGCTCAAACGGTTGTTTGAAACACCCGTTCACGATCCTTCTGTCCGGCGTCACCACTATGCATGAATCGGCATTCCGCAAGGCGCAACTTTTCCGCAGAACCATGCTGGCCCCGTTCGAGAACCTGGCGCTGGACGTGCTTGACGTCGGCTCGGCCGTGGTCGCTGGCGGGCATGCCTCGAACCGCGAGGCCTTCGCCAATCCGCACTGGCGCTATGTCGGCCTCGACATCGAGGCCGGCCCGAACGTCGACCTGGTGGTGGCCGAGCCTTATGACTGGCGCGAGGTCGCCGATGCATCGTTCGACATCGTGGCGTGCAGCCAGGTGTTCGAACACACCGAGTTTTTCTGGATCACCATTCTGGAGATCGGCCGTGTGCTGAAGCCGGGTGGTCTCGCCTTCATCGTCGCGCCGGGCTCCGGGCCGCTCCACCGCTATCCCGTGGATTGCTGGCGGTTCTACGATGATGGATTACCCGCTCTGGCGAAATGGGCCGATCTTGATGTGCTTGATGCACAGGTGCAGTGGCGGCCTGTGTATGGCAAGGGCGACATGTGGCGCGATGCAGCCATCGTGATGCAACGCCCCGTGCGTGATGCGGCCCGCGCCCAGAGGGCGAATGCCAAGGTGGCGATGGTGAAGGCGGCGCATCTGGGGCTGGATTTTGCCGCATCGCCGGAGCCTGCCAGCCTGCCGGCCACAAGCCCGCTCGCGATCTGCAAGGCGACGCCGATGATGAGGACGGAGGAGGAGCGTCTGTTCGCTGCCAACAGCGGCCTGTCGCACAAGACCCGGCAGGTCGGGCGCAACCTGCGCGCCATCCGCAAGGTGCTGTCGCAACCGGCGAAAGACATCCGGCAGGAGTGATCCACCGGGGCGCAGCGGCTCGCGTCACTTCGGCCTTGGGGCGAGGCCCTCGCGCGCCAGAGCCGTTTCGCCGCGCTGATAAGCCAGCGCGCCGGCCACCGATCCGGCATAGCGCTCGTGATCGGTCTTGCGCAGCAGCGCGGCATTGAGCCAGGCCCTGAGGCGATTCCACCAGAGCTTGCCCTGTGATGGCGGCGGAAGGCCATACTTGGCTCGCACATGGGCTTCCGACCATGCGCCATGCCAGCGGGTGCGAAAACGCTGGCCGGGCACCGGTGCCGACGAGGCCCCGCGCTGGTGCAGGGCGGTGGCGGCAGGCACCAGCAAGGGCGCGCGGCCAATATCCATCAGGCGACGGCACAGGTCGTCATCCTCGTAAAACAGGAAAATGTCCGGATCGAAGCCGCCAACGGCATCAAACAGCGCCTTCTCGATCAGGAAACAGGCTCCCGACACGAACGGGATCGAGGCTGGCCCCTCCGGCACCAGCGCCCTGCCCGCCTGGTTGAGATGATTCGGCGACAGCAAGGAGCGGGCCGGCACGAAGCGGCGGCCATCGGGTTCGATGACGAGCGGAGCCAGCATCCCTGCCCCCGGAAACTGCGCCGCCGCGTCGAGCAAGGCTGCGATCGCACCGCCCCCGAGCAGCAGATCAGGGTTGCAGATCAGCACGAAACGGGTCCGCGCCGCGGCAATGCCCAGTCCGTTGCCCCGGCCATAGCCCTCGTTGCGCGGCGATGACACGACCTGCGCCCCGGCAGCGCGCGCGACTTTGGTGCTGTCATCGTCGCTGGCATTGTCCACCACGATGGCGCCGACATTCTCGGCCGCAAGATGGGCGAGGCAGGCCGGCAGCATGGCGGCGCTGTTGTAGGCAACCACGATTGCGGTGACATCGGCGGCGGAAAACATGCCCTCGCATAGCGAGTGCCCTCAATGCTGGCAATCGACGGATGCTCCAAGAAATGCCACATTCTACGCCTGCATGTTGCGTGATTGTAAACTTGATCGTGATCTGGATAGCGACTTGAAAGGTTGCCACATGAACCCTGCTCACCGCCTCGCCAGGCACGCCGTCGCCATTGTCCTTGCCCTCGCAGCCCCTGCCTCCGTGTTTGTCGCCGGCAGCGTGGCGTTCAGCCAGCCGGCCCGCGCCGCCGATGTGACGATCGAGAACCTGAGCTACGATATGGGCCTGCTGAAGATCAGCATCCCGAAGCTCGACGTGCGCGGCACGCCCCTCAGCGCCAGCGCGTTGCGCGCGCTGCTCGATCCGGCAACAGGCGGTGATGTGGTCTCGCGGCTGGTCCAGCTTCAGGCCGCATCCGCCAGCATGCCGAGCGTGGTGGTGACGCAGGACATCGCCGGCACGAAGCAGGCCACCACGTTCCGCGACGTCGTGCTCGCCGACATCAGGGCGGGCGTGATCGGCTCGATGAAGGCCGCTGGCGCAAGCGGCGAAATGAACGATCAGGTTGCCGGAAAGATGGCCTTCACGGCTGGCGCGATCGGCGCGGAGGCCGTTGACCTGCCTCTGGCGGCGCGCGTCCTGACCACGTCTGTTCCCAATCCGGAGCAGGTGCCGATGGGTCTGCTTTACCGCAGCTTCGGCTACTCCGACTATGTCATCGAACTGCCCATGGGTGCCGGCAAGGTCAGCATTGCCCGCATCTTCGGGCGGGAGGCCAAGGCAAGACCGGGCCGCGAGCCGCTGCTCACCACCATGCGGTCCGTGATGGACTTGGCCGAGAAGCAGAATGCGGCAGGCGCAGGCAAGAAGGACGAGCCCAGCAAGGCGGAACTGGCCATGATCGGCCAGATGTTCCGGCTGTTCGAGAACTTCGAATATGGCGTGATGGATGCCGAGGGGATCAAGGCGACCTTCAAGGCCGACAAGAACGAAGGTCTGTTCGAGATCGGGCGGATGCGGTTCAGCGATCAGGCGGCCAATCCGGGCTTCGCAATCAGCCAGATGCGGGCCGAGGCAGGGCCGGCCAAGATGTCGCTGGCCGAATTCGAAATGCGTGATTTCAGCTTCCGCAACACGATCCGGGCCGCGATCGACATGCTCGACAAGGGCGATGTGACGGCGCTGATGACCGACTACAAGCGCCTGATTCCAAAGCTGGGCACGATCCGGCTGCAGGGCCTCGCTGTCGAAGGGCCGGAGACCGGATCGCCCCGCCGGGCAGGCCCGCCACAGACGTTCCGCGCCTCGCTCAAGAGCTTTGAACTGGGCGTCGCCTCGCAGCTTGACGGCATTCCGACGGCGCTGAAATTCGGTGCCGAAGAACTGGCAGCGCCCTTGCCGACCAATTCCCGCGAGCAGGGCGTGCGTGACCTGATTGCCATGGGCTACAAGGACATCAACCTGTCGTGGCTGGCCGACCTTGCCTGGCAGAAGGACAGCCGCCAGATCGACGTGAAGGCGCTCAATATCTCGGCCAAGGACATGCTGTCCGCATCCATCACTGCCCGGATCGGCAACATCTCGGCAGAAGCGTTCTCCACCGACGTGGCGCTGGCGCAGGTGGCCTGGCTTTCAGCAGCGGCACAGCGGCTGACGCTGAACGTGCAGAACTTCGGCGGGTTCGAGAAAATCGTGGCGCGCGAGGCCGGCAAGGCGAACAAGACGCCGGACGCCCTGCGCCGCGAATGGGGGACCCTGGCCGCCCTGGCGCTGCCGGCGATCCTCGGGGATTCCGATGGTGCGAAAGCGCTGACAGCCGCCGTCTCGCGCTTCGTGGCGCGGCCCGGCACGCTCGATGTCGATCTCAAGGCCCGTTCGCCGGGCGGCATCGGGCTGGCTGATGCGGTGGCCGTGATGGGCGCACCGCAAGCGCTGTTCGACAAGATCGAGGTCACTGCCAGCGCCAAGTAAGGCAGCACAGGCCTCCGCCGTCAGCGGCGGGCGATGCTGCGCAGTTCGTCTGCCACCGAAGCCCGTTCGCCGTCCGTACAATGCCTTGGCGCGTTGTAGGAGCGCACCGCCATCTGCTGGTTCGCGGAGACGAAGCGCTGGCGCTCCGCGCCGCGATAGGCCGCAACCACGCGGCCCCGCTCGACCCTCAATCCGCAATCATAGCCGCGCGAGACGATGGCCGCGCTGTGTTCCGGCGTGCCGGGCAGATAGCTGGTTTGGTGCTGGCAGGCAGCCAGCGCGAGCGGCGCGAGAACGGCCAGCCAACGACGTGCGACGCGCACCCTATCCCTGCTCAGGGCCGGGATGACAGCGGTGGTTTGGCAGACGGAAGACAAGCAGCGCAAGCGCCTATTCCGGCAGGTTGAGCCGGATGTGCAGGTCGCGCAGCTGGCGCGGCGTGACATCGGAGGGTGCACCCATCAGCACGTCGAGTGCCTGCTGGTTCATCGGGAACAGCGAGATTTCGCGCAGGTTCGCGGTGCCGCAGAGCAGCATCACGATCCGGTCGACACCGGCCGCCATGCCACCATGGGGCGGCGCGCCATACTGGAAGGCGCGATACATCCCGCCGAAGCGCTCGACCACGTCCTTCTCGCCATAGCCGGCGATCTCGAAGGCCTTGACCATCGCTTCCGGGCGATGGTTGCGGATGCCACCAGAGGCCAGCTCATAGCCGTTGCAGGCGATGTCATACTGGAAGGCCTTGATGGTGAGCGGGTCCTGCGTTTGCAGTGCCTCAAGCCCGCCCTGCGGCATCGAAAACGGGTTGTGGCTGAAATCGACCTTCTTCTCGTCCTCGTTCCACTCGAACATCGGGAAGTCGACGATCCAGGCCAGTTCGAAGCGCTCCTTGTCGATCAGGTTCAGGTCCTCGCCTACCTTGGTGCGGGCAAGGCCGGCGAACTTGACGAACTTGGCCGGATCGCCTGCCACGAAGAAGCAGGCGTCGCCATCGGCTAGGCCGAGTTGGGCGCGGATGGATTCCGTCTTTTCGGGGCCGATGTTGTTGGCGACGGGGCCAGCGCCGGCCCCTTCCTTCCACATCACATACCCCAGCCCCGGCTGGCCCTCGCCCTGCGCCCAGGAGTTCATCCGGTCACAGAAAGCGCGGGAGCCGCCGCCCGGCGCC
>JAIYDY010000049.1 GCA_027487245.1 Hyphomicrobiales bacterium
GCCGGTTCCAGCGCATGTGCCGTTCGCTGCGGCTGCGCTGGCTGAACCGCTCGCGGTCTGCCTGCATGCGGTTACAAGGGCCGGACCTGTATCGGGCACCTCGGTGCTGATCATCGGCGCAGGGCCCATCGGGTTGCTGAACATGCTGGCGGCGCGTCAGGCAGGAGCGGCGCGTGTTGCCCTGGCCGACATTGCCGCCGCCCCGCTGGCTTTTGCAGCAAGGCTCGGAGCCGACCAGGTCATTGACCTCGCCACTCAGGACGACGCCCTGACGCAGGCGGGTGACGCCACGCCGTTCGATGTGGTGTTCGAGGCCTCAGGCGCTCCGGCGGCTCTGGCATCGGCGCTGTTGGCGGTCAGGCGCGGCGGCATCGTCGTGCAGATCGGCAACCTGCCGGGCGGGCCGATACCCCTGCCCGGCCTTGCGGTCATGGCGCGCGAGATTGACCTGCGCGGCAGCTTCCGCTTTGGCAACGAGTTCAGCCGCGCCGTGGCGCTGATTGCCGATGGCTCGATCGATGTCACGGCCATCATCACCGCCAGCCGCCCGCTGTCGCAGGCACCGGAGGCGTTCGAACTGGCGCTCGACCGTAGCCAGAGCATGAAGGTCATGCTCCTGCCTGACGACAAAGCGCCCTGAAAGGAGACTGCCATCATGGCGAGGATCGAACGCGTCGAGGTGCTGCTGGTCGATCTCAAGCCCAAGGTGCTGCGCACGGATGCGATCCAGAGCTTCATCAGCCAGGAGACACCAATCGTGCGCATCACCGATGCCGATGGCGCGGTGGGGATGGGCTATTCCTATACCATTGGCACCGGCGGATCGTCGGTGCTGGCGCTGCTCAACGACCATCTGTGCCCGCTGCTGATCGGTCGCGAGGCCTGGGATATCGAGGCGATCTGGCGCGCGCTGTTCTTCCACACCCATGCCACCACGGTCGGTGCACTGACCTCGATCGCGCTGGCCGCCATCGACACCGCCCTGTGGGATCTGAAATGCCGCAAGGCCGGCCAGCCGCTCTGGCGCATGGCCGGCGGGGCGCAACGCTCGATCCCATTGTATTCGACCGAGGGCGGCTGGCTCCACATCGCACCCGAAGCGCTGGTCGATGATGCACTGGCGGTCAAGGAACGCGGCTTTTCCGGCACCAAGATCAAGATCGGACGCCCGCATGTGGCAGAGGATGTGGCGCGACTGTCAGCCGTGCGCGAGGCAGTGGGGCCGGCGTTCGAGATCATGACCGACGCCAACCAGGGCTTCAACTTGTCCGAAGCGGTGCGGCGTGCCCGCCATTATGAAGCGCTCGACATCGCCTGGTTCGAGGAACCGATCCACGCAGACGACGTCGGCGCGCATGCGGCGCTGACCCGCTCGACCACAGTGCCCATTGCGGTCGGCGAGTCGCTCTACTCGATCAGCCAGTTCAAAGATTACCTCGCACAAGGCGCCTGCTCCATCGTGCAGGTCGATGTCGGGCGGATCGGTGGGATCACGCCGTGGCTCAAGGTCGCTCACATGGCCGAAGCGCATAACGTGGCGGTCTGCCCGCACTTCCTGATGGAATTGCATGTCGCGCTGGCGGCAGCGGTGCCGAACGGGCGCTATGTCGAATACATCCCGCAACTCGATGACATCACTCTGAGCCGCATGACGGTGCGCGATGGCCGCGCGCTACCATCGGACGAGCCGGGCCTCGGCATCGAATGGGATCACGCGGCGATTGCGAAGCTCGCCACCGGGCAGCGGCTGCACAAGGCCTGACGGCGCGCCTCAGGCAGAGCGATAGCGGCTTGCCCCGGCTGCTGTAACCAGACCATCGGCGAGATCGGCAGCCAGCGCCATCGGATCGCGCTCGCCCACAGGTCCGAAGCCGCCGCCGCCGGGCGTTTCCATCCGCACGATGTCACCGGCCTTCAGTTCATGGCCGATGGTCTTGGCGGCCAGTTTTGTAGTCACCCCATCGCGGGTGACGCTCAGGGTGCCGGCGCTGCCCGGCTCGCCGCCGGCCAGCCCATACGGACGTGAAACAAAGGCATCGAACGAGGCATTGAGCAGGCCGCGCTCGGCGGTAAAGCGCCATTCGCGCACCAGCCCGAGCCCGCCGCGCTGCCGCCCTGCCCCGCCGGAATCGGGCAGGAAGCCATAGCGGATGAACTGCAGCGGATAGATCGCCTCGATCATCTCCAGCGGCGTGTTCTGCTGGTTGTGGAAACCGGCGGACAGGCCGGACGGCCCGTCCACCTCCGGATGCGCGCCCCAGCCGCCGATCTCGGAATCGAAATAGACCTGCCGCCGCCCATCGGCATGGCGCACATGGACCGCGTGGTTGAACGTGACGCCATAGTAGGAGGCCGGGATCCGGTCCGGCACGGCTTGTGCGAAGGCGCGCAGCACAGCGGTCGCCACCCGGTGGCCTGTCAGCATGCGCATCGAAACCGGTGCCGGGAAGGAAGCGTTGACCAACGAACCTTCCGGCGCGAGCACGGTGATGGGCCGGTAGCAGCCGGAATTGGCCGTGGTGCTCAGCCCGGATGCCGCAATGGCGGCGTAGTAGACCGCTGATTTGGTGGTGGCCATGGTGGCGTTGATCGGGCCTGCCGCCTGCGCGGAGCTGCCTGCGAAGTCCAGCGTCAGCGTGTCGCCGGCAATGGTGAGCCTGACGGCGATGCGCTTGGCGCCCTCTTCCAGCCCGTCGCCATCAACCTGATCCTCGGCATCGTAGACACCGTCCGGCAGCGCGCTGATGGCGAGTCGCATCGCGGTTTCGGCGTGGTCGAGCAAGGCATCGCCGATGTCGAGCAGCGTGGCCGTACCATAGCGCGCAGCGAGCGCACGCAGCGAGCGGGCACCGACTTCGAGCGCTGCCAACTGACTGAGGAAGTCGCCCCTGAACGTGTCCGGATCGCGCACATTGAGCAGGATCGTGGCGAACAGGTCATCCTGCATCGCGCCGGCGCGAACGATCCGCACGGGCGGGACCCGCACACCTTCCTGGAAGATCTCGACAGCGCGGGCATTATAGCCGCCCGCCGCCCCGCCGCCAACATCGACATGGTGGATCAGCACGCAACTGATGGCGACGCGCCGCCCCTCGAAGAAGACCGGCTTGAAGGCGATGAAGTCAGGCAGGTGCTGGCCACCACAGTAAGGATCGTTGGTGACGATCACATCGCCCTCGCGCCACTCCTCGAGCGGGATATGCCGGGCGAGGATCTCCTGCAGGCACAGCTCCATCGAGTTGAGATGCACCGGCATGCGGGCAGCCTGAGCGATGTTGCGGCCTTCGGCATCGAACACGGCGGTCGAATAGTCGAGCAACTCACGCACCGTGGTCGAACGGCTGGTGCGCCAGACGGTGATCGACATCTCCTCGGCCACGGACACCAGCGCATGCGCGACGATTTCCAGCAGGATCGGGTCAATGCGTGCCATCAGCCGGCATCCTTCGTGGCCAACAGATCGCCGGACGCCAGCACCACCACCTGCCAGCCGCCGGCGATGATCAGTGTCGTATACGGCTGCTCGATGATGGCCGGGCCATCCACCCGAGCGCCGGTGGGCAGCGATAGCTGGTCGACCACGGCAACATCATGCCAGCCGCCATCAAGATGGACGCGGCGATGGCCTTTTGGAGCAGGCTTGCCGGCGCCTGCCTCCAGTGTTGACGTTGCCGCCGGTCTTGCTGCAGCCAACAGGCCGATGGCTGACAGCCTGAGCGTGACCAGTTCCACGCCCTCGCCGCGGTCATCGAAGGAGAAGCGCTGGTGATGAAGGCGGTGGAAGCGCTCGGCCAGATCAGCCAGCGCCGCTTTGGTCAGCGCCGGCCCGTCAAGCGGCACCATCAGTTCGAACGCCTGACCGCGATAGCGCAGGTCGGCGGCGAGGCGCAGGATGCGGCGCTCGGGCGGCATGCGGTCGCCATCGAGAAGCGCGTCGCCTTCGCTGGCCAGTTCGGCTGCCAGGGTGTTGATCTGATCCAGATGGGCGACATCGAGCGGGATGATGCGCGTGCGCGCCAGATCGTGGACGATGTCCGATTGCAGGATGCCATGGGCCGAAAAGGTCGAGGGCTCGCGCGGGAAGACCACTTCGCGCATGCCCAGTTCCTGAGCCACATCGATGGCGTGGAGGCCGCCAGCACCGCCGAACGACATCAGCGCGAAGTCGCGCGGATCGAGCCCGCGCTCGAACAGCGACAGCTTGATCGCGCCGGCAAGCCGGGCCACGACCATGGCGAGCACTCCGGCGGCGGCCGCATCGCAGCTCAGGCCGAGCGGGCCGGCAACGCGGCGTTCAAGTGCGGCCTGCGCGCCCGGCAGATCAAGTGAAAGCGCGCCGCCCATGAAGCTGGCGGCATCGAGCCGGCCGAGAACGAGGTTCACATCGGTGACCGTCGGCTCGGTGCCGCCGCGCCGGTAGCAAACGGGGCCGGGCCTCGCGCCGGCACTTTGCGGGCCAACCTGAAGCCGGCCCGAACTGTCGAGCCAGATCACCGAGCCGCCGCCCGCGCCGATGGTCCGCATGTCAACCATGGGCACCCGGACCGGAAGGCCGTCGATATCGCCCTGCGCGATGACCGAACGGCGACCATTCTGGATGATGGCGATATCGTAGCTCGTGCCGCCCATGTCGACGGCGACGATGTTGTCGCGGCCAGCGGCGGCCGCCACCTTCTCCGCGGCAAGCACGCCGCCGGACGGGCCGGAGAGCAGCAGGTTGACCGGTGTCGAGCCCGCCTGCGCCGGCGTCGCCGCCCCGCCATTGGACTGGACCAGATAAAGCGGTGCGGCCAGACCTGCCTGCCGCGTCCGCGCCAGAAGGCCGGCCACATAGCGCTGAACGACAGGCATCAGCAGCGCGTTGAGCACGGTTGTCGAGGTGCGCTCGAACTCGCGGATCTCGGGCGAGACCTCGTGCGAGCATGAGCAGGGTAGCCCCGGCAGGCGTTCGGCCAACCGCTCGCGGACCGCGATCTCGTGCGAGGGATCGACGAAGCTGCCCAGCAGCGAAACGGCCACGACGCCGGCGCCGCACGCAGCGATGCGGTCGATCACCCGGTCCAGATCGGCCATGTCGAGTGCTGTCAGGACAGTGCCGTCAGCGCTGATGCGCTCCCTGACGCCAAAGCGATGGCGACGGGCGGCGAGCACCGTGCGCTCCTCGGGGCGAAGCCCATAGACATCGCGCCGCGCATGCCGGCCGATCTCCAGCACGTCCTCAAAACCTGCCGTGGTGATCAGCGCTGCCACCGGCAGATCGCGGGTCAGCACGGCGTTGGTGGCAATGGTGGTGCCATGGATCAGCAAGGTGATGTCATAAAGCGTGAAGCCATAGCGGCTGGCCGCCGAGGTGATGGCGTCAAGCAGGCCGATCGACGGGTCTTCCGGCGTTGTCGGTACCTTGTGGCTCAGGATCGCGCCGGTGTCCTCGTCGAGGCATTCGAGATCGGTGAAGGTGCCGCCGATATCGACAGCGACCCGGATGCGTCGTGCCTGCGCCGGTCTGTCCGGTCCCCGTCCAGTGCTGCTCATCAAGGCTGCTCAGTTCTCGGTTGGGCTGGAGAGAGCCCGGACCAGATCATTGCGCGCACCCTGCAACTCCGACAGCGCCATGCGCAGGACAGTGCCGGCATCAGCGCTGAGCGGCTGGCCTGCCGCTCGCCTTGCCGGTTGTGCGGCTGACTTGGGAACAGCCCCCGGCGCAGGAACAGCGGGCCGCATGGCTGCAGCGCCATCATGGCCATCGCCGGGCAGCGCCGCCGGCACCGCTCCGCCACGCCCCACGGCCTGCACGGCGCGGGCACCCTGCTCTTTCAGAATGCGCTGGACGCCCTTGATGGTGTAGCCCTGCCCATAGAGCAGGATCTTCAGGCCCGTGATCAGCGCAACATCGTCCGGGCGATAATAGCGGCGGTTGCCGCCCCGCTTCAGCGGCTTGATCTGGGGGAAGCGCGTTTCCCAGAAACGCAGCACATGCTGGGGCAGATCGAGGTCTTCAGCGACCTCGCTGATGGTTCGAAAGGCATCCGGGCTCTTGTCGACCATCGGCTCCTCCTCGGCCGGAAAGGCCGACATGTGGCTGGCCTGGAGGCTCAATCGTCCTCGCCCGCAGCATCGAGGCCGTTGACGCGGGCCTTCATCACATTGGACGGCTTGAAAACCATGACCAGACGCGGCTGGATCGGCACCTCGACACCGGTCTTCGGGTTGCGGCCGACACGCAGGCCCTTCTTGCGCACGATGAACGAGCCGAAGGATGAGAGCTTGACGTTTTCGCCGCGCAGGATGCAGTCGCTGATTTCGCCCAGGACGGTTTCAACCAGCGCTGCCGATTCCGTGCGCGACAGGCCGATCTTCTGGTAGACCGCCTCGCTCAGATCGGCTCGTGTGATGGTTTCGTCAGCCATTGCCTCGCCTTGCCTCGCCTTGCCCCGGTGCCGGCCCTGCTCCCGGGGAGCAGCCCTGCTGACAGGCATTGCCGGTTATCGGGCAGCGCCCGTCGCCAAGCACAGAATCCTGCCACAAGATCAATGGTAAAGTGGGTGAGACGGAGCGGTCAATGCCCTTGAACAGATTATGTTTTTTGGCCTGACGCCGGCACGCGCGAGCGTCGGTCACCAGCGGATCAGTGCCGACCCCCAGGTGAAGCCGCCGCCCATGGCCTCGACGAGGACAAGCTGGCCGGGCTGGATGCGGCCATCGCCCACGGCGCGGGCCAGCGCCAGCGGGATCGAGGCGGCGGAGGTATTGCCGTGGTCCTGCACGGTGTAGACGACGCGGCTTTCCGGAACGCCGAGCTTGTGGGCCGTGGCATCAATGATGCGCTTGTTGGCCTGATGCGGCACAAACCAGTCGATATCACTGCCCTTGAGGCCCGTGGCGGCCAGCGTCGCCTCGACCGTGTCGGCCAGATTGATCACGGCATGCTTGAAGACCTCGCGGCCCTCCATGCGCAGATGGCCGACCTGGCCGTTGGAGCCCGCGCCGCCATCGACATAGAGCTTGTCGCGATAGCGCCCATCCGAGCGGATATGGGTGTGCAGGATGCCCCGGTCGGCATTGGTGCCGGCGCCTTGCTCCGCTGTCAGCACCACGGCGGCGGCCCCGTCCCCGAACAGGACGCAGGTGCCGCGATCCTTCCAGTCGAGGATGCGCGAGAAGGTTTCAGCCCCGATCACCAGAGCCGACCGGGTAGAACCCGAGATCAGGAACTTGTCCGCCACCGTGAGGGCGTAGACGAAGCCCGAGCACACGGCCTGCACGTCGAAGGCCGCACCATGGTGCATGTCGAGCGCGTTCTGGATCTGGGTCGCCGTGGCGGGGAAGGTATAATCCGGCGTCGATGTCGCGCAGACGATGAGATCGATGTCGGCAGGCACCATGCCGGCGCTGGCGAGGGCAGCCCGCGCGGCGGCGGTTCCGAGAACCGAGGTCGTCTCGGTTTCGTCGGCGATATGCCGGCGCTCGATGCCGCTGCGCTGGCGGATCCATTCGTCGGAGGTCTCGACAATCGCCGACAACTCCGCATTGCTCATCACGCGGCGGGGCAAGGCCTGCCCACAGCCACGCACGACAGACCTGATCCGGGACACTGCTTGCGCCGCCTCTGGTTAGCTGGCCACGGCCTCGCCCGAAGACGGGACGACGGGGGCCGGACAGGCATCAATCATCTCGCGCACCTTGGTGAGTAGCTCATAGCGCGCCATCTCGTAACCCAGCTCCACCGCACTGGCAAAGCCGATCGCATCGGTCCCGCCATGGCTCTTGATGACGACGCCGTCAAGCCCGAGGAAGACCCCGCCATTGACCTTGCGCGGGTCCATCTTCTCCTTGAGGGCCGAAAAAGCGCCTTTCGCGAGCAGATAGCCGAGCTTCGACAGCAACGAGCGGCTCATCGCTGCGCGGAGATATTCGGCGATCTGCTTGGCGGTGCCTTCGGCCGTCTTGAGGGCGATATTGCCGGTGAAGCCTTCGGTGACCACCACGTCGACGGTTCCCTTGCCCAGATCATCGCCCTCGACGAAGCCGCGATAGTCGAGATTGGGCAGGTTCGCCTCGCGCAGCATCTTGCCGGCTTCCTTGACGGCCTCGACGCCCTTGATCTCCTCGACGCCGACATTGAGCAGGCCGACTGTGGGCCGGTCGATGTCGAAGACGATGCGGGCCATGGCCGCGCCCATGATCGCCATGTCGAACAGGTGGGCGGCATCGGCCCCGATGGTTGCACCGACATCGAGCACGACGCTTTCACCGCGGATGGTCGGCCAGATGGCCGCGATAGCCGGGCGCTCGATCCGCGCCATCGAGCGCAGGCAGAACTTCGACATTGCCATCAATGCGCCGGTGTTGCCGGCCGACACGGTGACATGGGCCTCGCCGGTCTTGCAGGCCTCGATGGATTTCCACATCGACGACTTGTAGCGCCCGGACCGCAAGGCCTGGCTCGGCTTGTCGTCCATCTTCACGGAAACGTCAGTGTGATGAAACGTGGTGACGGCCTTCAGCCTGGGGTGCTGGTCGAGCAGCGGCAGCACCAGCTTCTCGTCGCCATAGATCACGAACCGGGTGTCGGGCCGGCGTTCGAGCGCGATTGCCGCGCCGGGAATGACAACGGACGGCCCATGGTCGCCACCCATCGCATCGAGCGAGATCGTGACGT
Organism: Hyphomicrobiales bacterium; assembly: GCA_027487245.1. Lineage (GTDB taxonomy): Bacteria > Pseudomonadota > Alphaproteobacteria > Rhizobiales > Beijerinckiaceae > Allobosea. Next base: position 8,660 of record JAIYDY010000049.1, read on the forward strand.
GTGTCGTGGGGGCTTGTGCGGCCATGCCGGAACCTGTCTCGTCAACGCCGGATGCGGAACAACGCAACCGTCCCGGCGCGGGATGGGAGCCGGACAATACGCGCGGTTCGTCAGACCGCAAGGCAACCCGTCATGAATCTTGTGCAGCAGCCGCATTCCCGCAAGGGGTGCGCCCCGGAAATCGCGGCCATCGCCCATCGGCATGCCAGGTGGCGCGCTCAGGTCTTCGGCTTCAGGCCCTTGAGCACGGCAAACGGATTGCCGAATCCTTCGGGCTCGGGCGGCGCTTCGAAGGCGACGCCGGGCTTGCGCGGATAAGGGTCGAGTTCGAGCGCCAGCGTATCGTAGGCGATGTGGCCGAAATCGATGCCGCCATCGAGGATAGGCTCGGGCAAGGCATCGGGATCGTTGAGCATGGCGAGATCGATGGCGGCCATGTCGATATTGGACATGTCGAAGGCGTCGAGGTTGTCGGCATCCAACGCGTCAGGATCGGGCAGGCCGGCCTTGCGCATCAGCGCATCGGCTTCCTCCTTTGGCGCAAAGACGATCTCGATCTCCGTGTCGATGGCCTCCTCGACAGGATCGAGGCTGACGACACAGGCCTGACGGGCGTGGCCTTTTATGCGGCCGGAGACGCGCACCCGGTCACCTTCCCTCACTGCAAGCAGATCGGCATCCAGCGCCTCGACCGACACGATGCCCATGGCTTTTGCGATCGCCTTGCGCTCGCCCTCAGTGGCGGACAGGCGCACGGCGGTGCCGACAGACGAGATGTCCTCGATGCGGCGCACATGGCTGAAGGGCAGTTCGCGGGTCTGGGACATGGCACATCTCGGGTGGAGCGGATTGCGGCTCAGGCTGGCCGATGGCCGGCCGGTTCGGCCGGACCGGGCAGCGCGAACAGCATCGCCGCATTCAGCAGGTCATCGAGCGACAGAGCGGACAACAGCCCTTCGCTTGCCACCAGATAAGGCACAAGCCGCGCCGACGCCACACCGGGGATATTGCGGTCGAGCGCCGCTGCGAGCGCGACCTGATCGCCCTGATCGAGCGGTTCGGCATAGGCAGTGACGCGGCCATAGAAATTCTGGGCAATCTTCTTCATGCGTTTGGGCACCACGACATCGCCTACGCCAAGCTCGCGAAGGCCATGATCGACATGCTGGAAGAGCACGTCGATGAACTCCTGCGCCACTTCCGGAGCAGGATCCGGCAGCGCCTTCAGCCGGCGCATCACCAGCAGCGCATGGAGAGTGAGCGACTCAAGCCGGCCTTCGACGCTGTCAGGCACGCCGGCGTCCAGATAGAGCCAGGGCGCACGCGAGGCATCGGCGACGCGCTTGTAGAGCGCCAGCACGATGTCGCGCCTTGGGTCTTTCTTGAACAGGCCAAACATCGTAACCTCGCTTCAGGCTTGGTGGTCTGCCTTGCAAATGCCTGACGCTGGGGTTACGCCAAATCACAATCTGCCGGCAAGCGCGACAAATGCGCCGCCGCCTACCCTGCTTGGACCGGAATCATTTGATGACCTCCCTTGCCGCTTCCCTCGCCGCGTCCGCTCTTCGCTCGGGCCGCACTGTTGTGACCTGCGCCATCATGGGCGTCGCGCTTGCGGGCTGCGGCTCCGGCGGGGCCGACAATTTCGGCTTCAGCCTGCCGACATCGGCCGGTCTCAACGAGGAGATCAACCGCGGTTTCGTGATCGACCAGGAGGCCATCGCCAAGGTCAAGCCCGGCATGGATGTGCAGCAGGTGCTGCAGACGCTCGGCACGCCGTCGACAACCTCCACGGTCGGCAACCGCACTTTCTACTACGTCAGCCAGCGCACGCGCCGCACCTTCCAGTTCCAGAACCCGGCCGTTGTCGACCAGAACGTGATCGCGGTCTATTTCAACAAGGGCTTCAAGGTCGAGCGGATCGCCAACTGGGGCCTTCAGGACGGCGTGATCTTCGATTTCATCAACCGCACGACCCCCACAGGCGGCGAGGAGCAGAGCTTCCTGCGCAACTTGTTCCGCGGCGTGACCCGGTTCAATCCACTCGGCGGCGGCTGAGGCCTTTTCGCGCGCCTACGCTGCAGTTAGGCTGTTCGCGACCGGCGACGTTCCGCCTCGCCCGCGGCAGTGCTTGGCCCCGTGACTCCATGCTGCGCTGCATGCTAAGCGCGCGGCAGACCATGATCCGCACCGACGCAGCCTCGGCTGGTCGCTCAACCGGGACCTTGCCATGAGCCGCGACACCGCAACCGCCGGACACCTTTCCAACTCGTTCTTTTCCGCGCCGCTGTCGGCGCAGGATCCGGAGATCGCGCGCGCCATCGACCTCGAACTTGGCCGGCAGCGTGACGAGATCGAGCTGATCGCCTCCGAGAACATCGTCAGCCGCGCCGTGCTGGAAGCGCAAGGCTCGGTGATGACCAACAAGTATGCCGAGGGTTATCCGGGCCGGCGCTATTATGGCGGCTGCCAGTTTGTCGACATTGCCGAAAAGCTCGCCATCGAGCGTGCTTGCCGGCTGTTTGACTGCAAATTCGCCAATGTTCAGCCCAATTCCGGCAGCCAGGCCAACCAGGCCGTGTTCCTTGCGCTGATGCAGCCCGGTGACACGTTCATGGGCCTTGATCTCGCCGCCGGCGGCCATCTCACCCACGGCGCTCCACCCAACATGAGCGGCAAATGGTTCAAGCCGGTCCATTACGGCGTCTGCGTCGTCGATCAGCGGCTGGACATGGACGCGGTCGAGCGGCTTGCCCTCGAAAGCAAGCCCAAGGTGATCGTCGCAGGCGGATCCGCCTATCCGCGCCATTGGGATTTCGCCCGCTTCCGCGAGATCGCCGACAAGGTCGGTGCGATCTTCTTCGTCGACATGGCCCATTTCGCCGGGCTGGTGGCAGGCGGCGCGCACCCTTCCCCGTTCCCGCATGCGCATGTTGCGACCACCACCACGCACAAGACACTGCGCGGGCCACGCGGCGGCATGATCCTGACCAATGACGAGGACCTGGCCAAGAAGTTCAACTCGGCCATCTTCCCCGGCCTTCAGGGCGGGCCGCTGATGCATGTGATCGCTGCCAAGGCTGTGGCCTTCCACGAGGCGCTCCAGCCCGAGTTCAAGGTCTATGCCCGCTCCGTGGTCGAGAACGCCAAGGCGCTGGCTGAAACCCTGCGTTCCAAAGGCTTTGACCTGACCACCGGCGGCACCGACAACCACCTGATGCTGGTCGACCTGCGCTCCAAGAAGCTCAACGGCAAGATTGCCGAAGCGGCGCTGGGACGGGCCCACATCACCTGCAACAAGAACGGCGTGCCGTTTGACACCGAAAAGCCGACCATCACCTCCGGCATCCGGCTGGGCACGCCCGCCGCCACCTCACGCGGCTTCGGCGTGGCCGAATTCCAGCGCGTGGGGGAACTGATCGCCGAGGTGCTTGACGGGCTGGCCGCGCATGGCGAAGCTGGCAATGCAGTGATCGAAGCATCGGTGAAGGACAAGGCAACCGCCCTTTGCCGGAGATTTCCGATCTACGGGTGATAAGGAAGCAGGCATCATGGCATCGTCGCGCAATCTCGCTGTCATGATCGCCATCGTTGGCGGATTTTCGATCAGCCTGCCGGCAGCAGCCATCGCTTCTGACATTGTTGCGCTCGGTGCCAGCAACACCGAGGGCAAGGGCCGAGGCCGGACACCGGATGGTGTGCCAAGGTCACAGGCCTATCCCGCCCAGTTGCAGCAGATGTTGCGCAGCGGTGGCTGCCGCGCCAGCGTGACGAATGCGGGTATTGCCGGCAACACCACGGGCCAGATGTTGAAGCGGCTGCCTGGCGCGGTCAAACCCGGCACACGGGTTCTCATTCTCCAGCCCGGCGGCAACGATGCGCGCCGTGGCGAAGGCGACGATGCCGCTGGCAATGTCGCGGCCATCCGGGCCTTTGCCGCATCGCGGAACATCCAGGTCGTCATGCTGGAAAGCCTCGGCCGGCTGGCACCGGCCTATCGGCTGCCGGATGGCCAGCACTTCAGCGCCGAAGGACATGCGGCCTTTGCCGCCTATCTGGCACCGACGATTCTCGCCTCGGCGGCCTGCCGCTGAGCAGCGCTCTTCAGGGCGCCCGCCGCACCACACCATCCTTGATGAAGACCTCCAGAGGGGTCGTGCCGGAGCCGGTGCCGTCCTTGGTGCGCCACATGCCGCTGGCGCAGTAGGTGCCGCCATCGCGCGGGATTGCGGTCCATTGCACGGTCGCCGGATAGGTGTCCTTGCCGTCGGGTGAGACGGTGACGAAATCGGTCCGGCAGATCGCGCCGTCGACGACGGGGCGGTATTGCGTGATCATCCAGCCCCCGCCGCCGGTGCTCTCGAAGGTTTCGGGCAGGACCTGCCACGACGATGGTCCCGGCTGTGCCAGGGCGCCGATGACGCTGGCCGCAAGCGCAAGGCCTGTCGCCAGCGCGCAGGCGATGGCCAGCAGGCCCGCATTGCGCCAGCCGATGCTGTCCTGACTGCCGGGAAGGTGAAGGGCCGATCTGTGCATGGTGTCATCTCCTGTCGCAGGGGATAACCAGCGATGGGCGCAATGGATGCATGCGGGGCAAAAAAATCATCCCGGCCGACCTGCGCAATCTTTGACTGGACCGCAAACCGGATTCACTGGCATGAGGTGGCCATCACATGACAGGCCAAGAGAACACCCATGCGCTGCCCCTATTGCGGATCGCTCGACACGCAGGTCAAGGATTCGCGGCCTTCGGATGATCACTCGTCGATCCGGCGGCGGCGGGTCTGCAATGATTGCGGCGGCCGCTTCACCACCTTCGAGCGGGTGCAGTTGCGCGAGCTGATGGTGGTCAAGCGCTCGGGCAAACGCTCGCCGTTCGATCGGGACAAGCTGCTGCGCTCGGTCGAGATCGCGCTGCGCAAGCGCCCCGTCGAGCCGGAGCGCATCGAGCGCATGGTCAGCGGCATCGTGCGCCAGCTTGAAAGCTCGGGCGAGCCGGAGGTGCCGACCTCGACCATTGGGGCGCTGATCATGGCCGGCCTGCGCCATCTCGACGGTGTCGCCTACGTGCGCTTTGCCTCGGTTTACAAGGATTTTCGGGAGGCCAAGGACTTCGAGGAAATCCTCGGCGAACTCTCGCATGACGAGGCCGACCCGCTGCCGAGTGCGCGTGCCGATGATGGGCGCCCGGATGGTTCGCGCGACCATGACGACTGAGCGGCCCGCGTGACGCCCGATCCCGACGACGATGCCCGCTTCATGGCGCTGGCGCTGGCAATGAGCCGCGAAGGGCTGGGCCAGACCTGGCCGAACCCTTCGGTGGGTGCAGTGATCGTGCGCCAGACTGCCACTGGCCCGGTTGTCGTCGGGCAAGGCGTGACGCAAGCAGGCGGGCGGCCCCATGGCGAGGCCATGGCGCTTGCCGAGGCGGGCGATGCCGCGGCTGGTGCGACGCTGTATGTGGCGCTGGAGCCGTGCTCCTACAGCTCCATCAGGGGCGGGACGCCTTGCGTCGAGCGCAGCCTGAAAGCCGGCATTGCACGCGTGGTATCCGCCATTGCTGACCCCAATCCGCGCATTGCCGGTCTTGGCCATGCCCTGCTGCGCAGCGCCGGCATCAGGGTCGATGTCGGGTTGATGGCCACAGAGGCAGCGCGGCTGCATCGCGGGCATTTTCGCCGGGTGCGCGAGGGGCTGCCGAGCGTGACCTTCAAGGTTGCCCGCACAGCGGATGGCTATGCGGGCGGGCCGGGGCGCGAGCGCGTGGCGATCTCCTGCGCCGAGGCCGGGCTCTGGGTGCATCGCCAGCGCAGCGAATACGATGCGATCATGGTCGGCATCGACACGGTGCTCGCTGACGACCCGCAACTCAACGTGCGCCTGCCGGGGCTGGAATGGCGCTCGCCGGTGCGCGTCGTGCTGGACACGCGCCTGCGCATGCCGGCGACCATGGTGCTGGCGAAAACGGCGCGCGATATCCTGACCTGGGTCATCGCGGCTGACGACGCGCCGACAACGCATGAAGCCGCCCTCGTTGGCGCCGGTGTCGAGGTCATGCGGGTCGGACGCGGCAGCGATGGCCACCTGGATCTCAGGGCCGCACTGACCTTGCTGGCGACACGCGGCATCACGCGCGTGTTCTCCGAAGGCGGACCAACCGTGGGCGAGCAACTCGCCTTGCAGGGTCTTGCCGACGAGGTCATCGTCTCGACCTCACCGGTGGTGATGGGCCGGGAGGGCATCACGGCAGTGCGCCCTGCCCTCGCCGCACTGCTGGCCGAGGGTCGGCGCTTCGCCCTTGCGCGCCAGGAGATGATCGGCCACGACAGCTTCTCGTTCTACGAAAGGATCGACTGATGTTCACCGGCATAGTCACCGGCATTGGCACCGTGGTCGAAGCTGTCGCTGCCGGCCCGACGCTGACGCGCCTCGCGATTGCCTCGCCGTATGAGGCTTCGGGCATCGAGATCGGGGCCTCCATCGCCTGCGCCGGCATCTGCCTGACCGTGACGGCGCTGGAGCCGCGCCGCGATGGCGAGGCGGGCTGCATCTTCCGGGTCGAGGCGGCGGCGGAAACGCTGGCCAAGACACGTGTCAGCGCCTGGCGCGTGGGTGAACGCATCAACCTCGAACGCTCCCTGAAGATCGGCGACGAACTTGGCGGGCACCTTGTCACCGGTCATGTCGATGGCGTGGCCGAGATTGTGGGCCATGAGCCGATCATGCCCGACCCATCCGACCCGTGGGGCGCAACGGCCCGCTTCCATATCCGCACCCCCAAGCATCTGGCCGGATTCGTGGCGCCGAAAGGGTCCGTGTGCCTTGATGGCACGTCGCTGACCGTGAACACCGTCGATGGTGATGTCTTCTCGGTCCTGCTGATCCCACACTCGCTGTCCGTCACCACCTGGGCCGAGCGAAAGGTCGGCGACGGCCTGCATCTGGAGGTCGATCTGATGGCCCGCTATGCCGCAAGGCTTGCCGAGGCGCGCGCCGGGGGCTACTGACGCGCCTCACACCCGAACCGAAACGAGCATTCCCCCATGGCTGGTGCCAGCAAGGCCAAACACGACACTTCGCCGCTGACCGGCGCGCGCATCCTCATTGTCGAGGCGCGATTCTATGACGATCTGGCCGATGCGCTGCTCGACGGTGCTATTTCCGCCATCAAGGCCGCCGGCGCGGTGGCGGATGTGATCACCGTCCCCGGGGCATTGGAGATTCCCGCCGCCATCGCCATCGCGCTTGATGGCGCAGATCGTCAGGGCAAGCCCTATGACGCGGCCGTGGCGCTGGGCTGCGTTATCCGCGGCGAGACCACGCACTATGACATCGTGGCGGGCGAGAGTTGCCGTGCGCTGATGGACCTTTCCGTGCAGCGCCAGTGGGCCATTGGCAACGGCATCCTGACCGTCGAGAACGAGGCACAGGCCTGGGCGCGGGCGCGCAAGTCCGACATGGACAAGGGCGGCGGCGCGGCCGAAGCGGCCCTGAGCATGGTCAGGCTGAAGTGGCGCTTCGGGGCCTCGGCGTGAACGCGCGTCAGGAACAGCGGCTCGAGAAACGCCGCGCCGCCCGTCTGGCCGCCGTGCAGGCGCTCTACCAGATGGATGTGGCCGGCAAGGGCCTGATCGAGGCCATGGCCGAGTTCGAGACCTTCTGGATGGGCAAGGAGGTCGACGGCATTGCCCTGCCGGCCGCCGAAGCCAATTTCTTCCGTGACGTGCTGAGCGGCGTGGTGCGCGAGCAGCGCCCGATCGACCGCGCCGTCGATGATGCGCTGGCCGATGGCTGGCCGCTGAAGCGCATCGAGACGGTGCTGCGCTCGGTGCTGCGCTGCGGCACCTATGAGCTGATGTTCCGCAAGGATGTGCCGCCCAAGGTGGTCATCAACGAGTATGTCACGGTGGCGCGCGCCTTCTACGAGGGCGACGAACCGGGCATCACCAACGCCGTGCTCGACCGCATCGCCCGGCTGGTCCGGGCCGAGGAGATGGCCTGAAGAGTCAGGCCGTGCCCCGCCACAGCAACAGGCTTGCCGACGTGATCGCCGAAGATGCCCTGATCGCCCGCTACCTTGCGCCCCTTGCCGGGCCGGGCGCGCTTGGGCTGAAGGATGATGCGGCGCTGATTGTGCCGCCGCAGGGCAAGGACCTTGTCCTGACCAAGGATGCGCTGGTCGCCGGCGTGCATTTCTTTGCCGATGATCCGCCCGCTTCGATCGCGCGCAAGGCCCTGCGGGTCAACCTGTCGGACCTGGCGGCCAAGGGGGCGACACCGGCGGGCTTCCTGATGGCGCTCGCACTGCCCGCAAACCTTGACGAAAGCTGGATCGCGGCCTTCGCCGCCGGGCTCGGCGAGGATGCGCGCGCCTATGCCTGCCCGCTTCTGGGCGGCGACACGGTGAGAGCCTCCGGGGGGCTCAGCATCTCGATCACAGCCCTGGGCTGGTGCGATTCCGGCAGGATGGTCCTCCGCACGAGCGGTCGTGCCGGCCAGACGCTGCTGGTCAGCGGCAGCATCGGGGATGCGGCACTGGGGCTCAGGCTAAGGCTGGAGCCGGATGCGCCCTGGGCACGGGCGCTGCCTGGTCCGTTGCGCGCGCACCTCACCGACCGCTACCTGCATCCGTGCCCACGCAATGCCTTGGCCGGGGCGATAACCGCGCATGCCGCCGCCGCCATGGATGTCTCTGACGGATTGCTCGGCGATGCGGTGAAGCTGGCAGCGGCATCCGGCATCAAAGGGCTTCAACCCCGCATCCTGCTAGACCGCGTGCCGCTGTCGCCGGCAGCGCGCGCAGCGCTGGCGCTGGAGCCAGGACTGCTCCAGACTATCATGGCCGGCGGCGACGACTACGAGGTCCTGATGGCTGCCGATCCGGACACCGTTCCAGCCCTGCTGGCCGCCTGCGCCGCAGCCGGCTGCGAGGCCAGCGTGATTGGCGAGCTGGCCCTCGCGGAGGATCCAGCTTTCGTGAGAGCGGACGGCAGCGCGGTGCCATTTTCCAGCCTGTCCTTCCAGCACGACTGGACCGCCTGACAGCCAAATCCCGCTACAACGCCACATGCGCCGGCCTGCATGGCCGCCCCCGGATTTTTGCGGATGCGCGCTGCTGCGAATTGGGCTATCCGGCAGGCATGACCACGCCGAGCGCTCCCCCTGCCATGCCCCTGCCCGATGCCGGCGCAACCGGCGCTCCCGATGCGGTGGCGAAGCGCAATGTCCGCATTCTGACCGTGGCGCAGGCGCTGGGCGGAGCCACACCGCCGATCATCGTTTCGCTGGGCGGCGTCATCGGCATGCAACTGGCGGACGACAAGGCGCTGGCAACGCTGCCTGTCAGCCTGCTCAACATTGGCCTTGCCTGCGCCGTCATCCCGGCAGCCTGGCTGATGCGCCGCCATGGCCGGCGGATCGGCTACATCATCGGTTGTTTCGCAGGCGTTATCTCCGGAATCGTTGCTGCAGCGGGCACCGCGCGAGGGGCCTTCTGGCTGTTCTGCCTCGGGACGTTCCTGTCCGGCTTCTACATCGCCTTCGTGCAGAGTTACCGGTTCGCGGCCATCGACAGCGCGAGCGAAAGCTATAAGGCGCGGGCGATTTCGCTCGTCATGGTGGGCGGCTTGTTCGCGGCCGTGATCGGGCCGCAGACGGTGATCTGGACGCGCGACCTGACACCGCTCTATCCGTTCGCGGCGAGCTTCCTCGCCTTGTCCGGCCTTGCCCTCATGGCGATGCTGGTCGTGTCGCTGCTCAATGCGCCCGCGCCGAAAAAGCAGGTCTCCGGTGGCAGGCCGCTTGCCGAGATCATGCGCAACCCGCGCTTTGTCACGGCGGTGATCTGCGGGCTGGTCAGCTATGGGCTGATGGCATTCCTGATGACGGCGGCACCGATGGCCATGGTCGCTTGCGGCCACAGCATCGGTGAGGCCGCGCTCGGCATCCAGTGGCATGTGCTGGCGATGTTCGCGCCGAGCTTCTTCACAGGCGACCTGATCAATCGTTTCGGCAAGGACAGAATCACGGCAACTGGCCTGCTGATGATCGCGGTTGCCGCCGTGGTCGGCTTGTCGGGGCTGACCGTGGCGCATTTCTGGATCTCGCTGATCCTGCTCGGCGTGGGCTGGAACTTCGGTTTCGTCGGCGCGACCTCGATGGTGACCGACTGCTATCGGCCCGAGGAGCGGACCAAGGTGCAGGCCGCCAACGATTTTCTCGTGTTCGGCGCGGTCGCCATGGCCTCGCTCTCGTCGGGCAAGCTGCTGCACATCGGCGGCTGGGACATCGTCAACTGGGTGGTGTTCCCCGCCGTCGCGCTGGCGCTGGTGATGGTGGCGATCCAGGCCAGAAGCCGGCCAGTGCTGGCGGTCTGACGCGGCTCGCGAACGAAACGCGACAGATCCCTGCCACCGGAAGGCGGCTCAGACGAATTCCCGGTTTTACATTTCGTTTAAAGTTTGGCAGACACGCGGCACTCGTCTGAGAAGGCGCTGCCTGTTCGTGCCATTGGTGCGGCATGGCGCAGCAAAGCCGTCTCACAGCAAAAAACAGGGATGGATATCGCCATGAGCCCACTGCTCATCATCATCGCACTTGGAGCGACCTCGCTCCTTTACGGAATCTGGGCCTACCTCGATGTCATGAAGCGTGACGCCGGCAACCAGCGCATGCAGGAAATCGCGGGCGCGATCGCCGAAGGCGCGCAAGCCTATCTCAAGCGCCAGTACATCACCATTGCAGGCGTCGGCATCGTGCTGCTGATCGGGCTCTGGTTCCTGCTCGGCAAGGAAGTTGCCTTCGGCTTCCTGATCGGTGCGGTGCTGTCCGGCCTTGCCGGCTTCATCGGCATGAACGTCTCGGTGCGCGCCAACGTGCGCACGGCTCAGGCCGCGACCCAGTCGCTGGCTGGCGGCCTTGATGTGGCCTTCAAGGCCGGTGCGGTGACAGGCATGCTGGTGGCGGGCCTCGCCCTCCTCGGCGTCGCGATCTACTACGGCATCCTGACCGGCCTCGGCCATTCGCCCTCCAGCCGCATCGTCATCGACGCGCTGGTGGCGCTCGGCTTCGGCGCTTCGCTGATCTCGATCTTCGCCCGTCTCGGCGGCGGCATCTTCACCAAGGGCGCCGACGTCGGCGCCGACCTCGTCGGCAAGGTCGAAGCCGGCATTCCGGAAGATGACCCGCGCAACCCTGCCACGATCGCCGACAACGTCGGTGACAACGTGGGCGACTGCGCCGGCATGGCCGCCGACCTGTTCGAAACCTATGCCGTGACGCTGGTCGCCACCATGGTCCTGTCCGCGATCTTCTTCGCTGGTCAGGGTGCGCTGCTGTCGACCATGATGCTCTAC
>JAIYDY010000097.1 GCA_027487245.1 Hyphomicrobiales bacterium
CGTCACCCGCCTCGAGGAAATCGAGGGGGAAACCATCGAGTTCGCCTCGGGCAGGCCGCTGGTGCAATACCGGGGCAGGCTGATGCCCGTGGTGCCGGCCAACGATGCGCTGGAACTGAACCGCTCGGGAATCCAGCCAATGGTGATCTTCTCCGACGGAGCCCGCACCATGGGCATGGCGGTCGAGTCCATCGTCGACATCATCGACGAGCAGGTTGACATCGAGTTCGCCAACCACGAGCCCGGCGTCCTTGGCTCGGCCGTGCTCGGCGGCCGCGCCACCGAGATGATCGACCTTGCCCACTACCTGCCGCAGGCCTTTCCAGACTGGTTGCATGGCCAGCGCCAGCCACCCGCTCAGGCAAGCGCCCGCGAGGTCCTGATCGTCGAACAATCGACCTTCCTGCGCGAGATGCTGGCCCCCGTCGTCAAGGCCGCGGGGTTTTACCCGGTCTGCTGCGCCAATGCCACTGAGGCCCGGGCCGCCCTGCAGGCGCGACCGGCCCTTCGTGCCATCATCGTCGATGTCGAGCACGAGGCGAGCGGTGGCCCGGCCGTCATCGAGGCGGTGCGCGGCGACAGGCGGCATCGCAGCGCACTGATCCTTGGCCTCGCTTCGGTGCCGCATGCCGGCCTGATGGCGGAAAGCCTCGATGCGGGGCTCGGCGAGTTGATCGCCAAGTTCGACCGCCACAGCTTGATGGCAGCCCTGCGCGCCGTGGCCAGCCAGGACAGGGATGCCGCATGACACCGTCAGCTACACCGGGCCACGCGGGCCATGCCGCCGAAACGATGCTTGCCGGCGGCGCGTTCGAGTACATCACGCTGACGATCGCGGACCAGCTCTTCGGTCTGCCGATCGGCGAGGTGCACGAGGTCTTCTCGGTCCAACGGATCACCCGCGTTCCGCTTGCCGCAAGGCCGATCAAGGGCCTCGTCAACCTGCGCGGCCGCGTTGTCACCGCCATCTGCCTGCGCGCGGTGCTCAACCTGCCCGATGGCAACGAGTGTGCGGAGCGCATGGCCATCGGGGTCGAGAGCCGCGGCGAGCCGTTCGCGCTGCTGGTCGACAGGATCGGTGATGTCGTGCGCCTGCCCCCGGCAACGCTCGAACCGAATCCCATTCATTTGAATGCGGATTGGCAGAAACTTTCGAAAGGCGTTCACCGCCTTGAAACCAGTCTGCTGGTAATTCTCGATCCGGAGTGCATCGTCGGCAGTGAATCGCTGGCCGCCTGATGCACTGGATCGTGTCCTGAAAGGGCAGAACATGAAACATTGCCTTGTCGTCGACGACAGTGCCGTGATCCGCAAGGTGGCCCGGCGCATTCTCGAAGGCCTGTCGCTGCGCATCAGCGAGGCTGAAGATGGCCAGCAGGCCATGGATTTCTGCCGTCAGCGGATGCCCGACGCGATCCTGCTCGACTGGAACATGCCGGTCATGGATGGCTACGAGTTCCTGCGCGGCCTGCGCGGCATGCCGGGCGGCAAGTCGCCGAAGGTCGTGTTCTGCACCACCGAGAACGACATTGCCCACATTGCCCGTGCCATGCACGCCGGAGCGGACGAGTATGTGATGAAGCCGTTCGACGGCGAGATCCTGCAATCGAAGTTCCAGCAGGTGGGCATGATCGCCCCGAACTGATGAAGCGCGGCCGGATCTGATCCGGTCGCTGCACCAGAACCTGATGAACGACCCGCGACGGGTCGCAGCCGACAGAGCCAGCCCGCAGAAAGCGTCGCAAGGTCCAGATGGTTCAGGCCGCTTTCAGCGAGGATGGTCACGGCGGGGCCCTGCTGCCCGGGCCGAAAGCCAGCGTGCTGATCGTCGACGATTCGGTCGTCGCAAGGGGCCTGTTCAGCCGCTGGGTCAGCGAACATCCCCGCCTGACGGTGGCAGGCACGGCAGCCGACGGCGTCAACGGCATCCGCGCAGCAGACCGCCACAAGCCCGAGATCATCATCCTCGATCTCGACATGCCCGTGATGGACGGACTGACAGCCCTGCCTGAAATCCTCAAGGTCAGCCCGTCAAGCGCGGTCGTGATCGCCTCCAGCCTGACGGCGCGGTCGGCGCGGCTGACTTTGCAATGCCTCACGCTCGGAGCCCTGGACCTCCAGCCCAAGCCGGAGAACAACCGCGACCTCACCATGTCGCTGACCTTCCGCGAGGAGCTGATGGCCCGACTCGTGGGGCTGATTGACCCGGCGCAGACCGGCCGGAGGCGGCACACCGCACGCGAGACAAGCGCACCAGCGACCACGCGTGCCAGCCCGGCACAGGTCCAGCCCATCCATCCCGACAGGCACATCCTGGCGCTGGAGGTTGCGCCGCGGGCGCTGCTGATCGGCGCCTCCACGGGCGGGCCGCGCGCCGTGATGACGCTGCTCGACGATCTCGGCGACGCCTGTGACCATTTTCCGGTCATCGTGGCGCAGCACATGCCGGCCATGTTCACGGCAGCACTGGCCGAACAGATGACCATGCGGCTCGGCCGCCAGGCCCGCGAGGCAAGCCATGGCGAGGTGCCGCAGCCGGGCCGTATCTATATTGCACCCGGCGGACGCCACCTGCGACTGACGAAAGCCGACGGTCAGGTGCGCATGCGGCTTGAAGACAGCGCGCCGGTCAACTTCTGTCGCCCCTCGATCGATCTGGTGTTCAGCGACGCCGCAGCAGCCTATGGCGCATCCGCGCTGGCCGTGGTGCTCACCGGCATGGGCACAGACGGGTTGGAAGGCGCGCGCCTGCTGCGCCAGTCAGGTGCCCGCATCATCGCGCAGGATGAAGCCACCAGCGTGGTCTGGGGCATGCCCGGTGCCGTCAGCCGGCAAGGCATCGCTCACCATGTGCTGCCCCTGCCAGGGATCGGCCCGGCCATCAGGGAGGCCGTCCTGCGGCATTCGCTGCCCATGCTGGCGGGGGCGCGGCGATGAACGAGATCGAGTTCTCCTATCTGCGCGATCTGCTGCACAAGCGGTCCGGCCTGTTGATCGGCGTTGACAAGCGCTATCTGGTCGAGAGCCGCCTCGCTGTCGTCTGTCGTCAGAATGGCATTGCCTCACTGTCCGCACTGACCGGGTTGCTGCGTGCTGGAGCCGAAGGCCTGGCCACCGCCGTGGTCGAGGCGATGACCACCAATGAAACCCTGTTCTTCCGCGACACCTCGCCTTTCAGGCAGGTCCGCGACCTGATGCTGCCGCACCTGATGAAGGCGCGGGGTACCGAGCGGACCTTGCGCATCTGGTGTGCGGCCGCTTCATCCGGACAGGAGCCCTACTCGCTGGCCATGATGCTCGACGAGATGGCCGGCCAGCTCACGGGCTGGAAAATCGAGATCCTCGCGACGGACATCTCGGAGGATATCCTCGCCAAGGCCCGGGCTGGTATCTACTCGCAGTTCGAGGTGCAGCGCGGCCTGCCGATCCAGAGCCTGCTGCGGCACTTCACCCAGCATGGCGAGCGCTGGCACCTGAACGAGCGCATCAGGAACATGGTCACCTTCCGCCAGCACAACCTGGTCAGTCAGCAGGCCGGCAGCGGACCTCTCGGGCGGTTCGACATCATCTTCTGCCGGAACGTGATGATCTATTTCGACGTCGCGACCAAATCGCGCGTGCTCGACCTGCTGGCCCGGCACATTCGCCCGGATGGCTTCCTGTGCCTCGGCTCGGCGGAGACCGTGATCGGCCTGAGCGATGCCTTCACCGTCAACCACGACAACCGCGGTGTCTACCGGCCTGCCGGTGGCAAGGCCGAGAGCCCGCAGACCGACTCCCGCCGTGCATCGCTCGGTGTTGTCTCGACGGGTCATGGCCCGCCGGCACCCCTGGAGCCGGCGCGCCCAGCGTCTCCTCCGGCCCTGTCCCTGGTTGGTGGCAGCCAGCGCCGGACGTGAATTCAGGCTGTTTGGGCACGCCATCGAGGGGGGCGATGTTCGCATTGCGAGAGCTGTTCACCCAAAACACAAAAGCCCCGCATGGAGCGGGGCCTTGTATTCTCTCAGGATATCGCGATCGCGCGGATCAGGCGGTGATACGCTCTTCGACGTCGCTCGGCTCGCGCAGCACGTAGCCGCGGCCCCAAACCGTCTCGATGTAGTTCTTGCCGTCGGAGGCGTTGGCGAGCTTCTTGCGCAGCTTGCAGATGAAGACGTCGATGATCTTCAGTTCCGGTTCGTCCATGCCGCCATAAAGGTGGTTCAGGAACATTTCCTTGGTCAGCGTCGTGCCCTTGCGCAGCGAGAGCAGCTCCAGCATCTGGTATTCCTTGCCGGTGAGGTGAACACGCTGGGCGTCGACTTCCACCGTCTTGGTGTCCAGGTTGACGATCAGGTCACCGGTCGTGATCACCGACTGGGCATGGCCCTTCGAGCGGCGCACGATGGCGTGGATGCGGGCAACCAGTTCGTCCTTGTGAAAGGGCTTGGTCAGGTAATCGTCGGCTCCGAAGCCGAGGCCGCGCACCTTGTCCTCGATGCCGGCGAGACCGGAGAGGATCAGGATCGGCGTCTTGACCTTGGCCACCCGAAGCGAGCGGAGCACCTCATAGCCCGACATGTCGGGAAGGTTCAGGTCGAGAAGGATAATGTCGTAGTCGTACAGCTTGCCGAGATCGACGCCCTCTTCACCGAGATCGGTGGTGTAGACGTTGAAGCTCTCGGACTTGAGCATCAGTTCGATGCTCTGAGCCGTAGCGCTGTCATCTTCAATCAGCAGAACGCGCATGTGCCGTCGTCCCCGTTCCCGCTCAAGTGAAGGCTCGCGATTTCATCGTCTGCACCGATGGCCACCGTGGCCGCCGACACCGAATCACTTGCCCTGAAAAACACCACGCGACACGCTACGGACACAGTGGTTAACAAACTGTGAGTCGCCTGCGCAAGCCCTGTTATGTCGTTGCGAGTCAACAATGAATCGATCCTGTTGGTCGATCCGTGTTGGCCCTGTCGATGCAACAGCTCCAGCCGGTGATCTCGGGTCCAGGTCCGCTTTCACATGGACATGGAGACCCTCGACATGCTCACTCTTAACGAAGCGGGTAAACGAATCGTTTACGTGGATGCGCGGCGGCAAAAATTTGGCAACGTTCCGAGATGTTTCCCGGCTGATGCTCGTCTGCTTGACGATCTGCGCGCCCGCCGAAGGCCATGCTGAATGCCACCTCGCCCCGTGATGATGCGCCACAGCCATGTCCCGTGACCAGACCCCGCTGCTGACCTCGCTCGGTGCCGCCCTTGACGGCATCGGACCTGTCAACGTCTTCGGGCGGGTCGCAGCCGTGAAGGGCCTGCTGGTCGAGATCTCCGGCCCGATCGGGGCCATGAGCCTGGGTGGCCGGCTGGACATCGAGATCAGTGCCGGCGCCACGGTGCCCTGCGAGATCGTCGGCTTTGATGGAGACCGGGCGCTGGCCATGCCTTTCGGCGTGCTGGAGGGCATCCGGCGCGGCTGCCCGGCCCATGTGCGGCGCTCCCAGCCCGGCATCCGGCCGTCCCCCGCCTGGCTTGGCCGCGTCATCGATGCCTTCGGCCGGCCGATCGACGGTGGCCCGCCCCTGCCGGAAGGCGATCGGCTTTATCCGTTCCGCGCCGATCCGCCGCCCGCCCATGCCCGCAGGCGTGTCGGCGAGCCGCTGGATCTCGGGGTCCGCGCAATGAATGCCTTCCTGACCTGCTGCAAGGGCCAGCGCATGGGCATCTTCGCCGGCTCCGGGGTCGGCAAGTCGGTGCTGCTCTCGATGCTGGCGCGCAACTCCGGCTGCGATGTCTCGGTGATCGGCCTGATCGGCGAGCGCGGGCGCGAGGTGCAGGAGTTCCTCCAGGATGACCTTGGCGACGAGGGGCTGGCGCGCTCTGTGGTGGTGGTCGCCACCTCCGACGAGCCGGCGCTGATGCGCAAGCAGGCGGCCTACATGACCTTCGCGCTGGCGGAGTTCTTCCGCGATCAGGACGCCCAGGTGCTGTGCATGATGGATTCGGTCACCCGCTTTGCAATGGCCCAGCGCGAGATCGGGCTTGCGGCGGGGGAGCCGCCCACCACCAAGGGCTATACGCCGACCGTGTTCAGCGAATTGCCGCGTCTGCTTGAGCGCGCCGGGCCCGGCACGGGTGCGGGCGCGATCACCGGGCTTTTCACCGTGCTGGTCGATGGCGATGATCACAACGAACCGGTTGCCGATGCGGTGCGCGGCATCCTCGATGGCCACATTGTCATGGAGCGCGCCATTGCCGAGCGTGGGCGCTACCCCGCCATCAACATCCTCAAGTCTGTCTCGCGGACGATGCCGAAGTCGGCGGATCCCGCCTACTGGCCCGTGGTGCAGCGGGCGCGGCAGACCCTCGGCACCTACGCCGACATGGAAGAACTGATCCGCCTCGGGGCCTATCGCCCCGGCTCGTCAGCAGAGGTCGACGAGGCGATCAGGCTCACTCCGGCGCTGGAGGAGTTTCTCAAGCAACGCAAGGACGAGGCATCGTCCTTGGCCGAAAGTTACCTGATGCTCGCCGGAATCATGGCCAACTGAGCCAGAAGCAGACACAAAACATGCAAAAATTCCTGATTTCAGTAACGAAGGATCAACCTCCCGACGCCATAGTCGCCCTGTCTCGCGAAGGTCATGTGTGTGGCCGGACTGCCCGTCAGGGGCAGGCCGTCCAGCGTTTTGGGGAGTAACTGACCAATGAAATCGCGTGAGACCCTCATCCGTCTCAAGCGTTTCCAGGTTGACGAGAAGCGTCGCCGGGTTGCGCAGATCGAGATGATGATTGCAGATTTCGAGCGGATGGCGAACGAGCTTGATCGCGAGATCAAGGCCGAGGAGGCCCGTTCGGGCATCAACGATACCGGCCATTTCGCCTATCCGACCTATGCCAAGGCTGCCAAGGGCCGCCGTGACAACCTTCAGCAGTCCGCCGACAACCTGCGCGGCCAGCTTGACGAGGCCAAGGCCGCGTTGGCCGAGGCTTTCGAGGACATGAAGAAGGTCGAAATCCTAGACGACCGCGAAAAGACCGCCGAGCGCGCCGTGCAGGGTGCCCGCGATCAGGCCGCCATGGATGCCATCGGCCTGAGGATGAACAGGGTCTGAGACCCGTATTCCTGACCCTGGACCACGCCGCACCGCCGGCGCGGCCTGCTCAGACGCTTCCGACCGTCCTCAGACGCGCACGCGGGTGGATTTCCGCCTGCGCCAGCACCGGCGTCTCGCGGCGGAAGCGCTCGATGATCTGGCGCACGAAGGGCCTCGCATGGCCCGAGCAGACCAGAACCGGCATTTCGCCCATGCGGGCCGCATCGTCGAAGCGCTCGCGCACGGACTTGACGAACTCCTGGAGCTTGGAGGGCTGCATCGCCAGGTGACGATTGTCGCCATCGCCGACAACCGCTTCGGCGAAGGCGCTTTCCCACACCGGCGACATGGTGATGATCGGCAGCTGGCCATTGCCGGGCGTGTATTGGGCGCAGATCTGCCGGCCAAGACGCGAGCGCACATGCTCGACGATGTCGCGCGGGTTCTTGAGCGAGCCGGCCGCCTCGGAGATGCCCTCGATGATGTTGCCGAGATCGCGGATCGACACGCGCTCGGCGAGCAGAAGCTGGAGCACGCGCTGGAGGCCCGTGGTCGAGATCAGTGACGGCACGATGTCCTTCACCAGATCGGCATGCTCCTTGGGCAGTTCCTTCAGCAGCTTCTGGGTTTCGACATGGCTGAGCAGCTCCGGCATGTTGGCCTTGAGCACCTCGGTGAGATGGGTCGAGATCACGCTGGCGGCGTCCACCACCGTGTAGCCGCGCAACTGGGCCTCGTCGCGCAGCGCGTTGTCGATCCAGGTCGCCGGCAGGCCGAAGGTCGGCTCCAGCACATGCTGACCCGGCAGATCGACCTGCCCGCCCATCGGGTCCATGCACATGAACTGGTTCGGGTAGACGATACCGGTGCCGGCATCGATTTCCTTGACCTTGATGATGTAGACGCTGGCTTCGAGCGCCACGTTGTCGACGATGCGCACGCTCGGCATCACGAAGCCGAACTCGCCGGCCAGCTGGCGGCGCAGCGCCTTGACCTGCTCTGTCAGCCGGTCCTCGCCCAGAGAGCCATTGACCAGCGGCAACAGCCCGTAGCCGATCTCGATCTTGAGATCGTCCATCTTGAGGATGTCGGCCATGGTCTCTTCGCGGGAGGCATCGACCGAGCCCGGAGCACGCGGCCCACCCGCCTCCTGCATGGCACGGGCGGCAGCCTTCTCGCTGGCCGCACCCTTGTTCACCTTGTCGAACTTCCACGCCAGATAGCCCGCGCCCGCCGCCAGGGCCGCGAACGGGATGAAGGGAATGCCCGGCAGGAGCGCCATCACGGCCATCACGCCCGCCGACATGCCAAGCGCCTTGGGATAGCCCGACATCTGACGCATCAGCGCCTTGTCGGCTGCGCCGCGCACGCCGGCCTTGGAGACCAGAAGGCCTGCCGCCGTCGAGACGATCAGCGCCGGGATCTGGCTGACGAGGCCGTCGCCGACCGACAGCATGGTGTAGGTGGTGGCAGCCGAACCGAACGACATGCCGCGCTGGACCACCCCGATCAGGATGCCGCCGATCACGTTGATGAAGGTGATCAGGATGCCGGCGATGGCATCGCCGCGCACGAATTTCGAAGCACCGTCCATGGCCCCGCAGAACGAGGCTTCATCTTCCAGTGCCGTGCGACGGCGGCGGGCCTCGTCCTGGTCGATCAATCCGGCGGAAAGATCGGCATCGATCGCCATCTGCTTGCCCGGCATGGCATCAAGCGTGAAGCGCGCTGCGACTTCCGCGATGCGGCCCGAACCCTTGGTGATGACGATGAAGTTCACCAGCACCAGGATGACAAAGACGATCACCCCGATGACGAAGTTTCCTCCCATGATGAAGCCCCCGAAGGCTTCGATGACATGGCCGGCGGCGTGCGTTCCCTCATGGCCATGCGTCAGGATCAGACGCGTCGAGGCGATGTTGAGGCCAAGCCGCAGCATGGTCACGACCAGCAGCACCGTCGGGAAGGACGAGAATTCCAGCGGCTCCTCGATGAACAGCGCCGTCATCAACACCAGAACCGACAGGATGATCGACACCGCGAGCAGCATGTCGAGCAGAAGCGGCGGCAGTGGCATCACGAACACGACAAGGATGCCGATGACACCGAAAGCCAGCAGCAAATCGGGCCGACGGGCCATATTGCCCATCTGGCCGAAGGTCGGCAGCGTGAAGCCACCCGCACCCGCCAGCGGTGACGATCCTGGCGCCCGCGGGGCCTTGCCCGCTGTCGCGTCGCTCATTGTCAGCCCCAAAACCCGAGAACGGAATGCCGCTGCCGTTTGTCAGCCCGGCCGGAGCGCGCCATGCACCTCCATCCGATAGGCAGATTTTGCCGGCAGGATGGTTAACGAACTGTAAAGCTGACAGGCCTTTCGAAGGCGGCGGCATGGCGACACCGCGTCGCGGGCATGCGGTCTGTGGCCGGCAAGGGGTGGTGCCTCTCACCCCTCCATGATGAAGCCGCCATCATGCGCAGCCGCAATCCGGCCCAGGGCGGTGCGGAAGTGATCGGAGCCGATCAGCCCGCGCAGCGCGCCCTCAAGCGTGTCGCCAGCATACGCATCCGGATCGAAGCGGTGCGGTTCACTGCCCAGCCACAGATGCGCAAAGCGGTCCAGCGTTTCGGATTCCGCCGGCCGGGCGAGATCCTCCGCCGGGATGTTCTTGGTCAGGAAGCCGAAGATCGTGTCAGGGCCGACCATAGGCAGTGCGGCTGGATCGAGACCGGCGAGCGCGCTGGCCAGCGCATGGTCAGGATGGTCCGCCCGCTCGCGCGCCCTGCCATGGTCATACAGATGCCGGACGCTGCCCCAGTCGCGGTAGGCAGCCGGAAAGCGCGTGGTGAGCACCGCCGCCTCATCCGCCACATACCAACGGTTCAGTCCGTCGAAGAAGGCAAACCGGTAGCCGGCCGACAGAAGCATCGGCTCCCAGGCCTCATGCGAGGGCTCCATCGTGCCCGGCGCGATGGCCTCGATCAGCACCACGCGCGGCCTGAAGCGTTGCCAGTCATTGCCGGCCAGCACATCGGCCTCTGCCCCTTCCACATCGATCTTGAGCCAGTCGATCCGCGCCGCGCCGTGGCTGGCACACAAGGCGGCCAGCGTCGTGACAGGCTTGCGCTCGGTGACATAGGAGGTGCCGAACTCCGTGGCCCCCTTGGCGTGCGCCTCCACCATGGTCGAGAAGCCATGCAGCTTGTCGACCGCATGGAAGGCAGCTTCCCCGGTGCTGCGCCCGACCAGCACATCAAGCGCGATGTCGCGGGGCCGCACGGCACCATAAAGCCGGTGCAGCGCCGCCTGCGGCTCGATCACGATGCCGCGCCAACCCGCCAGATAGGAGCGCAGCGAGACATTGTCCGCCACCGGATGCCCGCCCCCGACATCAATGTAGAAGCCCTGAGGCTCCCCCGCGAACACCTGGGCAAGATGCATGTCTTCCATGTTCTGGGCGTAGGAAAGGTCCATGGTGGATTCCGGCAGGTCTGGTTTCACGGGCTATGCTTGTGATTTCATGGTTGCGGCATGCCGACAAGTGAGCGTAGGCTCATCATGTGGGGTTGCAACACTGGAGGAACGCATGGAACGCAGGACTTTCCTACTCGCTTTGTTTGGTGGCCTTGCCGCCGCTGCCGTCGCACCTGGCCTGGCCGAAGCTGCGCAGCCAACGTCGTCTCCCGTCCCGACACCGGCTGATCTGCCGGAGACTGTCGAGGTCGCTGTTGATGACAAGGCAGCGCTGGATGCCGCCGACAAGGAATTCAGCCAGTACTACTATTATCGCCGCCGCCCGGTCCGCCGCCGGGTTGTCTACTATCGCCGTCCGGTCCGGCGCGTTGTCTACCGCCGCCCGGTTCGCCGCGTCTATTATCGCCGTCCCGTCCGGCGCGTCCGGGTTCTGCGCTTCTACTGACGATCGGTCGCTGAGGGCAGGCCCGCGGGCCTGCCCGACCAGGGAACGTTCAACGCCCCGTGCCGGATCCGGTACGGGGCGTTTTCGTCTGTGCGGTCAGAGCAGCGAGTCGGGCAGCTTCTGGCGTGACCTGTCGTTGACGCGCCGATACCAGATCGTCAGCAAGGACGCGTTGATCACGATGAACAGCGAATACAGCGCAGGCACAGCGATGATCTGTTGCTGCTGAAGCCCGGTGAAGCTGAGCGCCACGATCGCCAGGGCCAGCGGGCCATTCTGGATGCCGACCTCCATGGAAATGGTCTGGGCGTTGATCGGATGCAGTTTCAGCAGGGCGCTGAAGAGATAGCCGGACAGGAACCCCAGCAGGCCAAGACCAATGACGGCTGCATAGACCGATGGCGGTGTGCTCAAGAGGAACTGCCAGTTGCGCGGGACCCATGAGGCCGCGATGAACAGGATGAAGAAGATGCCCAGCGCCCCTCCCGCCAGTTCTACGATGGCGCCGACATTGGCATTCCAGCGCCTCAGCGCCATGCCGATCGCCACCGGCACCAGAAGCACGATCAGCGTTCGCACGATGTTGTCGGCCGGAACGGATATCCCGAGACCAGCGGCATACAGCACGATCAGCAAGGGGATCAGCACGACGCCGAACATGGTCGAGTTCACGGTCATCAGCATCGACAGCGCCAGGTTTCCCTTGGCGAAATAGGTGAAGATGTTGGACGTCGTGCCACCCGGCATGCAGGACATGATGATCAGGCCGATCTTGACCTCGGGGCTGAGCGGCAAAAGCAGCGCCAGCGTGAACCCGATCAGCGGCAGGAAGCCATATTGCGAGACAAGCCCGACGAACAGCCCGAAGGGCCGGCGCAGCGAACTCTTGAAATCCTGCGGGGTCAGGGCCGCACCCATGCCGAGCATGATGAACGCCATCATGATGGCGAGCAGCGTTTGTTCGAATGCTCCGACCATGGCTCAGGCCCCCTTGTTCTGGCTGGCAAGCGCCAGTTCTGCGGCCTTCAGATCCTTGCGCAGGATCTTGCCGACATTGGATTTGGGCAGTTCGGTGCGGAACTCGACCAGCTTGGGGCACTTGTAGGCCGCCAGATGCTGCTTGCAGTGCGCCTTGACCTCTTCGGCTGTCAGCGCCTTGTCGAGCGGAACGATGAAGGCCTTGACCGCCTCGCCCGCCGCCCCGTCGGGAACACCGATCACCGCCGCTTCACCAATGCCCGGCAGGCGGGCCAGACAATCCTCGACCTCGTTGGGATAGACATTGAAGCCCGAGACCAGAATCATGTCCTTCTTCCGGTCGACGATCCTGAAGTAGCCGTCAGGGTCCATCGTGCCGATGTCGCCGGTCCGGAAAAAACCGTCCGCCGTCATCGAACGCGCCGTCTCGTCAGGGCGCTGCCAGTAGCCGGCCATGACCTGCGGGCCGCGCACGCAGACCTCGCCCGCCTCGCCGGGCGGCACCGGGCGGCCCTCGTCGTCGAGCAGCGCCACCTCGGTCGAGGGCACGGGAATGCCCACCGAACCGACGCGCGCCTTTCCGACCGGATTGCCGGTGATCACTGGCGATGTCTCGGTCAGCCCATAACCTTCGATCACGTGTGTGCCGGTCATGCTGAGCCAGCGCTCGGCCACCGCTCCTTGAAGCGCTGCGCCGCCGGCAAACGAGGCCCTGAGATGCCGTGGCGGATTCTCTGCAAACCAGAACTCGTTCATCAGGCCGTTGAACAGCGTGTTGACGCCGACGATCCAGGTGATCGGATAATTCTCGAAAGCCCGCTTCAGGTTCGACAGCGGCCTCGGGTTCGGGATCAGGATGTTGCGGTTGCCGAGCCAGTAGAAGCCAAGCAGGTTCAGCGTGAAGGCCAGGATGTGATAGGTCGGGATCGCGGTCAGCACCACTTCCTCGCCCTTTTTCACATGCTGGTCGATGAAGCTCATGGTCTGCGCCATGTTCATCACGATGTTGCCATGCGTCAGCATCGCGCCCTTGCTGATGCCGGTGGTGCCGCCGGTGTACTGCAGCGCCGCCAGTGCCGAGCCATCGAGGCTCGCCGTATAGCTCTCGACCGGGATCTTGCCATCCTCGCGCGCCTTGGCGCCAGCCGCCAGCGCATCTGGCAGGCGGATATGCGGGGTCTCGATGGGCGGCAGCGAGCGGTCCCAGTAGCGCTGCACGAGGCCGATGACGCCCTTCACCGCGCCGGGCATGAACTCGGCCACCCGCGTCACGATGACATTGGGAATGGCGCAGATCTTCAGCGCCTCGGTCAGCTTGTCGGCAAACATGTCGACGATCACCAGCGCACGCGGCGTGGCATCGCGGAACTGCGCGCCCATCTCCTCGGCCGTGTAGAGCGGGTTGACGTTGACCAGCACGCAGCCGGCCTTGAACACACCGAAGGCGACCACCGGCACCGGCAGCGAATTGGGTGCCTGAAGCGCCACCCGGTCTCCGGCCTTCAGGCCGAGGACCTCGCGCAGATAGACCGCGAACGCGTCGGCCATGCGGTCGACGTCAGCGAAGCTGAGGTCGCCATACATGCCATTGGGCATCACCACGGTGTAGGCGGTGCGCTCTCCGTAGAGGCGGGCCGAGGCGCTGACCAGCTCCGCCAGCGTGCGGAACGGCGCTTCGGCAATGTCTGAAGGTGCCCCTGTTGGATAAAAGGCAAGCCAGGGTCTGGCACCCGTTGCCTGTGTCATGCGTCAACCTCCCGAGCGATTTTATCAACCTGGGCGTTGTGCCCTTGGGAGGCTAGATAGCGCATTTCGCGTGCTTTGCCAGACGCGTTGGCGCGATCTTTCAGGATCGCGCGCAGCCCTCACATCGCGCCGGCCCGCATCTGCCCCGGCTCGGCAATGGCAATGCCGACGCTCGAATACTCGTTGAGCTTGTTGCGAAGGGTGCGGATCGAGATGCCGAGGATCTTGGCCGCATGCGTGCGGTTGCCGAGGCAATGATCCAGCGTGTCGAGGATCAGGTCGCGCTCCACGTCGGCGACGGTGCGCCCGACCAGGGAGCGGGTCATCGCTTCGGCTGTCTGGGCCGCGCGCTCGGCAACCGAGCCGATGGTGCGGGCGCCAAAGGCTTCGCCATCGGGCGTCTGCAGGGCCTCGATGCCGATCTCCATGCCATTGGCCAGCAACGTGGCGCGGTGGATGGTGTTCTCCAGTTCGCGCACATTGCCCTGCCAGGGGTTGAGCGACAGCGCGCGTCGCGCTTCCGCATCGAGGGGCCGGGTCGGCAGGCCGTTCAGTTCCGCATACTTGCGGGCGAAATGGTCCGCCAGCACCAGCACATCCTGGGGGCGCTCGCGCAGAGGCGGCATCTTGAGATGCACGACATTGAGACGGTAGAGCAGATCCTCGCGGAACGTGCCCTTGCGCACCTCGTCGGCGAGGTTGCGGTTCGAGGTTGCGATGATGCGAATATCGACCTTGACCGGAGCCGCGCCGCCGACACGGTCGATCATCCGCTCCTGAAGGGCGCGCAGCAACTTGGCCTGAAGCCGGACATCCATCTCCGAGATTTCGTCGAGCAGCAGCGTGCCACCGCTGGCCTCCTCGAACTTGCCGATGCGGCGCGCCACCGCGCCGGTGAAAGCACCCTTCTCGTGGCCGAACAGCTCGCTTTCCAGCAGGTTGTCAGGGATGGCCGCGCAGTTGACCGCAACCATCGGGCGGTCCCTGCGGGCGGATTTCTGGTGCAGGAAGCGCGCGATCACCTCCTTGCCGGTGCCGCTCTCGCCGGTCACCAGCACCGGAGCCTCCGAGCGCGCCACCTGTTCGGCGAGTTTGACCACGCGCTCCATCGCCGGATCACGCCAGACGAAGGTCTGGCTGTCATTGGCAACCGCTTCGAGTACGGCCGCGATCAGGTCCGGATCGGGCGGCAGCGGCACGTATTCCTTGGCCCCGGCCTGGATCGCGGCCACCGCAGCGCGCGCGTCCGTGCCGGTGCCGCACGCGACGATCGGCGTGCGGATGCGCTCGGCATCGAGCGCATCGACCAACGTGCGGATCGACAGCGCCACATCGACCATGGCGAGGTCCGCGCCCTTGGTGCGCAGCACGTTGAGAGCCTGCTCGATCGTATCGGCCTGCGACACGCTGGCCCCGCGCGACACCGCGATCTTCGCGGCGGTGATCAACTGCCCCTTGAGGCTTCCAACAATCAGCAATCTCATGGCTCGGTCCTTTCAGATCGTTGGGACGCCCCGCACCCCGTGCTAGGTCACCGCGTTCAGCGGTCGGCCTTGATAATTTCGGTCATGGTCACGCCCAGCTTGTCCTCGACGATGACCACCTCGCCGCGCGCGACCAGGCGGTCGTTGACAAGGATGTCGATCGCCTCGCCGACGCGCCGGTCGAGTTCGAGCACCGCTCCGGGCTGCAGTTTCAGCATGTCGCCGATGGCCATGCGGTGCGAGCCGAGCACGGCCGCGACCGTGACGGGCACATCGAAGACCTGTTCGAGATCTTCGGCAGTCTTGGTCGGGACCGGGCCGGAGCGGTCATGTCCGGCTGGCAAGCCGCCTCCGGGCATGCCGCTGCCTTGCGTGAGCGGCGGCAGGGGAAGATCGTCTCTGGCCATGGATCAGTTCCTTCAGCGCAAGAGGTCGTCGGGACGCTTGCCGAGCACCTGCTCTGCGGCGGCAGCGATGGTCTGTTCGAGCTGGGCGCGGTCGATCACGACCCCGCCATCGGCCCAATCGAAACGGGCGTCTCCGGGCGCGATGTCGGGCTCGCCCAGAATGATCACCTTGCCGGCATAGCCGCTTTCGAGCGTCAGCCGCCCGAAGAGCGCCTCCGCATCCTCGACGGCGGCCTCGTTGACGCGCACGGCCAGATGCGGCGCGGAGCGGGCGTGGACGATGCATTCGCGCGCAGCCTGCTCGATCAGGGCTGCCGGCTTGTCGGCCAGTGCCGCGCCGGCGAGCCGCCGGGCCATGGTCACCGCCAGCGCCGCTGCGGACGCCTCGATCAGGTGAAGCCGCGCCTCCTGCTGGCCCAGCAGGGCCTCGGCCTGTGCCGCGAGCACGCCGGCCATGTGCTTCACCGCGGCCTGCGCCTCGGCCTCGGCAGCCTGACGACCCTGGGCAAAACCGTCCTGGAAGCCCTGCTCGCGGGCTGCCGCAATATCGACATCGCTGACCCTGCGACCATGAGCCTCCTGGCGGAAGTCAGTTTCGAAGGTGAACCGGGTCGCGGTCATGGGTTGAGGCTCTTGCATCAGTAGATCAACTCGTCTTCGCCGTTGTTCTTGGCGATCACGAGTTCGCCCTTTTCAGCAAGGTCCTTGGCAAGGGCGACCATGCGCGCCTGGGCCTCGTCGACCTCTTTCAGACGCAGCGGCCCGGTGCTCTGCATGTCGTCCTGGAGGTTCTTGGCAGCGCGCGTCGACATGCCGGCAAAGAAGAAGGTCCTCGCCTCCTCGTTCGCGCCCTTGAGCGCGCGGGCCAGCACATCGCGCTCGACCACGCGCATGAGGGCCTGGAGCCCGGCCGGATCGAGCTTCTGGAGATCCTCGAAGGTGAACATCAGCGCCCTGATCTTGCGGGCGGAATCCTTGCTGATCACATCGAGCGAGGACAGGAACCGTGACTCCGTCTGCCGGTCGAAGGAGTTGAAGATCACCGCCATGGTCTCGTGCGGATCCTTGCGCTGGGTTGTCGAGAGTGTGGTCACGAACTCCGAGCGCAGGGTCTGCTCGATATGGTCGAGGGCTTCCTTCTGCACGTTCTCCATGCGCAGCATGCGCTGCACCACGTCGATGGCCAGTTCCTCGGGCAGCATGCGCAGCACCTGCGCGGCATGGTCCGGCTTGACCTTGGACAGCACCACCGCAACGGTCTGCGGGTATTCGTTCTTGAGGAAGTTGGCGAGCACGGCCGCTTCGATGTTGGCCAGCTTCTGCCACATGTTGCGGCCTGCCGGCCCCCTGATCTCTTCCATGATCATGGCAACCTGGTTTTTCGGCAGGATGCGCGAGAGCAGGGCCTCGGTGCGGTCATACGAGCCGGTCACCGAGCCGGCATTGGACAGCTTGGCGACGAAGTCGACCATGACGCGCTCGACCGTCTCGGCCTCGACCGTGCCCAGCTCGGTCATCGAGCGCGACAGGATGCGGATCTCGTGGTCTTCAAGCTCTGACCAGATCGGTCGGCCGAACTCATCACCAAGCAAAAGCAGGATGACAGCAGCCTTGTGCGGACCGCTCATTTCCTTCGGGTCGCCCGGGTTGCCGGTGGCGGCTGTTTTGGGTGCAAGGGCCATCAGGCGCTCGCTGGCTGGTCATGGACCCAGGTGCGGATCACCGCCACGGAGTCGGCCGGGTTCTGCTGTACCATCGAGCCGATCTTCTCGACCGACTGCGCCTTGATCTGTCCCTTGATCTGGGCAAGCGCCAGCATCCGCTCGGACGGGCTTTCGTTGGGACCCAGCGGGCCTGACAGCATCTGCTGGGGATCGCTACCGGGGGGCAATGTCTGCATGCCGCCGCCGGGAAGCGCCTGCATGCCACCACCGGGAGGCTGATCGCCGCCACCCTTGGCCGGCACATCTGCGGCGAAAACCTGCTTGAGCAGCGGCCGCACGACGGTGAGCAGCACGATCAGCGTCAGCAGCAGGATCACACCCAGTTCGATGGCCCGCAGCACGTCCTCCTTGGTGAAGGTCAGCAGTTGCTGCATCAGCCCCTGCTCCTTGAGTTCGACGGTCTGCGGCGCATCGGCAAAGCGCAGGTTGACGACCTCGACCTGATCGCCGCGCTCGCGGTCGAAGCCGATGGCCGTGCGCACGAGGGCACCGATCCGGTCGAGTTCCTCCTGCGGACGCGGCTGGTAGCTTGTCTCGCCGGCGGCGGTGCGGGCATAGATGCCATCGACAAGCACGGCCACCGAGAGCCGGCGCAGGCGCCCGCCTTCGAGCACTTCGGTGCGCGTGGTGCGGGAAATCTCGAAGTTGGTGATTTCCTCGTTCTTGTTGCTGGTGTCGCGCGGGGATCCGCCCTGGCCGCCCTGGCCCTGCGCGCCGGGCAGTTCGTTGCCCACGCTGACGCCCTGCTCGCGTGGCTCGCTGGTGACAGCCGTCTCGGTGCGGCTCTGCGTCGAACGGGCTACCCGGCTTTCGGGATCGAAGGTCTCGGAGCGGCTCTCGACCCGGTTCATCTCGAGTTGGGCATTGACCTGCACCCGTGCGCGACCATTGCCGACCACGCTGGCCACGATTTCCTCGACCTGCGACTTCAGCCGACGCTCCATGCCCGTCTGGCGCTCTTCTGAGCCGGCGCCGGCAGCACCGCCCTCGCCCTGGGCACCGTCGGCCAGAAGCCGCCCGCCTTCATCGACGATCGACACGCGCTCGGGCTTCAGCCCCTCGACGGCGGACGCCACCAGATGACGGATCGCCCGGATCTGACCGGCATCGAGTTCGCCACGCAGCTTGAGCACGATCGAGGCGCGCGGCGGTTCACGGTCGCGCTCGAACAGCTTGCGCTCGGGCATCACCAGATGCACGCGGGCATTCTGCACGCGGCCCAGCGCCCGGATGGTGCGGGTGAGTTCACCTTCGAGGGCGCGCAGATGGTTGATGTTCTGCACGAAGCTGGTCGACGAGAAGGCATCGCCTTTGTCGAAAATCTCGTAGCCGACCCCGCCACCGGACGGCAGACCCTTGCTGGCCATCTCCATGCGCACGCGCGGGATGTCATTGCGCGGGATCAGGATGGTCTGGCCATCGCCGCGCGTCTGATACTTGATGTTGCGCGTCTCCAGTTCCTTGACCACCTGGGAGGCGTCCTGGAGCGACAGGTCGGTGTAGAGCACGCCCATGTCCGGCTGCGAGAAGCGGAAGATCACGTAACCGAAGAAGCCAAGCAGCACAGCCGTCACCATCAGCATGGCGGCAAGCCTGCCTGCACCGAACTTGCTGAATTGCTGGACTACACCGTTCACGCCCTGGCCCCGCACCTGAAACCCGTCACTGCCCTAATCCATGCGAACACATGATGCCTGCAGCTAGGCAAGTTTTTCCCGGTCCATGGTTAGCAAGGAGTTAACGCGAGGCACCGACGCAAAAAAATAAGCTGCATCCAGCAGGTTTCCCTGCCCGGATGCAGCCCGGAGCGATGCGGTCTGGCTGAAGACTGCGTTTACTGGCGATAGTGCTGGATGCGCGTGGTGCGCAGGCCGGCCAGTCCATGCTGATCGATGGACAACTGCCAGCTGAGGAATTCTTCGGTTGTCAGCGTGTAGCGCGAGCATGCATCCTCAAGGCTGAGGAGCCCTCCGCGCACAGCGGCCACAACCTCCGCCTTGCGGCGGATCACCCAGCGGTGCGTGCCCGGAGGCGGCAGGTCCGCGATCGTCAAGGGGCTCCCGTCGGGGCCGATGACATACTTCACTCGTGGTCTAAGACCCTCGGTCATTTTACGCTCACACAACTCTACAGACCAATGTCCGTAGGAATGTAAGGCATCGGGGCTTAAAATTTGGCTAAGGCCATCCTCGTCGCCCAAAAGGGTCACGAAGCCGGGTCTTGCGCCTGCCTGCTGGACCATCTCCGACATCACAGGATGCTGACGGACTTGACCTTGTCGACCGGTATCCGCGTCGTGCCGATGATCAGCACCGGCACCTCACCGGTGAAGTCCGCACCGCTCACGATGCCGGTCACCTCGGTCTTGACGGCGATGGCATTGCGCTGCGCATCGGTCGCATCGACCACAATCGAATAGGCGCCATCGGGCGCCGTCGTTCCGGTCGAGGTGCGGCCATCCCAGGTGAAGCTCTGCGAGCCGGCGCTGAGCGTCATGTTGCGGGTCGCAACCACGCTGCCGGAGCTGTTCTTGATGGTGATGCTAGCGCTGCCGCCGCGCGGAGCATCCAGCTTCCATTCCGCCTTCGCGTCCTTGAACTGGCTGGTCGCGCCATCCATGGTGACACGGTTGCCGACGAAGCTCATGGCGTTGGTGGTCGAAGCCGACTTGCTGAGGCTCAGCAGCGCCGTCAAGGTCTCATTCTGCTTGAGCTGCTGCTCGACCTGCGCGAACTGCACCAGTTGCTGGGTAAACTGGTTGGTGTCGAGCGGTGCCGTCGGGTCCTGGTTCTTCAACTGAGTGGTCAGCAGGCGCAGGAACTGGTCGAAGTCCCCCGCGATGGAGTTGTCCGACTTGGCCGTGCTGGCCGCTTTGGAGGCGGATTGGGCCGCTGCGATCGTGGTCATGGTGCAGGCTCCTCAGATCGACAGGTCGAGCGCGCCGACATGCAGCGTGCGGCGAATGGGAAGGGGCGCGAGTTCGGGCAATTCGGCACGGACCGTGCCGCCAGCTTCGCCGGACCGGTTACGGTCCTGCTCGCTGCGCTCCTGACGGGCACCCTGGCCCTGGTCGCGCAGGCTGAAGTCGATGCCGCCATCGCTGGACTTGAGGCCGGCCTGCTCGAAGGCGCGCTCAAGCGTGCGGGCATCGCGCTGAAGCAGATGCAGCGTCTCGACCCGGTCAACGACCACCTTGGCCGTCACCAGATTGTCCTCGCCGATCTCAAGCTTGACCTCGACGCGGCCAAGCTCGGCAGGATCGAGCCGGATCTGGAATTCCTTGAGGCCCTGCAAGGCCCGAAGCCCGATCTCGACCGGGACCGCCCCCGGCGCGACGGCGCGCGGCATCTCGGGCGGCACAGACGGCAAGGTCTCGTTCGCGCGGGCCGGAGCATGGGCAGCGCCTGTCTGCGGAAGGCTCGGACCCGGCAGCTCGGATGCCTTTGCGGCGGCTTGACCTGCGGCGGGATCCGCGCGCTCGGCTTTCGCACCGTCGACAGCGGGCACATCCCCGGCCTTGAGGTCTGGCCTGGCAGCCTCGCTGCCCTGGAGCCCCTGCTGTTTCGCCTCGGCGGCAATCATGCGGCCATCCTGCGACATCGCACCGGGCTCGCCCTGCGCGGGTGCAGCCCCGGTGCCGTCCTCCGCGAGTGCTGTGGCCAGCGCGGACATGGCAGCGCCGTGGCTGGCCGAACCCTGCTGCACTGCCCCCGCCGGACTGGCAGTGCCAGCCGTGTTGCCGGCCTCGCCGGTTTCATCCCCGGAAATCCCCTGCTGCGCAGCAACGGCAGCCTGCGCGTCGGCCTCCGCCAGGGCAGCAGCAACGCCTGCGGTGGCAGCGGCCGTCGCCGGCTCGGCCGCGAGGGCACCGCCACCCTCAGCGCCACCGCCGGCATCATCCGGCAGGGACATGCCGGCCTGCACCTGCATCATGGCCAGAGCCGTGATGGCGGCGGGTGCCGCCGGCGTGCTGGGGTCCGCAGTTGCAGCCGCGCTCTCCAACGCTGACGCTGTTTCGGCGGCAGTCTGGTTCGAGCCTTCGCCGTCCGCTTCTTCCGGGGTGGCAGCGACGCCTGCAGTATCGGAACCGGCTTGCACGGGCTTGTCATCACTGGCCGGTTTGGTTTGCGCCGTCTCCGGCTCAGCATCGCGCCGGCGGGTTCCGCCTGTCTGACCATGCTCGGGAGGGCGCGGGTCCGGTCGATCATCCCTGTTCAGGCCCGGTGCACGATCCCGCGCCACGATCGAGCGCTCCGAAGGACCGTTACGATCCAGATCACGGGGTGCACGCTCAGCCGGCGCTGGTTCGCGGCGCAGCGTTTCAGCGCGCGCTGTCTCCCAGCGCGGTGCCTCTGGACGCGATGCTATTTGGCGCTCGGCCCCGAAGCCGGCACGGACCGGTTCTGATGCAGGGCCTGCCTCCGGCAAAGCGAACACGGCTGCCGCCCGCGCAGGCTCGTTGCGCTGCGATGGCGCCGGAAAGGTCTGGCGCGGTCCTGACATGGTCGGCAAGGGCAAGGAACTGGTCACGCACGCACTTTCTGATGAAAGGAACTCCGCACCTGTCCAGCAAGGGCCGCGCCATCAGGAGCTGGCCCACAACACACTGATTTTGATGGTCTTTCCGGAACGGCTCCGCGAGCCTTCAGAGAGAAGGCGGCAGGAACCGCCCGGCAGGCCGGCAGTTCTTGCCCACCCGCGTCACCGGCCGGGCCGATTGGTGCGCTGGGGCGCAAGCCGTTCCCTCAAATCCGGATTCCCCTTTTCCGGTCGATGCCCTATATGAGCGAGATCTTTCTGTTCACCCTCGTAATCCACGTTTGGAGGCCACGCCCCTTGCTCAACGCGCTCGACATCGCCAAGCCTCCGGCCGCGACACGCGTGGTTGTCGCGATGTCGGGCGGCGTGGATTCGTCGGTCGTGGCTGCCTTGCTGAAGGCGCAGGGATTTGAGGTGATCGGCGTCACCTTGCAGCTCTACGACCATGGCGAGGCCGTGCACCGGGCCGGTTCCTGCTGCGCCGGTCAGGACATTCACGATGCCCGCCGCGTCGCGGAAGCCATCGGCATCCCGCATTATGTGCTCGACTACGAGAACCGCTTCCGCAACGAGGTGATGGAGCGTTTTGCCGACAGCTATCTGGCAGGCGAAACCCCGATCCCCTGCGTCGATTGCAACCGGACGGTGAAATTCCGCGATCTGCTCGGCCTTGCCCGCGAACTGGGTGCCGATGCCCTGGCCACCGGCCACTATGTCGTTTCGCAGCAAGGCCCGGGCGGGCACCGCACCCTGCACCGTGCCGCCGACGAGAACCGCGACCAGAGCTATTTCCTGTATGCGACAACGCAGGACCAACTCGACCTGCTGCGCTTCCCGCTCGGCGCCCTGCCCAAGAGCCGCACGCGCGAACTGGCAGCGGAACTGGGGCTGACCATCGCTGACAAGCCCGACAGCCAGGACATCTGCTTTGTGCCGTCAGGCCGCTATGCCGACGTGATCGAGCGGCTGAAGCCGGGCGCCTCGCGCCCCGGCGAGATCGTGGACATGGATGGCAAGGTGCTCGGCCACCATGACGGGATCCTCAGGTTCACTGTCGGCCAGCGCAAGGGCATCGGCATCGCTTCGACCGAGGCGCTCTATGTGGTGCGCCTCGATGCGGAAGCTGCCCGCGTCATCGTCGGGCCGCGCTCGGCGCTGGCGACCCGGATCGTGCGGCTGCGCGACCTCAACTGGCTCGGCGACCAGCCGCTGGCGGAGGCGC
The DNA here is from genome assembly GCA_027487245.1 of Hyphomicrobiales bacterium. Taxonomy (GTDB): domain Bacteria; phylum Pseudomonadota; class Alphaproteobacteria; order Rhizobiales; family Beijerinckiaceae; genus Allobosea. The sequence continues at coordinate 23,090 of JAIYDY010000097.1, forward strand.
TTCAGGCCGGCGTCGAGGTGGCGGCCCGCGTGCGCTCGACACGCCCGCCAAAGCCCGCCATCCTGCGCCAGATCGACGGCGAATGTGTCGTGGAACTGCTCGATGCCGAGGAAGGCGTGGCGCCCGGTCAGGCCTGCGTGCTGTATGACAGCGCCCGGCCCGACGCCCGCGTGCTCGGCGGCGGCATCATCCGCCCCGTGGCGCTGCGCGCCGCGACAGCCCGGCCAGCCGGCGAGGCGCCGGTCCGCACCGTCCCGGCTCCGGCCTGAGCCTCTCTGTTTCGCCCTTTCCAGTGCGCCCCTGCGCTTTCTCCGGCCCGGTAGCAGACCATGTCCGTGACCTACGATCTTGACGGCCAGAAGAAGGTCTACCGCATCTGGGCCCGGTTCTATGACAAGATCTATGTCGGCCTTCTGGCCCGCGCCCAGCGCGAGGCGGTTGACGCCGCCGTGGCCTGCGGGCGCGACATCCTCGAAATCGGCGTCGGAACCGGGCTGACCTTGCCTTACTTCCCCGCCGACAAGCGCGTGGTCGGCGTTGACCTGTCCGAAGACATGCTGCGTGTCGCCGGCCAGAAGGTGGCTGAGCGCAAGCTGACAGCCGTGACCGGCCTCAGCGTCATGGACGCCTGCCGCCTCGGACTGCCGGACGAGGCTTTCGATGCGGTCACGGCCCAGTTCGTGATCACGCTGGTGCCAAACCCCGAACAGGCACTGGACGAGATGGACCGCGTTCTCAGGCCCGGCGGAGAGATCGTGATTTCAAGCCGGCTGGTCGATTCAGGCGGGGCCAGCGCCGTGTTCTGGTCCGCGCTCGCGCCGCTTGCCAAGGCCGTGGGCTGGAGCACCGATTTCAAGGTCAGCCGCCTGACGGACTGGGCCGAGCGCACAGGGCGCTACCGGACCGAGCATGTCGGACGCGGCTATTTCAAGGTCGTCCGGCTGAAAAAGCTGGCAAGCAGGCCGGCCTGACAGGGCAGCAAGCCGGGCCAGCGGTGCGCAACGTGGATCGGACCGGCGCTGAGGGAAACTGGTAGCAGTGACCAGACTTGAACTGGTGACCTACGGGTTATGAATCCGTCGCTCTAACCAACTGAGCTACACTGCTGCCGGCGCTGCGTATAGCCAGCAAGCCAGCGGGTTTCAACCCCCATCGCACCACGGAGCGTGATCAGCCGGCGATGCCGGACTGGGCACAGCCTATTCAGCAGGCTGCATCGCCTTGGAAGGCTCGACCGGCGCGGTCGCACCCCGGCTGGTCATCTCGCCATACATGGCCTTGATCGTGTTGCTCGCGGTCTTTTCGAACAGGAAGGGCAGCAGCGCATGGACGAGGGCAGCCCCCGCCGCACCGAACAGCCGCATCGAATAGCTCATGGCATGCATGAAATGCTGGCCGAAGCTCTCGCCGAGCGCCTCGGGGTGGCGTGTGAACGGATTGGACATGGCATGGACCTTTCGCGGGGGATCGACAGATCTTAGGCCGGCATCAACCAGCATCCATCCCGGATGTCTCGCCTTTTGGCGCAATCTGTGGGACAGAGATCGCAGAATCTGCGGAAGGAGAGAATTTTGTCCCACAAACCGGATAGCATGGACAAACGCATCCTCAGCGTTCTGCAACGCGATTCGACCCTGTCGCTCGATGCCCTGAGCGAGGCCGTCTCCCTGTCGCGCAATGCCTGCTGGCGACGTGTCCAGCAACTGGAAGCGGCCGGCATCATCAAACAGCGCGTCACGCTGCTGGATCCGCAAAGGCTCAACCTCGCCCTGACCGTGTTCATCGTCATCCGCACGGGCCGGCACAGCGCCGACTGGGCCGAGACCTTCCGCGCCACACTGGCGCAGATTCCCGAGATCACCGGCGCCTATCGCACGGCCGGCGACATCGACTACATCCTCAGGGCGCGCGTGCCGGATGTCGCGGCCTATGACCGGCTCTACCAGCGCCTCATCGCCCGCATCGACATGACCGACGTGTCAGCCAGCTTCGTGATGGAGGAGTTGAAGGACACCCACGAATTGCCGCTCGGCTACATGGACTGAACTGGGCAGCACGGCCGGTCAGGCCAAATCGTTGGCCTCGTCGCCCAGCACGTCCTTGACCCATCTGAAGGCATTGTTGGCCGCCGGCACACCGATGTAGACGGCGGCCTGGATCATCGCCGCGCGCAATTCCACCAGCGACACACCATTGTTGAGCGCCGGTCGCAGATGCAGCTTGAACTCCTCTTCGCGGTTCAGCGCGACCATGGTCTGCAAGGTCAGGAGCGAGCGGGTTTTCCACGGCAGCGCCGGATCTCCCCAGACCTCACCCCAGGCCGTGCGCATGATGAACTCCTGCCACGGCGCGGAAAACGCGCCGGCCTGCGCCAGCGACCGCTCGACATGGGCCGCACCAAGCACCGCCTTGCGATTGGCAAGACCTTCGTCGAGCAACGCCGGACGGCTGGCCGGCTGGCCAAGGCGGGATCGGTTGTGGTCGAGCCAGGCGATCAGATGGGCGGTGGTCTGCTCTGACTGTTCCAGGTTCATGATGTGGGCGGCAGGGCTGAGGCGCACCAGCCCGGCACCGGGAATGGCGGCCCTGATCTCGTCCTGCAAGGCGGGCGGCGAGGCCGGATCGTCGGCACCCGAAAACACGAGGGTGGGCGCAAGGACCCCGGCCAGGCCGGCCAGAAGATCAAGATCGCGGATCGCATCGCAGCAGGCGGCATAGCCTTCGCGCGGGGTTGCAAGCAGCATCCGCCGCGCCTCGGCCACCACCTCGGGCCGGCTCTGCGACAGGCCGGGCGTGAACCAGCGCGACATGATCATGTCCGAGATCGCCTCGACGCCGCCGGCACGCACGGTTGCCGCGCGCTCGACCCAGGACGGCGGCGACACGGTCTTGCAGAACGTGGCCATCGGCGTCAGCGATGCCACCAGATCGGGCCGCCGGATCGCCAGCGCCATGCCGGTCATGCCGCCCAGTGACAGGCCGACCACGTGCACCGGCACCGCACCGAAGGTGTGCTCGATCAATGCGGCGAGATCATCAGCGAGGTCGGCAATGCCGAAGCCTGCGCTGACCACCGGCGAGCGGCCATGACCGCGCGTGTCGTAGCTGAGGCAGCGGAAACGGCCCGCCATGGCGGCGATCTGCGGAGCCCACATCTCGCGGGTCGTGCCCAGCGAATTGGAGAACACGACGGGCGGCGCACCATCAGGGCCACGCACCTCGGCGTTCAGGGTGACGCCATTGACGACGATGTCAGGCATGATCGGCTCCCGTTCCAGCGCAGGACATCCGGACAGGCTGCCCCCTGCGGCAGCGCCTGTTCCGGAATCAACATGGTCTGATGATACGCTCCTTCTGCCGCGCGAGGACAGGGGCTGGACGACATGCGGCAAGCCTAGCCGGCAGCATCGGGGATGGTGTATCGGCAACAAGGGCCGGTCACGGGACAGGCATGCAGCGCACCTTCGCCGGGTTGCCCTCAGACAAGGCCGAAGCCACATGATCACGACGAGCCTTCCGCTTCCCGTCCAGAGCCCGGGCAGCAGCCACAGCCTCACTGTGCATCGCTTCGGGACGCCGGGCGCGCGGCCGCAGGTCTACATCCAGGCAGCCCTCCATGCCGACGAGATTCCCGGCATGCTTTGTGCTGTTCATCTGCGCGAACGGCTTGCCGCGATCGAGGCGGATGGCGAGATCAGGGGCGAGATCGTGCTGGTGCCGGTTGCCAATCCGCTTGGGCTTGGACAGACCGTGCTGGGGCACGCCATCGGCCGCTTTGCACTGGGCGATGGTGGAAACTTCAACCGCGATTTCCCCGATCTCGAACCTGGCACAGCAGAACGCGTCAAGGACCGGCTCAGCAGCGATCCAGAGGCCAACGTGGC
>JAIYDY010000091.1 GCA_027487245.1 Hyphomicrobiales bacterium
ACGTGCCGGGCGGCACCAGCCGGTTGCGCAGGTTCGGCGAGGTGTAGACGAATGGGCTGATAAGCGGCGCAAAGACCGCGATCAGCACCATGCCGACCAGCCAGAGCAGCGCGATCCGGACGAGAAGCGGCATGTCATGCCACGGCCATCGGCGGGGGTGCGCCTTGCCATTGATGACGGCGCGGGGAAGGGTCTGCTCGCTCATGAGGCCTTACCCGGATTCTGGCGCAGGCGCGGGTCGAGAAAGCCGTAGAGAAAGTCGACGATCAGGTTCGATGTGACCATCGTTGCGGCCACCAACAACAGAATACACTGGACGACGGCAAGGTCGCGGTTGGCGACGGCGACCACAAGCAGCCGACCGACGCCAGGCCACGAGAACACGCTTTCGACCACGACCGCGCCGGCAATCAGGGTGCCGATCATGAAACCGACGATGGTGACCGTCGGAATGGCCGCATTGGGGAGCGCATGCCCCACGATCACATCGCGCCACGGCACACCCTTGGCGCTGGCTGTACGGATGAAGGGCTGCCCCAGCACCTCCAGCATGGCACTGCGGGTAAATCGCGCCAGAACGGCGGCACCGCCGATACCGAGGGTCAGCACCGGCAAGATGGCGTGCCGCCAGCTGTCCTGCCCGCCCGATGGCAGCCAGCCGAGCTTGACTGCGAAGATCAGGACCAGCGTCAGCCCCAGCACGAAACTGGGAATGGTGAAGCCAGCCACCGAGAGCATCATCACCACCCGGTCGGCGAGGCTGCCGCGATGCAGCGCTGCGTAGATCCCAGCAGGAATGCCGAGGCCGATCTTGATGGCCAGGGCCGGCAAGGTCAGCGCCAGCGTGACAGGGATGCGCTCGGCCACAAGCTCGATGGCTGCCCTGCCATCGCGCATCGAGCGCCCCAGTTCGCCCTGGATGATGGCGCCGAAGTAGTGGAAATACTGCAACCAGAGCGGATCATCGAGACCCCAGGCCTTGCGGAAGGCCGCGACAGCCTCCGGTGGAGCTTCGGGGCCGAGAATGATCTGGGCCGGATCGCCGGACAGGCGCAAAACGATGAAGGCGAAGGTCACCACCAGCGCGATGGTGATCATCGCACGCCCGAGCCGGATGGCGATGAAGCGGAGCATCAGGCAGCCTCGACCATGGCGGAAACAGTGTCCGTCAGATGGCAGGCGACTCGGCGATCGCGCCCTTGCAACACTGGCTTGAGGGCCGGAGCTTCCCGCTTGCACCGCTCCATGGCAAAGGCGCAGCGCGGATGAAAGCTGCAACCACCGGGACGGTTCGCCGGGTTCGGTGGCTCACCCTTGAGCACGATGCGCTGCTGGCCGGGCACGCGCTGGGTCACCGGTGCGGCGGAGACCAAAGCCCTTGTATAGGGATGCAAAGGTTCTGCGAACAGGTCATCGGCATCCCCTTCTTCGACGAAGTCACCGAGATACATCACGGCAACGCGGTTCGAGACCTGCCTGACGACCCTCAGGTCGTGGCTGATAAACAGCATGGCAAGACCGAACTCGGCCTGAAGGTCGATGAGGAGATTGACCACCTGCGCCTGGATCGAGACATCCAGCGCCGAGACAGGCTCGTCACAGACCAGAACATCCGGCCTGGTCAAGAGCGCACGGGCCAGCACCACGCGCTGACGCTGGCCGCCGGACAACTCATGCGGATAGCGGCTCATCTGTTCGCTGGACAGCCCGACACGGGCCAGCATCTCGTGCGCCCGCAGCGGGCGGTTCAGCGCCTCGCCGATCTGGTGAATGTCGAGGGGCTCCTGCACCTGCGTGATCACGGGCAGGCGCCGGTCAAGCGCGCCGAGCGGATCCTGGTAGATCATCTGCATGCGCGCACGTTGCACCCGCCAGGCCGGCGTGCCGGCGGGCGGGATCGGCTGACCGATGAACCGGACTTCGCCTTCGTCAGGCGCTTCAAGGCCCAGCGCCAGACGGCCCATGGTGGATTTCCCGGAACCAGACTCACCGACGATGCCGAGAGTCTCACCCGCCGCGAGACTGAAGCTGACATGGTTGACCGCGCGCACGCTGGTCATGGCACCAAACAGCCCGCGCCGGGATCCGTAGGTTCGCGACAATCCGGTCGCAGTGAGCAAAGGCGCGCTCATGCTGCCTCGAAGGCCCGCAAGGGGACCGTCCGAGCTTCCAGCACGCAGGCAAGCCTCCGGGCATCGCCGACCCCGCGCAAGGCAGGGGGCGCGCTGAGGCAGGCTTCCGAAACCTGCGGGCAGCGCGGCGCAAAGGCACATCCATGCGGCAAGGCACGCGGATCGGGCACCACGCCCGGGATGGAAACCAGCTTGCGGCGCTCGCCCCCGAGTGGTGGCAGGGAATGCAGGAGGCCACGTGCATAAGGATGATGTGGCGCTGCAAACAGGGCTGAAGCCGGCGCTTCCTCCACGATGCGTCCGGCATACATCACCGCGACACGGTCGCACGTCTCGGCGATGACACCGAGATCGTGACTGATCAGCACCAGAGCCATGCCCATCTCGCGACGGACGGTGTTGATCAGGTCGAGGATCTGGGCCTGGATGGTGACATCGAGCGCCGTCGTTGGCTCATCCGCCACCAGGATGTCGGGGGCGCCAGCCAGAGCCATGGCAATCATCACGCGCTGGTTCTGGCCGCCGGAAAACTCGTGCGGATAGGCACTGAGCCGGCGCTCCGCATCGGGAATGCCGACCAGATCGAACAGCCGTTTCGCCTCGGCCCTGATCGCAGCGCCGGAAAGCCCGCGATGCAACGCGAGCGCCTCACCGATCTGCCTGCCGACCTTGAGCACCGGGTTGAGTGCGCTGGTCGGGTCCTGGAAAATCATCGCCACGCGTCCACCGCGCACCGTGTCCAGCGTCTCCGGCTTGGCGCCAATCAGTTCCATGCCGTCGAGCCGGGCGCTGCCCGTGATCTTCGCCTTGCCGGGTAGTAGGCCCAACGCAGCGAGCCAGGTGACGGACTTGCCCGAGCCGGACTCGCCGACCAGCCCGAGCGCCTCGCCCTTGCCAACGGAAAGGTCGACGCCGTGCAGGACCGTAACCCCGTCGAAGCTGACCGTCAGCTTCGACAGGGAAAGTTCAGCCGTCCGTGCCGGTGTTTGGTACGGCTCAGACATAGTTGCCGGGCCTGAAATCCATGGCGAAGGCAGGAGATGCCTTCCATTTCAGGGACTTTGGCTTTGCAGTGAAGGTCGCATTCTGGTGCAGCACGGTGTAGGCGGGGTCTTCGCGCTCGCAGATTTCCAGCATGCGGCGGAAGGCCGTGCGCCGGCGTGCCCGATCGGTGGAGGTTTCCAGCACTTCGCAGAGTTGGTTCATCTCTGCGTTGCTCCACTCGCCGATCTGCTGCTGCTGCCCGTTGGGGCCGTGCTGATTGACGATGGACGAGACCGGATCGCTGAACGGAGCAGAGTTCGACCAGTCGCGCACGGCACGGCTGTCATTGCGCTGCATGATCTGCGACCAGTTCTCGACGGAATTGATCTGCACATTGAGGCCGACCGAACGCCACATCTCGGTGATGACCTGAGCCGTGGCATTCTGGTTGGTGTAGTAGTTGTTGAGCAGGCGATAGGGGATCGGATCGCCCTTGTAGCCAGACTGCCGCAGCAGATCGCGCGCCAGCGTCGGGTTGAACTCCGGCACTGTCCAGTCGGCATGGAACATGTCGCCGTAATACTCCCACTGCAGGCCGGCCGGTACCTTGGTCCGTCCCGCCCAGAGCGAGTCGACAATCGCCTGACGATCGATGGCATGGGTCATGGCACGCCGTACCAGCGGGTTCTGGAGCTGCGAATGGTTCTTGTCGAACACCGTCAGACGGTGGTTCAGGATCGTGCCGCCCTGCACCTCGAATGCGGCATTCTTCTCGATGTCGGAGATCTGGTCCGGCGGGATGTCGCAGGCAAACTGATACTGTCCCGACAGCAGTCCGGCGATACGGCTCGGCACCTCCGGCACTTCCACGAAGCGGATGCGGCGGATGGGAGGACGACCACCCCAATACTCGTCATGGGCCTCGAGGGTCAGCGAGTTGTCAGGCCGGAATTCGACGACCTTGTAGGGTCCGGTGGTGATGGGCTTGCGTGCCCAATCGAGATAGCTGGCTGCGTCTTCCCAGCCCTTGCGGCTCATGATGTCCGAGCCATAGCGAGCCAGGCGGCCTTCCAGCGTCACATCCGGCGTGGCGTTGTAGAAGCGGACGGTATACTTGTCGACGGCATCGACGCGCAGAAGGTCCGGCCAGGCCCGGCGCGCCACCGCTGGAATTTCCGGCGGCAGTTCCTTGCCGGGGCGTGGGGTCGGAATGCTCTCGAAAGCCTTGATCGTGGAGCGGTTCTTGGCTTCGCTGTTGCCGAACATCCGCTCGCGCGAGAAGGTGAACACCACATCCTCGGCTGTCATTTCCGCGCCGTTGTGGAACTTCACACCCTGACGCAGCTTGAGTTCGACGGTCTGGTCATCGATGCGCTTCCACTCGGTGGCAAGACCGGGGCGAGGCATGAGGTTGCCCAACCAATCCTTGCCGATCAGCGGCTCCCACAGCGAGGTGAAGAACACCCGTTCGCCGACATTGGATTGCTCGCGCAGGACATCGAGCGTGTTCGAGTTGACGATTTTCTGCACCGCGATCGTGATCGAGGGGCGATTGTCACTCTGGCCGATGGCGAAGTTCGGCAGAGCCGAAGCGCCCAGCGCAGCCGTTCCGATTTGCAGCGCCGCGCGCCGGGTAAAAGCCGTCATGATCATCTCTCCATCAGGTCGAAAGCTCATGTCTGGAGGCCGCCAGCATCCGCTGGCGGCTCCTTAGCGGCGTCTCGCGCCGTTCACCCAGACCCTAGGAAATGAGCGCAACGCCTTGATGACGAACCACACCTTTCGATGGTGATTTATTGGGCAAGCCCGAGGCCGATGAGGTGCTCCGCCCCTGCCCTCACAGTTGCCTTGTCGCGCACTTCGAGGATCAGGCGCGGATCGCTGCTGAGCCGCCCCAGCGCGCGGAAGACCGAATGCCACCGGATGTCGCCTTCACCCGGATTCCAGTGCCTGTCGGCATGGCCATCGCTGTCCTGGAGGTGGACATGGTGGAGCATGTCACCGGCGGCATGCACGTAGTAGTCAACAGGCGGTGCGCCAGTGGAGCCGTGGGCGTAGTTGGCATGGCCGGTATCGATGGAGACGCGCACGGACGGGCTGTCGAAGGAGCGGGCCAGTTCGACGCGGATATTGGTGTCGATGTCCTCGATGTTTTCGATCACCAGCACGCAGCCCATGTCTTCGGCGCGCTTGACGGCTGCTCCGATCGTGGCATGCACCCGCTCGACCACCGCCTGCCGGCTGCCGGGGGTCATGTCGAGATTGTTGTAATCCCAAGTGGTGTAAGGCGAATGGATGACCATCTGGTTGGCACCGAGCGCGGCGCAAACGTCGAGGCCTTGCATCATTCGCTTCGCCACAACAGCGCGAACTTCGCTGTCCATCGAGGCGATGCTGAAACCCCAGAACGGGCCATGGATGCCAAGGCGGCCAGTGTAGCCGGCCAGTTCTTTCTTGTATTCGGCAACGACACCTTGCCAGTCACCGTCCAGAAGATCGGCGTAGCAGAAGTCCTGGATTTCGAGATCGCGCTGCTTCTCGAAAATCCAGTCGCGGTGAAGACGAACGCCGGCGAGCGGAAGTGCAACGCCGAGAATGGGCAAGGTTTGATGTGTTGTCATGATGACGATCCGGAATGGGTTTGCAGTTCAGGCCGAGCAATTGATGCTGCCTATTAAACAAACCACATCGTGGCGACGTGCATATGACAGTGAAACCGTTTCTCTGAAAATTCCTCAGATAATCTTGCGCCTGAGCCAACCGCCGGTTTGCTCGACAGCTATCACGAGTATCAGGATCACCAGAATGATTGTGGCCGCCGTCTGGTAGGCGAAAAGGTCGAAGGCGACCTTGAGCTCGACACCGATGCCACCTGCCCCGACCAGTCCGAGCACGACGGATGCACGCGTCGCTTTCTCGAGGCAGTACAGAGACGTGGCGATCATTGAGGGCGCGGCTGCTGGCAAGACAGCGGACATGATCATCCCCAGCCTGTTCGCGCCAAGCGCCGACAGGGCCTCGCGCGGCCCCTTGTCGGTTTCTTCCATGGCTTCGGCGAAGAAGCGCGCGGCAAAACCCATCACGTCAATGGCGATGGCCAGCACGCCGGCCGGCGAGCCGAGCCCGACCGCGATGACGAAGATCAACGCCCAGACCAGATCAGGCACCGTGCGGAAGACCGCAATGAGGGAACGCGCTGCTGTTCTGATGGCAGGATGCGGCGACAAGCCTTCCGCTGCCAGAATGCCCAGCGGCACCGACAGCACAAGACCGATGGCGCAGCCTGCGATGGCCATCTGGAAGGTCTGGAACAGGGACCACAGGATCCGGTCGATGCGTTCAAAGTCAGGCGGAAACATGCGGGACAGGATGTTGCCGATGTTCGGCAGTCCGCGTGCCAATTGGTCGAGCGACGGACCAGCCGTGGTCATGGACCAGATGACAAAGGCGGCAACCGCAAAGGTCAGGGTAAAGGCGACGGGGTTGACGCGCTCGATGCGCGGCGGCAGATGTCCAGCCTTTCGCGTCTGTGCCTCAGTCATGGTGGAAGAACCGAGTCAATTCGGCCTCCGAGACGGTGTCTGACGGCTGATCGAGCGCCACCTTTCCGCCGCCTAGACCGACAATCCGTTCAGAGAACCGGATCGCATGTTCCATGCGGTGCGAGACAAAGATCAGTGTAGCGTCCTGTTCGTTGGCGAGGGCGGCAAGCGTCGCCATCACTTCCTCTCCGGATTTCGGATCGAGGCTCGCATCAGGTTCATCCGCGATGACGAGTTCGGGCCGTTGCATCAGCATGCGCGCGACAGCTACCCGCTGCGACTGACCGCCCGAGAGTGTATCGATCCGCGCCGTGGCCTTGTCGGCGAGACCGACGCGTTCGAGGCAGTGCATCGCTTCGGCACGAACCTCCCGCGGTGCAAGCAACTGCGTCCAGGTGCGCGGCCCGCTCATGCGGCTTTGCACGCCATGGACCACGTTGGTGAGGGCGCTCAGCCGCGTCACGAGATTGTGCCGCTGGAAGACGAAGCCGACACGCGAGCGCAGGCGCTTCAGACCGGCCGCATCCAGTTTCCGCACATCCTCACCGAGCAGCCTGATATCGCCGCCACCCGGTTCGACGAGCCGCACAAGCATGCGGATCAGGGTCGATTTGCCCGTGCCATTGGCCCCGATGATCGCGACCCTCGAGCCATGATGAATGTCGAGGTCGAGACCGGACATGATCACCGGCCCCGCCCCGAACTGCTTGCTCAGGCCGCGTACCGATGCAGCAGGCAAGCCCGATCGGGCGGGAGAGAGCGCCCCCTCCGGAGCGGTCTGCTGGAACGCGACGACGTTCACTGGCCGATGAAGCGCGTGAACTCGTTGATGCCAACCGCGCGATACATCTGGCGGATCACGTCGTAGTCACGATCCGACACGTTAGGCAGGAAGGTGCCGCCATTCCAACGGGCATTGGCTTCGACCTGCAGCACGGCCTGCAGGAGAGGGCCTGCATGATCGATGAAGGCCTTGCGCACCTGGCCGACCAGATCGGCAGACACGCTCGGCGCGGCGATGATCAGATCATCCGGCAGATCGCGACCACGACCGATGACGCCGAGCTTGACGTCAGGCACGGCGCGGCGGATCTGCTGGATATGGGTGAGGTTCATGCCGATGGCGGCAAGGTCGCCACGGCGAAGCGCCTCGACAGCGACATTGCGGCGGAGGAACAGCGCTTCGAAATCGCGGCCATAGGCAAGGCCGGCATCAACCAGGATCTGCGCCGGCCCGAGATGTTGCGAGGTCGAGCCGATTTCGCCGAACGAGACTTTCTTGCCCTTGAGATCGGAGATCTGCTTGATCGGGCCTTCCGCCAGGACGACAACCTGCGAGAAGTAATCCGGACGCTGCCAGATCACGACCGGCTGGACTGCCGGCATGCGGGCCTTGAACACAACATACTCGGCCGGGCCGGTCAGCACCAGATCGACCTGGTTGGCGTTCATCGCCTCGACAGCCGCAGTGCGGCCCGAAACCGGGAACAGCGCGATTTCGACGTTCGGCATCACCTTTTCAAACGCTGCCTTGAATGGCCCGAATTCGCGCTGAAGGTTCTCGGCGCCATCGACATCGGTGACGGCAAAGCGCAGCCTCTGGCGGGTCTGGGCAAGAGCGGGCATGGCAGAGGCTGCCGTCAAGACAGCGGCGGTGGCAATGAGGTCACGGCGGTTCATAGGGTAGCTCCCGGAGCTGACGGAAAGACGGCTTCACCACCTTCCTGTCACCATCGCGGCGTGACGCACTGATGACGTGCAGATGTCATGTCGATGTCACCCAACAGGTTCATGCAGCGTTCCGTGAATTTGGACGGACCGATCCTATGAACTTCGACGCCGGCAAACTGACCGCAAACCGAGGCATTGCATCGCGCCCGATGCGCCCGATCGCAATCACTGGCGGACAGGTGCTGAGCAGGGGAGCATTTGTCAGCACGACTGTCAGCGTTGTGGACGGGCTCATCGTCAACAACAGCAAGACCATCTCTGATGCGCTGACCATCAACGCGCAGGGGCTCTACGTCTTGCCGGGTATCATCGACATCCACGGTGATGGCTTCGAGCGGCTCGTCAATCCTCGTCCCGCCGCGCCCGTCGACCCCTTGATCGCGCTACTGGAAGCGGACCGGCAGTTTATCGCCAATGGCATCACGACTGCCTATCACTCGGTGACATGGTCATGGGAGGGTGGCACGCGCGGAACAGAGGCTGCCGTCTCGATACTGGAGGCGCTCGAACACCTGAGGCCGCATCTGGCCGTCGATACGCGGTATCACCTGCGCCACGAGACCTTCAATCTCGACGCCGAGCCGGTCATTCTCGACTGGATCGCCAATGGCCGGATCGATTGCCTTGCCTTCAATGACCATATGGCGGGCACGATCAAGCAGCGTCACCGGCCCGACAAAATGGCCGGCATGGTCACGCGCTCAGGCTTGAGCGACGTAGCGTTTCTCGCATTGATCGAGCAGGTCTACGCCCGCGCCGACGAAGTCCCCGGCTCGATCGAGCGGCTGGCGACAGCGGCGTGCCATGCCGGATTGCCAATGCTATCCCATGACGACATGACGCCGCAGATGCGTGCCTGGTATCGTGACCTTGGCTGCACGATTGCGGAGTTTCCGGTCAACAAGGAGACAACCCAATCTGCTGCTGCTGGCGGCGATCCGATTGTTTTCGGTGCGCCGAATGTCGTGCGCGGTGGTTCCCATACAGGGTGCCCCTCTGCTGCGGAGATGGCAGCGCAGGGCCTTTGCACCATCCTGGCCTCGGACTATTACTATCCAGCGCTCCCTCTGGCACCGTTCCGTCTGGCTGCCGAAAAAATTCTGTCGCTCAGCGAAGCCTGGGCTTTGGTGTCAAGCGGGCCGGCAGCCGCACTTGGACTCACCGATCGGGGTTGCGTTGAAGCCGGTTTGAGGGGCGATCTTGTCCTGATCGAGGATCGGTCCCCGCTGCCACCGCGAATTGTCGGAACGATCGCTGGCGGCAGGCTGGCGCACCTCAGTGACGCTGGGCGCATCGCCATCGGCGGCTGAGGGGTCCTGTTACATTTCCTTCAAAAAACAGAATCAGGACCGCCACAAATCCTCAACGAGCCCGTCATGTAGGGATTCTAGTGAAGCGTGACGCCGGGCAAGAGCTCTCGGCAAATGGGGATCCTACCATGACAAGTCGTCGTCTCAGCATTGCAGCCCTCGCGCTGGCTGCAACCATCGGTGCAGCGCAGGCTCAGGCACCGCGGGTCAAGTTCGAATATTGGTATGGCCTGACCGGCCAACTCGGCGAGGTCATGGCCGAGCACTGCAAGCGCTTCAACGAGGCGCAGACAAAATTTGAGGCTGTCTGCGTTGGGCAAGGCGGCTATGACCGCGCCGAACAAAACACGATTGCGGCCTTCCGCGCCCGCCAGCACCCCACGATCGTCCAGATCTATGATGCCGGCACTGTCAACTTCATGCTGTCGCAGGCGACCTACAATGCTGTCCAGTTCGCCAAGGACTTCAAAATGAAGATCGACTGGAATGACTACTTTCCAGGAATCCGCTCCTATTATGCGACCTCCAAGGGCGAAATGTGGTCGTTCCCCTACAACTCATCGACGGCCGTCATGTACTGGAACCGTGCCGAGTGGGCCAAGATCGGCCGCACGGAAGCGCCAGCTACATGGGAGCAGTATGAACGCGACATGCGTGCTCTGAAGGCGGCCGGAAGCACATGTGCCATGGCTTTCGACATGGATACCTGGCAGTCGATGGAGCAAATCTCTGCCATCCATAACCAGCCAATCGCCACCATGGGTAATGGCTATGACGGCCTGGGGGCTGAACTGGTGATCAACCAGGGTGTGTTCCCGCGCCATGTCGCCAACCTCAAGAAGTGGCAGGACGAGGGCCTGGCTCGCGTACAGACCGCGCAAACTGGCAAGACCATCGTTCAGGCGTTCTCGGACGGTTCTTGCGCGTCAATGGTCTCATCCATCGCCAACCATGGCGTGGTCGGCTCCACGGGTCGCGACGGCCTTGACTGGTCGGTGGCGATGATCCCGGTCTACGAAGGCTTCACCCGACACAACTCCCTTGTGGGTGGTGCTTCGCTCTGGGTCATGGCCAACAAGTCGAAGGAAGAGTACGAGGCCGCCGCCGCCTTCCTCGACTTCGTGCTGACGCCTGCCGAAGTGAAATGGATGCCGAACGTCACCGGTTACATCCCGATCACGGTGCCGGCCTTCAACCAGATGCTCGACGCAGGTTTCTATGCCCAGCCGAAATTCCGCGGTCGCGAAATCGCCATGCAATCCCTGACGTTCACGCCGCCAACCCAATTCACCCGCGGCATACGCCTCGGCAATTTTACCTCGATCCGTTCGGAAGTCCGCTCGGAACTGGAAGCGATCATGAACGGTCAGAAGACAGTCGAAGTCGGCCTCAATGACGCGGTGGCTCGCTCCAACCAGATCCTCAGGCGCTTCGAGCAGACCTTCCGCGGCCGCAACCTGCCCTGATGAGTTCCTGACATTCTGCAGCCGGGCGACACCTCGTCCGGCTGTTTTTCATTTCGAACAGGCGGCAACATGACCGGAAAACGCGTCACTTTTTCGAATACCTGGCTCGCCGCACTGCTGATCGCACCCCAACTGCTGTTGGTGTTCACGTTTTTCTACTGGCCTGCTGGCGAAGCGCTGTACTGGTCCTTCACGCTGGAGCCACCATTCGGCGGTGAAAACCAGTGGGTCGGCTGGCAGAACTTCAAGACTGTTTTCGAGGATCCGCTCTACTGGAACTCGGTCCGCATCTCGGTGATTTTTGCGCTTTCCTCGACAGCACTCGCCATGGGCATCGCGCTGATCCTCGCGACGTTCGTCGACCGCCAATTGCCCGGGTACCAAGCCTACCGCTTCATGTACTTCTGGCCTTATGCGGTTGCTGCGCCAGCTGTTGGCCTCGCCTTCCGCTTCATCTTTGCACCTGATGCAGGTTTCGTCTCCGCACTCAACCAGTGGTATCCTGGCATCTGGAACCCGGCGCGTGATGGCTTCGATGCGGTTGTTCTGATCACGCTTGCGAATGCCTGGTCGATGGTGGCCTACAACTTCATCTTCTTCCTGGCCGGGCTGCAATCAATTCCGCGCTCACTGAACGAAGCTGCCGCCATGGATGGCTCGGGTGTGCTGCGCCGCATGGCGGACATCCAGTTCCCGCTGCTGGCACCGACCTTCTTCTTCCTTGTGGTGATCAACCTGACCGACAGCTTCGTCAATTCATTCGGCATCGTCGACATCACCACTGCCGGCGGACCGGCCCGCGCCACCGATCTGATGGTCTACAAGATCTATTCCGACGGCTTCAAGGGCAAGGACTACTCGCTCGCCGCCGCCCAATCCCTTGTCCTGATGCTGCTGGTGATCAGCCTGACCTTTATCCAGTTCAGGTATGTCGAACGCCGCGTTCACTACACTTGAGGCTGCCATGGTCGAACGCACCCCGATCCTCAATATCCTGACACACCTGATCCTGATCATGGGCCTGATCATGCTTCTGGTGCCGCTCTGGATCGTCTTTGTCGCCTCGACCCACGATTTCCGGACCGTCAACACCGTGCCGATGCCGCTCTGGCCCGGCAACCAGATGGTCGCAAATTACACGCTCGCCTGGCAGCAGTCGGGCTTTGGCCCGAAGATGCTGAATTCCTTCATTGTCGCGATCGGCGTCACAGCCGGAAAAATTGCGATAGCGGCGATCTCGGCCTACTCGATCGTCTACTTCAACTATCGCTTCCGCAGCCTGTTCTTCTGGCTGATTTTCGTAACACTGATGTTGCCGCTCGAAGTGCGCATCGTGCCGACATATGCGGTGGCGGCCAACGTGTTGCGCCCATATCAGGAATTGCTCGACGCAACCGGGATCAGCACAATCCTCGGCGCGTTGGCAGGCATCAAGATCACCCTGCCGGAATGGTCTATGCTGAATTCATACACCGGCCTGATCCTGCCGTTGATCGCCACGGCAACCGGAACATTCCTGTACCGCCAGTTCTATCTTACAGTTCCGGATGAGTTGGCGGAGGCCGCCAAGATGGACGGGGCGGGTCCACTGCGCTTCTTCTGGGATGTGCTGTTGCCGCTCTCCAAGACCAACATGGCGGCCCTCGGCACGATTATGTTCGTCTATTCCTGGAACCAGTATCTCTGGCCGTTGCTGATCATCACCGATATCGCAAACTACGGCACAGCCGTCATGCAGTTGCAGCGCATCGTGCCCGGCCCACTCTTCGGCGAACCGCCACGCTGGCATATCGCCATGGCTGGCACGCTGATGGTCATGACCCCGCCCCTTCTTGTGGTGATCTTCATGCAGCGCTGGTTCGTGCGCGGCCTCGTTTCGACTGACAAGTAGGAGTTTGCACATGGCCAGGATCGACATCAGCAAAGTTACCAAATTTTACGGCAAGACGCAGGTCGTTCACGGTGTGGATTTCACCATCGAAGATGGCGAATTTGTCGTCATCCTCGGGCCTTCAGGCTGCGGGAAATCGACACTTCTGAGAATGATCGCAGGACTGGAGGAAATCTCCGGCGGCACGATTTCTATCGCTGGCGAGGTGGTCAACGACAAGGAGCCCCGCGCACGCGGATGCGCCATGGTCTTCCAGAATTACGCGCTTTATCCGCATATGAGCGTGGCCGAGAACATCGGCTATGGCCTCAAGGTCGCAGGTGTGCCGTCGGCTGAGCGGCTGATGCGGGTTCGCGCCGTTGCCAAGACAGTTGGACTCGAGGAGTTCCTTGATCGAAGGCCGGGCCAGTTGTCTGGCGGTCAGCGCCAGCGCGTTGCGATGGCCCGCGCCATGATCAAGGAACCGAAAGTGTTCCTCTTCGATGAGCCTTTGTCAAACCTCGATGCCAAACTGCGCGTGCAGATGCGCATCGAAATTCGCAAGCTACACCAGCGTCTGAAAGCCACGTCGGTATTCGTGACCCATGATCAAGTTGAGGCCATGACACTGGCGGACAGGTTGGTGATCATGAACAAGGGCATCATCGAGCAGATCGGCGCACCAAAGGATGTCTACGACCGCCCGGCGAGCGTTTTTGTTGCTGGCTTCATCGGCGCGCCCGGTCTCAATCTCCTGCCCGCCACTGTCAGCTCAGACAGTCATTCACTGACGCTGGCCGATGGCCAGCGGCTGATCATCGAGCCCACCCGGTACCCTTCACTCAATCCCGGGCCGGTAACGCTCGGACTTCGGGCAGAGGCCCTCAATATCCGACAAGGAGGGGCTTTCGTTCCGCAGGGTGGCTTGAAAGCAACCTTTGATTTTGCGGAGGAACTGGGTGTCGGTCAGCATATCCATGCGGAAGTGGCCGGGAGTCCGCTTGTGATCCACGTCGATGGCCGGCACCCTTTCGCATTCGGCGCCGGTCTCAACATCGATGTGTCACCTCGTGACATGCAGCTCTTTGACTCGGTGACAGGGTTGCGCATCACCGAGACTGATGTCCCCACCTCGGTCAGCGCGGCTGCTTAAGCAAGGGCCGGGCCGGGTTCAGGCCGCCAGGCGCTGTCTTCCGAGAGAGGTGTCGTCATACTGGTGGCGGCACCACCGATATCGGTCCCGCGCGATGCGCACTGCGCCATCATCGGTTCTGGCTCGACAAGTTCGCGGCTGACCTTGCAGCCGTCCGATGGCCAGATCAGGCAATCAACGCGTGACCGAGGCAAAAATTTGCGCCGCTGGAGATCACAGTGGACCGTGGCTATCGGCGGCGCCCCAATAATGCCCATGCCCGCTGACGTCGCCCCCAGTCTTCTCCAGTTGCGAGTCAGCTCTGACGGTGGGTGAGGTGCACCCCGAAACTCGGCCATCCTTGGCTGGGATTCTTCAGCCTTTTGATCCGGTCCCATTTGTTGGACCGCCGGAGGATGGCGTTTCCGGCCTGCTGATCAGCACGCCGGTTCAAGCAGTTCAGCGCGGGTCATGAGATGTTGGCCCCGCTCAGGTCCGGACAAGACTTTGAATCCTGAGAGGCGGCTAAATTTCACCGGACCGTCCTCGCCCTCGACCACTGTGTCGCGCCCAACCGCCATCGCGAAGCGGACGCCCGGCTTCGGGTTGACCACGGAACGGGCAGGTCCCAGTCCATACTTCAGGAAATGGGAAACGTCCCAATGATGCGGCGCTCCCTCTGCCATGACCGCCATCCAGCAATGACCCGGTCTGCCGACCCTTGTCCCTTCCTCAAAATAGAGGCCGCTTATGTATGCAGCCGGAATGCCGCCCGCGCGGAAGGCGGCGACACCATAACTGTGCGTGTCGACGCAGGTTCCTTTGTGCACGCCGCATTCGAGCGGCGGCATGGCTTCCAGATCGTCCGCAAGTCCCACATCGCGCACGCCATAGGTGAATCGCTCCTCGATATGACGAATAATGCGTTCGACACGTTCCGGCAGGGGTAAGTCGAATGGCGCCACACCCTCGATCAACCTCGCAAGTTCGGCCGAAGGTGTTTCATGCGGCCCTCCGCTCGGCACAAATGCCCATCCCGGAAATGCGGTTCCGGGCTCATCGAACACCAACTTGACCTCACCGGACACGCCGGCGCGCAGGCGCAGGCGCAAAACGGGCTGACCACTGTTCAGAGCCCGGCCGTGGCTCACGTCAAAGCCGGACACGTCGATGTCGCACACACGTTGCTCGGGTGTATCGATTGGAACCGGCAAGACAAGTTCTGCGCTGGCATCCACAGCCTGATCGAGCGACAATTTGACAACAGGCATGGCGTCTTTCCGCATGACGTGCCGTCGATCCAGACAAGGATCTCAGGCTGTGATTGGGTCGGCAAGACCAAGTCTTTTTATGGGTCACATGACATCCCGATGACGCGCGTGAGACGCTTTGGTGGTGATCGGGGCCCACTGAGTAGTCCGGATGAATTGTTGGTGCATTGACGCCTCGACGCCAGCGCGGGCGGTGGCCGGCTTGCCGACGGATGGGGTTGCGCAAATGTCCGCGCGGCCATGGCTGGTACGAAGACCTCCGGCGCCGGCGGCTTGTATCCCAGCAAGCCCTGCGGGCGCACCGTGTTATCGTGGCGCCGCAACTCACGGCCCCGTTGCTGGTGACCAAAACAGCCTCAAGCGGCCAGCCACTTTGCCCATGCGTCCATCATGCTGCGCCTTTGATCGAGAAGATCCGTGCGATGATAGGTTGCTTCGGTTGCGTCCTTGATGGTGTGGGCCAATGCCCGCTCCGCAAGGCCGCGAGGATAGGCATGTTCAGATGCCCAATCTCGGAACGACGCCCGAAAGCCATGGACGGTTGCCGTGCGGCCGGCGGTTGTGAACCGGCGCGCCATTTGACCCCAGACAGGCGTCGAAACAAGACCCCGCCGAGGATCCATTAAGTGACTGCCAGACCTAACGAATTTTTCCTGCCGGGATCAGAGCGGGAGGCCGAAAGTGGTCAAGCTTCCACGCTTGTTAACACCGGCTCACCGGCAGATCATGCTTACGGTGGATCATCGTCTTGCGCTCGGCGACAGACCGGTCTTCGCAAGCGCGCTTTCCAAAAAATCCTTCTCCCGCGTGAGCTGGCCGATCTTGGCGCGAAGGTCTTTAAGGTCGACCGCTGGCGCGGCTTCCGCCTTGGCCTCGCCGCCGAACACCCAGGCAGCCGCCTCCAGCAGCTGGTCCTTTCACCGCTTGATCTGGTTGGCATGCACGTCGAACGGCTGCGCCAGTTCGCTCAGCGTCTTCTCGCCCAGGATCGCCGTCAGCGCCACCTTCGCCTTGAATGCTTGCGTGTGGTTCCGCCTCGCTCGTATCGCGATGATATCTCCTGCTCCCGGCCAGCATAGGCCGCGTTCAGGCGAAATCCCACCTATCGGCGCTGTTCAGTTTCCCCGGGCCGCTTCTATGGGTCAGTTCAATACCAGCTGTCCCTCCGCCGCGTTGGTGATCACCTTTCCCTGAAAGCGCGCGCAAACTGATCCGACAAGGGC
This sequence comes from Hyphomicrobiales bacterium, assembly GCA_027487245.1. Classification (GTDB taxonomy): domain Bacteria; phylum Pseudomonadota; class Alphaproteobacteria; order Rhizobiales; family Beijerinckiaceae; genus Allobosea. Next base: position 16,662 of record JAIYDY010000091.1, read on the forward strand.
TTGACCAGATACG
>JAIYDY010000117.1 GCA_027487245.1 Hyphomicrobiales bacterium
ATCGACGCGATGATCACGGTGAGGTTCTTGGCGATCTGCTGGTGGGCGGCATCGATGCCGTCCAGGTCGAGCGCCTTCACAGCCAGCGGCAACAGCATGATTTCCAGTGTGGTGCCGAGCGTCGCCAGGAGTTTCACCCCGATATCGGAGGCCAGCGCGAAATAGCCCGCCTCCGCCAGCCCGAAGGCCGAGGCCATGTAGGAGCGGTTGAGCAGGGGTATCGTCAGCATCAGCACGTTGGTCGCGACGAGCGGAAAGGCATAGGCCGCAAAGACGCGCACATGGTTGCGGTCGATGCCCTTGAGCAAAAGCGGCGCATCGGCCAGTGCGCGCCTGACCGAGATCAGCGCCGCCAGTGAACTCAGCGCCGAACCCGCCAGGACCAGGGCCGGATCCTTCAGCCACCAGGCTCCGCCAACCATCAGCAGGAATGCCATGGCATTCTTGATGATCACCATCCGCGCATAGACGGCATCTTCCTCCCGGGCGCGGGCGACGGCCTGCTGGTAGTCGAACAGGCCGCCGAGCACGCCAGCCGCCACGGCGGCGCTGGCAATGGCTGTCGGGATCATCAGATCGACACCGGCAACGATGGCGGTGATCAGGATGCCGATCAGCGCCAGCGCACTGAGCGCGGCCATGGCATCGAGCGTGGCGCGAATGGTCGGGTCATTTGCGCGCTTGGTCAGCGAGTAAAACCGCATGGTCGACAGCTTCAGCCAGTCGATGGCCACCGCGTAGATCAACACCATCAGGGCTGCGCCAAGCGCATAGAGCCCGAACTGCTCGGGCCCGAGGAAGCGAGCGATCAACAGCCCCAGAACAAAGTTCATGGCCGAGTTGATGGCAAAGGTGGCTGCAAGCAGCATGAGTACAGCTGTCCCGGGGAAAGATCAGGAACAAGCTGTCCCACAAAGGGCACAACAAATCGTTGCCATGGCCGCGGTTTACCGTCCTTCGTTGGCGCATCATGCGATGACCTGCTCTGCAGCGACGAATGCTCTGCCTATGCTGATCCTGCGCGCTGCTTTGCTTGTGCGGATCCGACCATAAGGCGTCCGCCTGCATGACCGGAAGCGCCATGTGTCCCGCGGTCGATGCATGGCGCGCATTGCGGGTGTGGAGGCCACGCGTCAGCCGCTCTTCACCGGGGCGGCCCGGCGCTCTATCAGGGCGCATGAGCAGTCATTTGGCCAGTTTGACCGGGTTCCATGCTGTACGCGCGGTGCGTGATTCCGATGGCGGGGCTTTGGCACGGCTGATCGCGGCCTGCTTTGGCGAGTATCCCGGATGCCTTTTCTGCCCGGAAGAGTTCCCCGAACTGGCGGCTCCTGCCACCTGGGCCGCTGGCCGCGGCACGCGGATGTGGGTGCTGGAGGGCGAGCCGGGCACCATTGCTGCCTGCATCTGTGCCACGCCGGCGGATGGCGCAGTCGAGTTGCACAAGTTCTATGTCACGGCCGGTCTGCGCGGGACAGGTCTTGCCCGCCAGTTGCTGGGTCTGGTGCTCGGTGTCGCCAAGGCTGAAGGCGCCGCCGCCGTGTTTCTGTGGAGCGACACCCGCTTTCTCCGCGCACACCGGTTCTACGAGAAGGCCGGCTTTGTCCGTCAGCCGGAGCAGCGCCTGCTGCATGACATCTCGAACACCGAGGAATTCCACTACCGTCTCGCCATGACGGCCACGCCGTGAGCGGGCCGGTGGCACGTCTCATGGCACGGGTGGCGGCGATGCCGCCGGTGCTGATGGCCACGCTCGGCATCTTCCTGCTCACCGGCATGGATGCGGTGGTCAAGGGCCAGATGCACACCCATCCGGTGGTGGTCTCGATCTTTCTGCGCTTCGTCATGGGCGGGTTAGTGGCGCTTGCAACGCTGGCCTGGCTTGCCCCGCCGAAGCCGACTGGCCCCGAAATCCGGGCGAATCTGCTGCGGGTGCCGCTGGTCGTGCTGACAGCGGGCTCATTCTTCTATTCGATCAGCCAGCTGCCGCTGGCCGAAGCGATCAGCCTGTCTTTCATCGCCCCGGCCTTCATTGCGGTCCTCGGCGTGGTCCTGCTCAAGGAGAAGCTCGACCGCAACATCCTGCTGGCGCTGGCAGCGGGGTTCGTCGGCATGCTGGTGATGCTGTTCCCCAAGCTCCAGGAGGGCGTCACTGGCTCCACGCTCGGCGTGATCGCAGCCCTGTTCTCGGCCTTCGCCTACGCCTTCAACATCATCCTGCTGAGGCGTCTGGCGGTGAACCAGCATCCCGCCACGATCGTCGCGTTCCAGAATTGGGGCCCCGCAGTCCTGCTGCTGCCCTTCGCGCTGTGGTTCTGGTCATCGCCAAGCGGATCTGACCTTGCCATGTTCCTGTTGGCGGGCCTGCTTGGCACGTCGGGGCACCTGTTGCTGACCTTTGCCTTCTCGCGCGCCAATGCCTCCCGCCTTGCGCCCACCGAATACACCTCGCTGGTCTGGGCGGCGATCATCGGGTTCACGGTGTTTGGCGAGGTGCCGACGCTCTACACCTTTGCAGGGTCTGCCCTGATCGTGCTCGGCGCGTTCACGCTGGCGCGCCGCTGAGGCGGTGCGGCTTTCACCGCCTGCCGCCAAGGGCGGGGCCCTGTCAGGGAGCGCTCACCGAGACAATGCGGAACGTGTGCAGCTCGCCTTCGGCGTCAGCGAGCGAGACATACTCGCCGGGCACAAAGGCATGGTCGCCGAAACGGTAGCCTGCCTCGTCGTCGCTGTCGGTCGCGCTGTCATAGTCGAAACCCCAGGTCGCGCCATGAGTGCCGCCGGCGCGATGCACCAGAGTGCCGCGCATCTGCGGCTCGGAGCCCCAGAAGCGGTGGACCACACAGGCATTGCGCTGGGCCCGCCAGCCTTCGACGACGATGTGGCCGCTCTCGTCGAGCGGGGCCACGAACTCGTAGCCATGCCGGGCTGATCCGTCCGGAAAGGCCTTGGTGCGGGCCAGATGCAAGGTGATCTTCCTGAGGCTGGCAGCGTGGGTCATGGACAAGGCCTCCTTGGGCCGGCTCGGCGTTGTGATCGCGCCATCAGTCTGCCCCGGATCAGCGCCCCCGATGTTGACCTGCATCAGCCCGTGCCGTTCAGTTCCGACATCGGCACGCTGGCCTTGCCGCACCCGCAAAGGCGTGGGATCGTTTGATCTCGCTGCCAGCCGCCTGTCCCCTTGCCGATCCGGACTGCCATGACCTCACGAACCCTGTCCTTGCGCGAGGCCCGGCGCATCGCCCTGGCCGCACAGGGCTTCGGCGGTGCCGGTTCAGAGGCGCGCTCTACCAGCGGTCTGTCGTCGCGGCACGAACTCGCCCGCATGGCCGATGCGCTCGGCGTGCTCCAGATCGACAGCGTCAACGTCATTGCCCGCGCCCATACCCTGCCCGGCTTCTCCCGGCTCGGAGCCTACGAGACCAAAGATCTCGATGCCCTGGCCTATGGCGGACGCAAGCGCCGCCTGTTCGAATACTGGGGCCACGAGGCCTCCCTGCTGCCCGTTTCGTTGCAGCCTCTGCTGCGCTGGCGCATGGCAAGGGCGGCCAGCGGGCTCGGCATCTACACCGGGCTGGCCCGTTTTGGCCGCGAGCGCTCCGATCTGATCGAGCAGGTCGCACGGGAGGTGGAAGTGCGCGGGCCGCTGGCGGCCTCTGAGCTTTCCGGTCAGGCCACTGGAAAAGGCGCGGGCGGCTGGTGGGGCTGGTCGGATTCCAAGCGGGCCATCGAATGGCTGTTCTGGGCCGGAAGGGTGACGACGTTCACCCGTCGCGGTGCCTTCGAGAGGGTCTACGACCTCACCGAACGGGTGCTGCCAAGGGCCATCATCGATGCGCCGACACCGTCTGTTGCTGATGCGCAGCGGGCCTTGCTCCGGCGTTCAGCCGCAGTTCTTGGTGTCGCCACCGAGCGCTGCCTTCGCGACTATTACCGGCTTGATGTGGCGGATGCGCGAGCCCGCCTTGCCGACCTGGTCGAGGCTGGCGAACTCCTGCCAGTCACGGTGCGCGGCTGGGAGCGTCCGGCTTTCCTGTGGCACAAGGCGCGGCTGCCGCGCCGCATCGGAGCCAGCGCACTGCTGGCACCCTTCGATCCGCTGATCTGGCAGCGCGAGCGCACCGAGGAACTGTTCGGTGTGCGCGTCCGGCTGGAAATCTATACGCCCGCCCACAAGCGCCAGCATGGCTATTACGTCCTGCCCTTTCTTCTGGGTGAACGCATTGTCGCCCGGCTCGATCTCAAGGCCGATCGGCAGGCAGGCACATTGGCGGTGCTCGCCAGCCACGGCGAGCCGGATGTTGCACCTGAGCGCATCATCGCGCCGCTGGCTGCCGAACTGGCGCTGATGGCGCGCTGGCTCGGGCTGCCCCGCATCCGCATCCTGCCGCGTGGCGACCTGGCGGCTGCGCTCTCGGGGACCGTTCCTGCCGGGGCCTGACCAGCGGCGCGGAACCGCCGCCATTAACCAATTTTTCAGGATCCGGGATTGCGCAGCATGCGCCAAAGCGGACCGCGCGCCTGTCGACGCGCCTGCTCTGCGGGGGAATGCGGCCCCGAAGCGCTACCCGATGCGGCCTTTTGGCGGCTTTCCGGCATGCCCGGTGGCCATCCGCGACCATCCGTTCGCCGCTCGGAATCATCTTGTCGGCGTCGGCGGTCCTTGACTCAAGCCGGGGCCACCCCTATCTCCCGGTCACTCGCTGGCACTCACCTGCTGAGACTGCTAACGACCCGGGCCATCTGGCCCTTCATTGTTCTTCACAAGAGCAGAGGAAACACATCCATGAAGTTCCGTCCGCTGCATGACCGCGTGGTCGTTCGTCGTATCGACGCCGAAGAAAAGACCAAGGGTGGCATCATCATTCCGGAAACCGCGAAGGAAAAGCCACAGGAAGGCGAGATCATCGCCGTTGGCTCGGGTGCTCGCGATGAAGCCGGCAAGCTCGTTCCGCTCGATGTCAAGAAGGGCGACCGCGTCCTGTTCGGCAAGTGGAGCGGCACCGAAGTCAAGATCGATGGCCAGGATCTCCTGATCATGAAGGAATCCGACATCATGGGCATCGTGGGCTGAACCCGGCCACTGCCTGACCCCGCTTTTTTCATTCAAAGTCCAAGAGGAGTAGACAATGGCTGCCAAGGACG